>JBBSAT010000042.1:0-36214 GCA_038252025.1 Polyangiales bacterium | reverse complement strand
CCACCCCGTCTTGCTCGACGATCTGCGCGACGGACGCCCACGGGCTGCGGCGGTCCGGGTCGTAGGTGATGAACGTCGTCCACGACGGGGTGCCCGCCGTGCCGCGGCGGCTCACGAAGTAGGCAGGCACGGCGGTGTGCGCACCATCCCAGTCGAACGCGCTCGTTCCGAGCCCGCCCGTGAGCGTGCTCTGGTCCGGAGCGAACGACACGGCCGTGACCGCGCCGGAGGTCACACCTCGCTCGCCCTCTAGGGTCGGCGTCCCGAGCCCGCCGGGCGCGGAGGGCCCGCAGCCCGTGCCTGCGTCGACGTCGACCCGAGCATCGCTCGCCGATGCGTCGTCCGGAGCGACGCCCGCGTCGCCGCCCGATGCGATGCACTCGCCGTCGGGGCCGCAGGTCGTGCCCGTGGGGCAGCTTCGACTACGACAGCCAGCCGCGAGGAAGAGGGGGACCGGCACGCGGCGACCCGCGGTGAACGCGATGGTTCGCGCCGTCGAGAAAAGGACGTCCTCGGTCGTGCCGCTCGACCGCAGCGCGTACGCGATGATCTCCACGGCCCCGGGCCGCGCCGGATCGCGCGGTGCCACGCCGAACGAGATGGGCAGCGCGTGCTGCGCTTGATCGGCGCGCCGACCGATCGTCCACCGCCGCTCGTCACGCGGTGCGCGCGGATCGGTGCAGCTCTCCTCGCACACCTCGACCCGGACGGCGCGCAGCACGCCGTCTCCCAGGATGGGCGGCTCTTGGTCCGTCGGAAGGTCCGACTCGATGGTCACGAGGAGCTGGGTCGGCTGCTCCGCGCAACCGACGAGCGGAAGGCTCGTGGACAGCAGCACCAGCGGGAGCACGACACGCAGCACCCTCGCGCGGTGCACCTGCGCGCTCACTGCGGCCTCAACACGTCGCCCAGCGTTCCTCCGTCGTACCCGGGCGCGCTCGAGAGCCCCACACCCAGACCGATGCTCACGCCGGCCACGATCGCGAGGACGATCCCGCTCACGCCCCAGAACCAGGGATCTTCGAGCAGGCTCGCGGACTGGATGCGCTCGAGCGACGCCGTGAGCTCGAAATCCTGTCCGCTCGTCAGCGAGAGCCAGCGCTCGAAGGGTTGGTGCGCTTCAGCCGTGACGACCAGCTCGTGGCGGCCCGGCGCGAGGTCGACCTCCGCGCTCGTCGTCCCTCGTCCTTCGCCGTCGATCGTGATCGCCGCGCCCTCGACGCTCGCGCGGACACGAAGGTGCGCGGGGAGCGCGGCGAGGCGCACGACCACGGCGGCGGTCGCCGGATCGAGCTCTCTCGTCTCGGACGAGTAGCCTTCGGCGCGTACCTCGAGGCGATGGCGCCCGGGATCGAGCTCGAGGCGTCCGCTTGCCGCCGCGCCTTCGCGCACCGCGCCGTCGACGCGGAGGATCGCCGTCTCGGGCTCGACGTGGACCTCGATCACGCGGATGCCCTCGACGGCGCGCGCGCGCAGCTCGGATGCACGTGCCCGCTCGCTAGCGTCTCCCGCGCTCGAAGCCAGAAGGACATCCATCACCGCGCGCGCTTCGATGAAGCGGCCGAGCCGAAGGAGCGCCGCGCCGACGTTGAGCCGGGTCGCGGGACGCTCGAGATGCGCGAGCGAGGCCTGGAAGGACTCGAGCGCTTCTCCCCAGGACTCGGCGGTCGCGTGCTCGACCCCGCGCTCGAAGAGCGCACGAGCCTCGGTCGCGTCATCGGAAGGCTGCGCGTGCGCCGTAGTCGTGAACGTGCATGCGACACAGATCCCCAGCGCGACTCCCAAACGCATGCGCTGGACGATCGCACACTGGCGCCCCCGCTCCAAGAGCGGCAGGTCGCCCTTCGTTGACCCGCCCTTGCCCGGCCGTTAGGCTCTCGAAGGTGGTGCAGACCGGCGAATTAGGACGCGGCGCCATCCTCGCGGGGCGGTACGAGCTCGGCACCATCCTCGGGAAGGGCGGCATGGGCGTCGTCTTCCGTCGGAGGCACCTCGGGACCGACCGCCCGATCGCCGTGAAGGTCCTGCGGCGCGAGTTCGCCGCCGATCCCACGCTCGCCAAGCGCTTCGTTCGCGAGGTCAAGGCGGCCGCCGCGCTGCGCCATCCGAACGTCGTCGACGTGCTCGACTACGGTGTCGATGACGATGGCACGGCGTTTCAGGTCCTCGAGCTCCTCGACGGCGAGTCGCTCCGCGAGCACCTCGAGCGGAAGGACACGCTCCGGCTCGACCTCACGCTCGCTCTGCTCTTTCCGGTGATGCACGCGCTCGCGATGGCGCACGAACGTGGCGTCATCCACCGCGACCTCAAGCCCGACAACGTCTTTCTCGCGCGAAACGTCCACGGCCGCGTCGTGCCGAAGCTGCTCGACTTCGGGATCGCGAAGGTGATGCCGAAGGACGGCGGCGCCGCAGCGACGGTCTCGACCCGCGTCGGCACCGTGATGGGAACGCCAGCGTACATGTCGCCCGAGCAAGCGCGCGGGACGCCGGATGTCGGCACCGCGACCGACATCTGGGCGATCGGCGTGATCCTCTTCGAGTGCCTCGCCGGCCGCATCCCGTTCGAGGCGCAGACGCCGACGATGCTGATGGCGCGGATCATGATGGAGCAGGCGCCCGGGCTCGCCACCGTCGCGCCGGCCGTTCCGGCGGCCGTCGCTGCCGTCATCGATCGCGCGCTCGCGTCCAAGTCCGATCAGCGCTGGCCCACGATGGACGCGTTCGCCGACGAGCTCCGCCGCACCGCGACCGCGGCCGGCGTGGCGGTTCCGGCCGTGGGCGCGAGCGATACGCCGCCGATGTCCATCCCGCCGCCGAGAGCGCCCGACGAAGACGACTCGGACCCCGGCGCGATGAGCTCCGATGACGACATCGACATCGAGCTCGACACGGCGACGCGGGCCGCGACCTCGAGGCGCGCTCGCGTCTCGACGGGAGCGTCGACCGAAGGCGCCGGCCCGGCCCTCGCCGCGCTCGCGCCTCCCCCAGCGTTGGCCGACGCGGATCCCCCACCACCAGTCGCGAGGCCCAAGGGCCGCGACGCGGAGCTCGGCTTCCTCGCGACAGCGCCGCGCCTGGCGGCCCCGCTTTCCTCGCCCGAGCGGCCCCCGATGCCGCGGCTGCCTCTCGCGCCGATCGCCGCCGTCTCGCTGGTGATCGCGGCGCTCGTCGTCGTCGGGGCCTGGATGAACGCAAGGCCTTCCGTCGAGCCGCCTCGCGGCTCGATGTCCGCGACGATCGACGCCCCCGTCGTCCCGCCGCCTGTCGTTCCGCCGCCGGTCGTCGAGCCGCTGGTCGTCGAACCGCCTGTCGTCGCGGCGCTGGTCGTCGAGCCGCCTGTCGTCGAGCCGCTGGTCGTCGAGCCGCCGGTCGCAGAGCCCGCACTTCCTCTCGGTCTCGATCCCGTCGATCCGACGCGTGCCGCGCGTCCGCTGCACCGGACGACCACGTCGGCGACGGCCACCGAGCACGTCGAGACCCCGTCGCCACCGTCGCCGGCAGCGACGCCGGAGCGAGCGCACAGCCGCGATCTCCCCGGCCTCTCCGCGTGGTGACCGGCCCGCTCACCCAGAGCAGAGCCGATAGCCAATCGGCCACTGACCCCGAACCGATCGTCGACCGCGCGCAGGAGAGGACCGGCAGACCGCCGCACCGCGTGTAGGTACCCGCGGACATGAGACATGGCATCCCGCCCGACCGGCTCCAGGACGCGAAACTTCCGCCAGGCGGGCTCGAGCAGAGCGACGTCGCCGCGCGAAGGGCGCGCTACGGCGCGAACGACATCGTGGGTGAGAGGCCTTCCGGGCTCCGCACGCTGATCCTCGACACGGTGCGCGACCCGATGATCTGGTTCTTGCTCGGGACCGGCGGCGTCTACGCGGTGCTCGGGCAGGTGACCGAGAGCGTCGTGCTCTTGGCGTCGGTCGTGCCGCTCGTCGTGATGGACGCCGCGCTGCACCGACGAACTCAGCTCTCGACCCGGGCGCTCGGGTCGAGCATCGCCGTGTCGGCAGAGGTCGTGCGCGAGGGGGTTGTGGCGCGCGTCCCGGCGCGAGATCTGGTCCCCGGCGATCTCGTCGTGCTCTCGCCGCGAGAGCTCGTCCCGGCCGACTCGGTCGTGGTCTCGGGCGGCGAGATCCAGGTCGACGAGTCGGCGCTCACCGGCGAGGCGGTCCCGGTGCGGAAGCGACCGATCGCTGCTGCGCGCGAGGGGCCGTACGTGCCCGACGAGCACTGGGTATCGGCGGGGACGAGGCTGCTGACCGGCCAGGCGCGAGCGCGCGTCGTCCTGACCGGGCAAGAGACGATCTATGGCGAGATCGTGCGCTCCGCACGCCCTCTCGGAGCGAGCGTTCGCACGCCGCTGCAAGGCGCGATCTCGCGCCTGGTCACCATCCTGCTCGCGCTCGCGACGGCGATCTGCGTCGCGCTGGCGTTCGTGCGCTGGTACCAGGGCTTCGGGATCCTCGACGCGCTCGTCAGCGCCGCCACGCTCGCCGTCGCAGCGCTCCCGGAGGAGTTTCCGCTCGTCTTCACGTTCTTCCTCGGCGTGGGCGTCTATCGCCTGGCGAGACAGAAGGCGCTCGTGCGGCGCGCCGTCGTCGTCGAGAACATCGGGCGAGTCACCTGCATCTGCACCGACAAGACCGGCACCCTGACGGCGGGACGTCTGAGCATCACGCACCGCATCGTCCCGGACGGGACGACGGAGGCGCAGCTCCTCGAGGTCGCCGCCCTCGCTTCGCGCCGCGAGACGGGCGATCCGCTCGACGACGCGATCTTCGCAGCGCTGCCCCGCGATCCCGAGGCGCGCGCGCTCGAGAGCTTCCCCTTCACCGAGGATCGTCGACGCGAGACCGCCATCGTCGACGGCGGCGACGGCGCTCGCCGCGCGGTCACCAAGGGCGCGCCCGAGGTCGTGCTCGGGATGTGCGCGCTCGACGCGGAAGAGCTGCGCACCTGGCTCGCGCGCACGTCCGAGCTCGCCTCGGAGGGGCGCAAGGTGATCGCGTGCGCGGAGCGTGCGCTCGACGACGATGGGCCGAAGGGCGTCGAGCCCGATGCGGCGTATCGGCTCCGAGGGCTCCTCGCGTGCGAGGACGCCGTGCGGAAGGGCGTCCCGGAGGCCATCGCCTCGGCGCAGGCGGCCGGCATCCGCATCGTGATGGTCACGGGAGATCACGCGGGGACGGCGACCGCGATCGCGCGTGAGCTGCGGCTGGGAGGGGAGCACCCGCGCGTCGTCGACGCCGAGGAGATCGCCGGAGACGACGCGTTCGATCTCACCGGAGTCGACGTCGTCGCTCGCGCGCGCCCGGCCCAGAAGCTCGCGCTCGTTCGCGCGCTTCAGCGTGTGGGCGAGGTCGTCGCCGTCACGGGCGACGGCGTGAACGACGTGCCGGCGCTCCAGGCGGCCGACGTCGGGATCGCGATGGGCGAGCGAGGCACCGACAGCGCACGCGACATCGCGTCGATCGTGCTCCTCGACGACGACTTCCGCACGATCGTGCGCGCGATCGCCGAAGGGCAGCAGCTGTTCCGCAACCTGCAGCTCAGCTTCGCGTACCTGATGATGGTGCACCTTCCGCTCGTGGCGACGGCTGCGCTCATCCCGCTCGTCGGCTACCCCTTGCTCTACCTGCCGATCCACGTCGTGTGGCTCGAGCTGGTCATCCACCCGACCGCGCTGCTGGTGTTCCAAGAGGCGCCACGCACGGCGGACCTCCGCGCGCTGCCGCGCCGAAGCGCGGCGCGCTTCTTCGACGCGAGGGCTTGGGTGATGATCGCGCTCGGATCGCTGGGCGTGACCGGGATCCTGATCTTCGGCTATGTCCGCGCGCTCGGCGACGGCTCGGCGGTCGAGCACGCGCGCGCGATGGTGATGGTGATGCTCCTCGCCGCGAGCGCCACGATGACGGCAGGCCTCAGCCAGCTCCGCACGACCACGGCCCGCGTGATCGTGGTGGCGACGATGGCATCGGCCGCGCTGCTCATCCAGATCGCTCCGCTCGCGCGGCTGCTGCACGTCGCGCCGCTGCACGCCGACGACTGGCTGCTCGCGATCGTCGCGGGCGCAGTGCCCGCGCTCGTGGGCATCGCGCTGCGTCGCCACTTCCAGGGCGCGCAGCGCTGAGCGCGGGATCGCGGTGCCCGCTTCCGCGCCTGAGCCATCAGCTCGGCGCTGCGGCACGACGCAACGAAATCTCGCCTGGTGTAGCGGCATTGCGACAGAAGGACGCCAACCTTCTGCGCCGCCATCCGCCAGTGGAGCACCGATGTCACGCTGATGCGCGGTGTGGCGAAGTGTCGCCCTCGTCGAGCCACGAATTGGCCTTTGCCAAAGGGTGCTTCGACGTTGACTACCTTTGCTCGATAGCCCAGCTTCGGACTCCATACGAGAGGATCATGGTCGTCGCGTCAGTCGTGTTCTCGCGAGCCTGCTCAAACGGTCTGCGTGACCCCGCGAAACGGTCCGGCGATCGAGCGGGCATGTCGAATGCAGCCTCAGCAGAGCAGCGAGCTATTTCAGAGGCTCGCCTCGGGTCGCGCCATGGCCATCCGCACCTCCTTGATCGCGCCGTTCGAGTACGAGCTGGTCGACGAGACCGGCCCTCGCCGCGCGCACGTGTTCGCCGATCCCGAGCTGCTCGCCGAGCTCGCGCAGGGCCGTGGCCTCCAGCAGCTCCTCGACGTCGCGCGGCTCCCGGGCCTGTTCGGATCGGCGTTCGGAATGCCGGACATGCGCGAGAGCTGCGGCTCCCCCGCCGGTGGGGTCGCGGCGACGCTGCTTCCCCACGGGGCCATCTCTCCCGGCAGCGTCGACTTCGACATCAACTGTGGTGTGCGGCTCCTCGCGAGCGAGCTCGACCGAGCCGCGTTCGACTCGGGAAGCGAGCGCGTGATGGGGGACCTGCGTCTCGGTGTCTCGAGCGGCTGCCGGCGTGGCGACCCCGGACTGGTCGATCGCGCGGCGCTCGCTCGGCTGCTCGAGCGCGGATGTCCGGAGCTCCTCGAGCGCTTCGGGTGCGGCGCGCCAGAGGATCTGGAGGCGATCGAGGCCGGAGGAGCCGTCGAAGGCGCTGACGCGCGCGCCGTCGGCGAGGACGCGATGGCGCAGGGCCTCGAACAGCTGGGCACGCTCGGCGGAGGGAACCACTCTCTCGAGATCGAGGTCGTCGAGAGCGTGTTCGACGCCGACGCTGCTGCGCGCCTCGGTCTCCGCACGGAGACGATCACGGTCCTCATCCACTCCGGTTCGCTCGCGCTCGGGTCTCGCGTGTGCAGCGACGCGCTCCGACAGATGGACGAGGTCAAGGCGCGCTTCGGCGTGGTCCTGCCGGATCGGCACCTCGCATGCGCACCGCTCTCGTCGCCAGAGGGCCGTCGCTATCTCGGCGCGATGCGCGCTGCGGCGAACTTCGCGTTCGCGAACCGAGGGATCCTCGGCCAGCGCGTGCGGCGCGTCTTCGCACGACGGTTCGGCGACGACTGCGAACTGCAGCTCGTCCACGACGCAGGCCACAACACGGAGACAGTCGAACTCCACGAGGGCAAGCGCATGTGCGTTCATCGCAAGGGGGCGACGCGCGCGCTGGGTCCATCGAGCCCCGAGCTGCCGGGACGCTATCGAGGGCTCGGTCAGCCGGTGCTCCTCCCTGGCCGCATGGGGAGCGCGTCGTACGTGCTGCTCGCGACCGACGAAGCGGAGCGGCGATCGCTCGCGAGCGCCTGTCACGGCGGCTGCGAGAACATCGAGCACGTCGTCGCCGTGGTCGTCCGCGCGGGCCTCGCGCGCAAGGTCGCGCGCCTCATGCCGATCGGCGTCGTGCGGAGCTGACGCGCAGCGCTCGGCTCGCATCGCGCGATCGCGGCGTCGCGCGGATCGCCCGTCGCGGTTCGCCACGCCATGATCGCGGAGCATGTGCCGTGGTGCCTCGGCCTCGCTCGTGGACAGGCCGCGCGGGCGGGGTGACGTCCAGGGTGGAGCTCGCCCCCAAACGCCGACCGTCTCACGCTATCTTCCGGCCGTGAGGCTCGGCATCGATCTCGGAACGACACGCACGGTGGTCTCTGCCGTGCACGATGGACGCTATCCGCTCGCGTCGTTCGAGATCGACGGAGCCGTGCGCGAGTGGATCCCCGGCCTCTGCATCGAGGTCGAGAGCGGTCTGCTCTTCGGCTGGGACGCCGTGGCGCGCCTGCCGGACGCGCGCGCCGTCGTCCGCTCGATCAAGCGCGCGGTCGCCGACGTCGCGCCCGACGATCCCGTGCTCGCGCTGCCCTCTCGTCCGAGCGCGGTAGCCCTCCTCGGCGGCTATGTCGCGCACGTGATCGAGCGCGTCCGCACGACCTCGAGCCTCGAAATCGATCCGGACGAGCAGCTCTCGGCGGCCATCGCTGTCCCGGCCAACGCGACGAGCCGCCAGCGCTGGGCGACCATCGAGGCCTTCCGTCGCTCGGGCGTCGAGGTGATCAGCGTTCTGAACGAGCCCACCGCGGCGGGGATCGAGTACGCGCACCGCCACCTCGGCACGGAGAACAAGCGGAGCCCGAAGCGATACGTCGTCGTCTACGACCTCGGGGGCGGCACGTTCGACACCTCGGCGATCTCGCTACGTGGGCGCCGCTTCGACCTGCTCGCGACCGAAGGCATCGCGCGCCTCGGGGGCGACGACTTCGACGATGCGATCCTCGATCTCGCGCTTGTTCACGCGGGCATCGACAGGTCCTCCGTCGAGAGCGCCAGCCTGGGCCGGCTGGGCGAGACGGCCCGCGCGGCGAAGGAGTCGATCGGGGCCACGAGCAAGCACGTGCTCGTCGATCTAGGAGCAGCGCTGCCCGGTGCCGCGCCGGTGGTCCTCGCCGTCGCCGACGTGCTCGCGGCGTGCGAGCCGCTCGTCGAGCGCACGCTCGTCATGATCGACGCGCTCTTCGCTGGCCTTGCTGCGCACGACATCGACGCGGACGATGCCCGGCAGCTCGGCGCGGTCTACGTCGTCGGCGGGGGCGCATCGTTCAGCGGGGTCGTGCGCGCGCTGCGTGCGCGTCTCGGGCGCAAGGTGCTGCTCGCGCCGATCCCTCACGCCGCGACGGCGATCGGGCTCGCGGTCGCGGCCGATCTCGACGCGGGGATCCGCGTGCACGAAGCGGTCACGCGTCACTTCGGGGTCTGGCGCGAGGGCGCGAGCGGGCGAGAGAAGATCTTCGACCCGATCTTCGGCAAGGGCCTCACCGACGCGTCCGTCGGGGCGAAGGCTCTCGAGGACGACCCGCAGAAGGAGCGCGTGGTGCGCCGCCGCTACCGTCCACGCCACAGCGTCGGCCACCTCCGCTTCCTCGAGTGCTCGGCGCTCGACGAGGGTGGTGGCCCGAGCGGCGAGCTCACACCGTGGCGCGAGGTGTGTTTTCCGTACGACCCGGCGCTCCGCGACCGCGAAGACCTCGATCGCTCCATCACACCGGACGCATCGCTGGTGAACGAGGACATCGAGGAGACCTACCGCTACGACCCCTCGGGCGCGGTCACGGTCCGCATCGAGAACGTGACGCGCGGCTACGCACGCACCTACGAGCTGGGGCGCTTGAGCTGAGCGTGCGGCTCGTGATCGACACGAACGTCCTGATCTCTGCGCTGCTCAAGCCCGGGAGCGTTCCCGATCAGGCGGTCGACGCGATCTGGCGAAGCCGCGCGGTCGTGCTCTACGACCAGCGGATCGCGGCCGAGTATCGCGAGGTCGTGGCGCGGCCGAAGTTTCGCGCGGTCCCGGCGAAGAGACGCGAGGCGCTCCTGGCGTTGCTCTTCGAGCGGGCTCAGGACCTCGGGGAGGTCACGCCCTGGCACGGCGAGATGGTCGACGAAGGGGACCGCATGTTCGTCGAGGCCGCGCTCTTCGGAGGCGCGCAGGTGATCGTGACCGGGAACGCCAAGCACTACCCGCTCGACCTGGCCTTCGCCGTGACGCCGCCTGCGCAGCTGCTCAGCCTCCTCGCTCGAGCCTGATCGACGCGCTTCCCGAGCTTAGGGCCCGAGGAAGAATAAGCGAATCGCCTCGACGCCGATGCATCCCCGCCCGCGGCGTTGCGGCTCCTCGAGATACCGCCACTACTGCCGCTCCACGATGCCGCGAACGAGCGCGTCGAGCTCCGAGCCCGTCGGAAGGTCGTCGCGCACGACCGCGCGTCGCCGCGTGCTGAGCACGCTCTCACCCGTCTTCGGGTTCTTCCCCTCGTGCGTCTCGTCCTCCCAGAGCACGCCGATACCGCGCTTCTGCCAGAGAGGCACGTCGTTGAAGTTGATGCCCGCCGCGAAGAGGAGCTCGTTGCGCGCGGCGACCGACACGCCCTTCAGCCTCTCCGTCGCGGCGTGATCGTCCAGGCCCTGTCTGCGCAGCAGCCAGTACGAGTGCCCGTTGAGCGCGTTCCGCTGCGCGTCCTCGTGGCGCCAGCGGAAGTAGTCCACGACCAGCGCCTCGTCGGGGAACTGCGAGATCCGCGCATCGAAAGCGCCGTGCGCACCGAGCGTGAGGGAGAACTTCGCGCTCGCTTCGCCCGCGAGCACCGAGAGGTACTTGCGCAGCTTGCGACCGAAGAGCGACTCGTCCTTGCGGAAGAGCAGGGACATCTCGTCGCTCTGCGTGTAGCCGAAGAGCACCGAGAAGCCGGCGGAGGTCACGAGGTGCGAGAGCGTCGCCACCATGCAGTCGCGGAGGCGCGTGTCGTAGGGCGCGTCGAAGTCCTGAGAGACTCTCGTGAGCTGGGAGAACGACCGTCCGTCGATGCGGGCGACCATGTGCATCCCGGGCAGCACACAGTGATCGTGCGCCGTCTCGTACACCCGCATGCGTCGGTCGAGCTGCTCGAACTTCATGACCACCAGGGCGTGATGACCGGATGAAGGATGATTCGCCTCACGAGCGGGGGATCTTGTGAGGCAGGGCCGCCGAGGACAAGGCGTCAGCGAGGGCGGCGAAGCACGCCGAACAGGAACGCGAGCGCGAGCGCGAGCACCGGCCCGCTCCCGCCTCGCGCGCCGCTCGCGCGGCAGCCACAGCCGCTGGCGATCGGGCGGTGTACCCCTCCGTCGCGCGTCGTTGCGGCGTCGACCGATGCGCCCGCGTCTGCGCTGGAGCTCGCGTCCGTGGGCGGGCCTGCTGCATCGACGGCCGACGCGGCGTCGAGCGGCGCCACGCCCGCGTCGACATCGCCGCAGGTCGAGGCCGGCGTCGCGCCCGGGTAGTGGTGCGCGAGCAGGAAGTCCAAGCCCGCGCGCACCGAGCTCGGCGGCCACGTCGAGTGATCGAAGCCCGCTTGAACATCGGTCTCGTGCGGGACGCCGAGCGCGGTCCACTGCATCTCGAGCCCCGTCGCGGCCCCGCCCGTGTAGTTGGGATCGCCGTCGCCGTAGTACATGTGGATCGGCGCGCGATAGGTCGGCTCGGCCACGGACGAAACGCCGTAGTAGGGGGCCGACATCGTGAACACCGCCGCGAGCCCTGTCCCGCCGTACGCGAGGATGTACGAGAAGGCGGCGCCGGCGGAGTGGCCGCCGATGTACGTGCGCGTCGTGTCGATCACGAGCTCGGCGTCGGCCGCATCGAGCGCGGCGTTGATGATGGGCACGTCCCCGTCGGACCAACCGGCCGAGGTCGAGAGCGGCAGCACCAGCACGAGGCCGAGCGCCTCGGCGTGCGCGGTCAGGTGCGGCTCGTACGCCTCCGGTGTGCCGCCCGCGCCATGGAGGAAGAGGAGGAGCGGAAGCGGATCGCACGCGCGCACGGACGTCGGGAGATAGCGCCGGGCGCGATGACCCGCGCCGAGATCCACGTCGATCCAGCCCGTCGCCTGCGCGCGCACGACCGTCGGGACCGCGAGCGACGCGAGGAGCAGTACGGTAGCGAGGTGGACCTGGCGCACGACGCCATCGTCGACCGACAGCTCGGTCGTGTCCATCCCGGCTCGATCGCTCCTTCCGGCGGAGTGGGCGGTCGGCCCTTCGTGGTAGGTTCGCTGCACGTGGGCCTCGACCGTCAGCCGAACGACTTCTCCTGTGGCCCCTGGGCTCTCAAACACGCGCTGAGCGTCCTGGGCATCATCGCGGACCCGGCGCGGATCGCGCGGCTCGCCGAGACTCACTGGTGGTCGGGGACCGACGAGGTGCATCTCGCGCGTGCGGCGCGCGCGCATGGCTGCGACATGCCGCTGCTGCGACGCAGAGATCCCAACGCGGCGCGCAAGCTGATGGTCAAGCACCTCCAGGAGGGCTACCCGGTGTTGACCTGCGTCGACTCCTGGGAGCACTGGATCGTCGTCGTCGGTCACTCGAGGGGCCGCTTCGTCGCGCTCGACTCCGTCCGCGACCCCGTCGTCATCGTGCTCAGCTGGCGCGAGCTCGAGGAGCGCTGGGTCTACGACGACGATGACGACGAGTACGACGACGACGATGACGACGACGATGACGACCACGACGATCGGCCGACGACGATCTACGACATGTTCCCTCTGAGGCCCCGCTTTCGCCGCGAGGTGCGCGCGGACTTCTCGCCCGCGCGCGCGCGCGCACTGCGCCGGCCCGAGAACAAGGACCTCGCGCTCTACTGGGACAGCTACGTCGAGGACGTTCAGGAGATCTGCCGGCCGCGCTCACCGCACCACGTCGAGCCGCTCTCGATGGGCGAGTTCCTCCGGCGCAACCGCGATGCGCTGGTCGCGCGCGTCGTGTACTGGCACGGCGGCGTCGAGCGGGACGACGTCCGACGCATCATGCGCAACCTGCGCTTCGTCGCCGACACGTACGGGATGGTGATCCCGGCCGCCGCCACGCGGCGCGCGCTGGCCGACGTCGCGATCCTGCTCACCCTGTGGGCCGCCGGGAAAGTCCCGCTGGACCCGCTCTATGCTCGCAAGCCGAAGCGACGGAGCCCAAGCGATGGCACGACCAAAAAAACGCACTGAGCGGGTCCTGATCCTCTGGAACTCCGGCGGTGAGGCCGAGGACGAGAGCCTGCCCGAGAAGGGACCTCAGGTCCTGCCCTGGGATCCCGAGCAGACGGCGATGGACGTGACGAGCGTCCAGGACGAGATCGACGCCATCGTGGCCGCCGTGCGCGGTTGCGGCTTCAAGGTACGTATCGTCGACATCGAGGATGATCTCGACACGCTGCTCGCAGCGGTTCGCCGCTACAAGCCACACGTGATCTTCAATCTCGTGGAGATATTCAATGACCAGGCCGTGCAGGAGGGCTACGTCGCTGGCCTCTACGATCTGCTCGGCGTGCCCTATACGGGCGCGGGGCCGCTCTGTCTGATGACCTGTCAGCGCAAGAGTCGGACGAAGGTCCTTCTCGAAGCGCAGGGAGTGCCGACGCCCGCATACCAGCGTATCGACGAGCTGCCGGTCCGTAAGGATCATGGGCTCGAGTTCCCGCTCATCGTGAAGCCAGCGCGAGAGGACGCGTCGGGCGGTGTACACGCCGCCTCGGTGGTGAACGACCACGTCGAGCTCACCGAGCAGGTCCGCCGCATCCTGGAGGACTTCCAGCAGCCAGCGCTCGTCGAGGAGTACATCTCCGGTCGCGAGATCCACGTCGCCATCCTCGGCAACGACCCGCCCGAGGTGCTGCCGCTGCTCGAGTTCGAGTTCGACGACCCGCCCGAGGGCGACGAGGACCGACCGCAGATCCTGAGCTACGAGGCCAAGTGGGACACGCTGAGCCCCGACTTCTACGCGCTCGACGTGCGAGTGCCGGCGCGCAAGCTGCCTCGTGCGATCGGGAACAAGATCCGCCAGGCGGCGCGCGACGCGTACAAGCTGACGGGCTGCCGCGACTACGCGCGCGTCGACATCCGCGTGGACGAGGACGGCAATCCGCACGTGCTCGAGGTGAACCCGAACCCCGACCTCGCCGAGGGCACCGGCTTCATGCTGTGTGCCGAGCAGACCGGGCGAACGTTTCAGCAGACGATCGGCGAGCTGCTCGACATGGCGCTCGCGCGCGGGCCGCGCCCGAAGAAGGCGCGCAGGAAGACCAGCAAGAAGAAGTCGGCCTGAGCGACGGACCGCGCGGCGAGCGCGGCGTCGGCCAGCGCTCGCGCCTCGATCAGAGTCGATATGGATACGAGAGCGTGAAGCTCGGCTCCGAGAACGGCGCGACCCGCGCACGCCGCACCGCGCGCGCGATGCACGAGCCGGTGGGCGTGCCCGCGAACACGCCGTCGACGTAGGCGCTGCTCACCCTGCCGCTCGGCCCCGCGAACGTGATGCGCAGTCCAGCCACGGCGTGGGCCGGCGTGCAGGCGACGACACCCTCGCGGACGGCATCGAGCGCGCTCACCACGTCCGCCTCGGTGGGCGCGTCGCGAAGGGCCGGCGCTTCCGGCGCGCGCGAACCTCGCGCTGGCCCCGGCTCGGTGGGAAGCGCGGCGAGGATCAGATCTTCGATGGCGCGCGCGCGCGGGGCCGCTTGGGCCGGAGCCGCCGCGGGAGAGGGCTCGGGGTCGGCTGGCGCGGACGGCGCGATCTCGGCCGCCGCGCGCCCTTCGGGCTCGTCCCGCACCGCGGCTCGCTCGCCCGTGACTGCCCCGGCGCGCGGCTGGGCTCTCGCGAGCGTGGTCTCGACTCTGACCACCTCCGCGGGCTGGCCATGCTCGCGGAGGGTGTGGACGTCGGCCATCGGATCGGGCGCCTCCGCGATCGCGGTGCTCGCGCGCGTCGCGGTCGTCTCGGCGGCGATCGCGAGCCTCGACGACGCGGTCGCGGCGGCCGCGACGGACGAGAGGTCGCCCGAGCGCGGCGAGAGGGCGGAGTCGAGCGCCCACCACGGAGCACGGACGGCGAAGATGGGTACGACGAACGACGCGACGACGAGCCCGCCGACCACGACGCCAGCACCGAGCCAAGGCCACGCGGGTCGCCGTCCATCCTGGCCCAGCGCCGAGAGCGGCCGAGGGATCGGCGGCGGGACGGAGCGGACGCTCGCGTTCGCCGTCGGGAGCGCGGGCGGCCGAGCGTGATGAATCGGCGCGGCCGGTCTCGGCATCACGCGGAGGGCCGCGGCGATGTCCACCGCTCCGCTCGTCGATGTCTCGGCCGTCGAGCACGGTTCCGCCGACGACGCGACGAACGGCGCGAGCTCGCCTGCCTGCTTCACGCACCCACGCGTGGCCCGCCGGGCGCGACACATCGCCACTTCGGCCGCGAGCCCGGGGACCGCGCGCATGGTCGTCCACTCCTCGACGCTCGCGGCGCTCCAGAGCGGGGCGTCGTCGTCGCTGGCGTGCTCGGCGAGCACCTCCGCGAGCGTGCGCCGCGAGAGAGGCCCATGAAACTCCGAGTCGATCACGACGTACCATCGCGCGGCGGGATCGACCGGCCCGCGGAGAGCGGGACGCGGGACCACACGGCTCGGGCGACTCGTCGGTCGCTTCCGCTCGAGACCCTTCTCTTCGGTGCTCCAATGCATGTGCAAACCTCCTGCCGGCTCCGACCGACGCCGGCGGAGGAGCCCTACGCACGATCCACTCCCTCGACGGCGAGGCCCGCGCGAGGGTCGGCGGCGCCACCGAAGCAGGGCTGCGTCGAGGCCTCTGGGACGTTCGAGAAGGGCGTGCTCGACGCGAAGGAGCCCCGTGAACGGTTACGAAGCAAGGGCCAACAAGGAGCGTGCACACGTGCGGCGCAGAGCCACCACAGCGAGAGTCGATCGCCCGCCCCATCCGTCGCCGCCGGACTTCGCTCCGGCATCAGGCCGCGCGCAGGGTCACTCGCCACGTCGCGGCCTCATCGGGTGCCGCAGGCGAGCAGCTCGTCGTAGGATGAGCGCCGATGCCGCTCCGTCGTGCCGCTCAAGACGTCCTCTCGCGCCTCGCCTTCGCGCTCGAGATCCTCGAGGGCCCCACTCCGCGCGCGCGGACGTACGGGCAGGCGGCGCGCACGGTGTTCCAGCTCGACGGCGATCTCACCGAGCTGAAGGCCTCCGGCGCGCTCGCGCGCGTGCGCGGCCTCGGACCGAGCTGCCTGGCCGTGATCGACGACGTGCTCGCGGGACGAGAGCCGGCCGAGCTGACCGAGCTCGAGGCGAAGATCCCGGAAGGGCTCTTCGAGATTCGCAGCATCCGTGGCCTCGGCCCAGCGAAGATCCGCGCGCTGCACGAAGGCCTCGGCATCACGACGCTCGCGGAGCTCGAGCAGGCCTGCAAGGAGAACCGGCTCGTCGCGCTTCCCGGCTTCGGCGACAAGACGCAGGCCAAGATCCTCGAAGGCGCAGAAGAGCTCCGCCGACGCGACGGGAAGCTGCTCCGCGACGCCGCGCTCGCGATCGGCGCGCACGTCCGCGCTGGGATCGAAGCCGCCGAGGGTGTGAAGCGCGCGATCTTCGTCGGCGGTCTCGCGACGGGCGAGGAGATCGTGTCGAGCATCGAGATCCTCGCAGAAGGTCCGGCGGAGTCGATCGCCGCCGCGGTCGAGCGCGCCGGCGCGGCGGACGGTCGCGTGCGCGAGGCGGACGTGCACGTCTACACCGCGGACGAAGGCCGCTTCGGCCTCGAAGAAGTGCGGCGCACGAGCGACGAGGCGCACTTCACGGCGCTGCTCGCGCGCGCGAAGGCGCGAGGCGTGAGCCTGGAAGAGACGCCCCTCGATGACGCCGCCGCGCTCTACGAAGCGCTCGGGCTCGCCTTCGTGCCCGTCGAGGCGCGACACGCCGAGACCACGCTCCTCGACCGCGGCCGTCCGTCGAGATCGCTCGTCACCCGGGGCGATCTCCTCGGCGCGCTCCACAACCACACCCTCGCCTCCGACGGCAGCGGCTCCTTGCGCCAGATGCAGGGCGCGGCCGACACGAGCGGCCTGACGTACCTCGGGATCTCCGAGCACAGCCAGAGCGCCGACTACGCGCGCGGTCTCTCGCCAGCGCAGCTCGAAGCGCAGCGCGCCGAGATCGCGAAGCTCAACGAAGGCAGCGCGTGCGTGCTGCTCTCCGGCGTCGAGAGCGACATCCTCCCGGACGGCGCGCTCGACTATCCGAACGAGGTGCTCGCGCCGCTCGAGGTCGTGATCGCGTCCTCGCATCGGCGCTTCTCGCTCGATCGCGAGAGGTCCACGGCGCGCATGATCGCCGCGGCGACGAACCCGCGGACCGACATCATCGGCCACCCGACGGGACGCCTGCTGCTCGGCCGCGCGCCGATCGAGATGGACATGGAGGCCTTCCTCGACGCGTGCGCGGCGAGCGGCTGCGCGGTGGAGCTGAACGGCAGCGCGCATCGCCTCGACCTCGGCGCGAGAGAGCTGCGCATGGCGAAGGAGCGCGGCGTGCTGGTCTCGATCGCGGCGGACGCCCACGCGCCCGAGGAGATCGAGGAGCACTTGACGCACGGCGTGACGATCGCGCGACGCGCCGGCCTCACGCCGGACGACGTGCTGAACGCGATGACGCTCGCGCGATTGAGAGAATGGCTCGCCGCCCGGCGCGCGCGGGTATGAATTGACCCACTTGGTCTACGATGGGCGGATGTCGACCGAGACCAAGCGCAGCGTGCCAAACCGATGACGGCCGTCGAGCAACCACCCGCGCTCCCGACCTGGCTGGAGCCCGAGCTGCCGTTTCGACGCGTCGTGGTGCCGACGCCCGAGGGTCGTATCCACGCCATCGACGATGGCGACGGGCCGGTCGTACTGCTGATGCACGGCAACCCGACGTGGTCGTTCCTCTGGCGGAAGGTCATCCGCGAGCTGCGCAAGCAGGACGCGGGGCGCCACCTCCGCATCATCGCGCCCGATCTGCTCGGGCTCGGGCTCTCGACGAAGCTCGCGACTCCCTCGGACCACTCGCTCGGACGACACATCCGCGCGATCGACGAGACGCTGCGCGTGCTGGGAGCGAAGGACATTCTGCTCGTCGGACAGGACTGGGGCGGCCCCATCGGCCTCGGGGCGGCGCGCTCGCTCACGGCTCGAGGCGGCCGCGTCCGCGCGATGCTCTTCGCCAACACGGCCGTTCTCCCCGTCGCGCATCCGGTGCGCTCCACGAGCTTTCACCGCTTCTCGCGCATGCCCGTGATCAGCGACCTCGTGTTCAAGGGCACTCTCTTCCCCGTGCCCGTGCTCGATCGTGCTCAGGGTGATCCCGGGAGCATCGGCGCTTTCGAGAAGCGTGCCTATCGCTGGCCGCTGCGCGCTTACGCCGATCGCGCCGCGCCGCTCGGGCTCGCGCGCATGGTCCCGGGTGACGAGAGCCACCCCTCGATCACGGAGATCGACGCGAACGGAGCATGGCTGAAGGCGCACTCCGCGCCGATCGGCCTGGTCTGGGGAACGCGGGATCCGATCCTCGGTCGGACGCTCTCACGACACCGCAAGGAGCTGTCGCCCCGCTTCGTCGAAGAGACCCAGGCCGGGCACTTCCTCCAGGAAGAAGTCCCTGATGCGCTCGCGCGCGGCATCCTCCGTCTCGACGCGCTCGCGAACGCCTGAGCCGCGCGGACGAGAGCGCGCCCAGAACAGACGCACGGAAAGGCGTGCGCTTGCGCCGCAGCCGGGGCGGACGCGCGCACCGCACCGATCCGCGTACCCATCGGTGACCCCGAAGGCGCCTGACGCCTGAGCCACGCGGAAAGACGCCGCGGGGCGTGTTCGCACTCCGTGGCCCATCCGTTGCTGCATTGCAGTCGCGAGGGGCCTCTCACGGAACGAGCAGATGGAGGCAGCCATGAATTGGTGGACCGAGAACGTGGATATGTCGTGGCTCGGCTCGATGACCACTTGGTGGATCCTCGGACCAGCGCTGATCGTGGTGGTCCTGTGGGGCGCGCTCAAGCTGAGTCAGCGGCCGCGCGGAGGCGGGCAGGCGAGCCCGTAGCGATACGAGCTCGCAACGTGAGAATGGCCTGCACGAAAGCGAAGGCCGCGGATCGCTCCGCGGCCCTCTCTCAGCCATCACACGGTTGGGGCCGACGTCAGTCGATCGGGTAGGCGGTCCAGCCCGCCGTCCAGTCGCGGCAGCCCGGTCCGATCGCGCCGACGAAGGTGGAGCCCTCGTCGAAGAACGCGCCCGTCGGCGTGGCAGCGCCCGTGGCCGCGGGCGACGATGTCGCCATTGTGTAGTCGACGGTGTCGTCCATCGCGAAGGGGTTCCCGAGCATCGGGTCGGTCCCCACGCGGTTCATCGCCGCCGCCGCGGTGAACGCGGTCTCCTCGCCCGTGCCCGCCTCGAAGTCGAGCGTGTTCGTGACGAAGATGGTGTTCGTCACGAGCAGCGACGTGCCCGCGGCCGAGATACTGGAGTCGTCGCGCACGTCGATGCCGAAGCGCGTCCAGCCGGTGACGATGACATTGTGGATGGAGCCGTAGGTCCCGCGGCGGAGCAGCATACCGATGTCCGTGGAGATGCTCGAGTCGTTCGTGCCGATGAGCGTCGCGTTGTAGATCGTCGGGTTGGAGCGCGGCGTCGCGTCGTTGGCGCTGCGGTTGTTGTCGGCCTCGAAGCCGTTCGGGTCGGCGCTCACCGAGTCCGAGTAGTGGTGCATGATCAGGTACTGCGCGTTGCCCGAGTACCCCTGATCCCAGTCGAAGCCGTCGTCGTCGTAGCCGGAGCCGACGAGGTGGTGGAAGTTCGGCGCACCGCCGAAGACCTCGAACGCGTCGTCGCGACCGCGATGGCTCTGTACGTACTCGACGAGCGTCCCCGCGCCGCATCCGCCGAGCGTGAGCCCATTGAGCTCGTTGTCCGTCCCGAGCAGGAAGCCCGCGTACTCGATGCGGACGAAGCGCAGGTGACCGCAGCTGCCGGCCATGTTCGCGCCGCCGTAGGTGCCGCGCGCGTCGGTGGCCGGAATGCCCTCGATGCTGGTCTGTCCGCCCGTGATGTTGATCGGCGCATCGCCGAGCATGACGACCCCGCCCCAGTCACCGCGGTCGCGGCTGCCGACCGACTGCGAGGACGTGAAGACGATGGGCGCCGCCGGGTGAGCGACCGCGTCGAGCGTGGTGCCGACGGTCATGATGAGGAAAGAGCCGTTGTCCCCGATGATCTGCGTGCCCGCCTGGATCGTGAGCGTGCCGGAGAGCCAGAAGACACCGTTCGTGAGGTGATAGGTGTGGTTGCAGTCCCACGTCTGGTCACCGGTCTGGTCACCGGCGACGGTCACCTCGGTGCGCGACTCGACGGGCGGGCAGGTTGGCGCAGCGCCGAAGTCCGGCGTCGTCGGGCAGTAGGCGGGCTCGGGCGGCCCCGCGTCCGCGCCCGAGTCGACGGGCGGCACGCCGGTGTCGACGGGCGGCACGCCGGTGTCGACAGGCTGAGCCCCGGTGTCGTCGGGCGTCGTTCCCCCGTCGGCGGGTGTCACGCCAGTGTCCGGCGTGGTCGTCATGGTGCCATTGTTGGTGCTGCAGCCCGCGAGCGCCGCGGCGCATGCGAACAATCCCAAGTTCAGTAGTCGCTTGCTCATGATTTCCTCGATTGCACGGGGTCAGTTCGAAACGCTCACGCCCAGGGAGAGGACCGTGCCGGGGTTGATCCCGAGCACCACGAAGTCCGCTTGCTGGAGCTCTTGTCGTTGAAACAGGACGTTTTGGCCGGTGATGCGGAAGCTCAGCTCTGGGATCGGCGTCCACACGATCGCCGCATCGAACGAGTGAAAGGGTTGACGATAGATGTCCGGAAGACCGTTCTGACCGACGTCCTCCAGCCGCGGACCGAACACGTTGTAGTAGAGGAAGAACGAAACGTTGGTTCCAGGTGGGGCAAATCCGAGTGACACGTTGATAGCGTAAGGGGGCTGTCCAGCGAGCGGCCGCTGCGCGCTCGTCGCGACCGCGCGCTGCGCGTCCGAGAGGTGTGCTTGTGAGTAGACGAGCGCCACGTTGGCGCCCATCGAGATCCAGTCGAGCTCCGGCGAGAAGTGCCCGAAGTGGAACCGTCCTTCGAGCTCGAGCCCGTAGTTCTCCGCTCCATCGATGTTGCGGAACGTCACGTCTCCGTCATCATCGACGAGCGTCGACTCGATGGGAGACTCGAACGTCTTCGCGAAGCCCGAGACGGCCAGGACCTCGGCCGACGACGGAAACCACTCCCAGCGAACATCGAAGTTGTGGATGTACGTCCGGTGCAGATCCGGATTTCCAGAGATCGTCCGTCTCCGGATGAAGTCGTTGAACAGGAACGGCGCCAGCTCGCGCAGCTGGGGCCGCGCCACCGTGCCCGCGTAGCTCGCCCGAATGAACATGTCGGGGGCGATCTCGACGATCGCTCCGATCGACGGCATCGCGTCGATGTCCGTGCGTCGGGTCGAGGGCGGCGGCATGTCCGAAGTCGCCGTACCGAGCGGATCCGCCGACACCACCACCTGCCGGAAGGCTTCGACGCGCGTGCCGCCCACGAAGCGCAGCTCGCGGATGGGCCGCCACTCGAGCATGCCGTACGCCGCGAAGGAGCTCTGCTGGGCTCCGTAGCTGTCGTCCGGACGCGTGTAGTCACGGACGCGCAGATAGGTATTGATGTCCGCGGCTCCGAAGAGCTGATCGGGAGGCAGGAGTGGCCCCTCCGCCCCGGAGCCTGGGCGCGAGGACCAGCCGATGCGGCGCACGTCGAAGCTTCGATCCGTGTACCGAACGAGGCCGCCGAGCCGTACGGTCAGCTGATCGATCGGGATCGTGAGGTTCCCGCCGCCTCCGGCGGTGAGGTCGTCGAGGCCCGACCAGAACCGAGCGCCGCTCGTCGGGCTCGCGGAGAAGCGCGGGACTCCGTCCGGCCGGATCGTGTAGCTGAGATCGTGCATGTCGGGCTGCTGCCGATCGCCGTGGCTGAGGTTCAGCTGCCAATCGAACGTTGCCCCGCCGAGGATCCCGCGGTGCTCGCCGAGCAGCTGCCCGAAGAGCAGCGTGCGCTGCACCCAGCTCGTGCGATAAGCGTCGATGTCGAGGCCCACGGTCTCGCTGCGGCCGGTGACCCGCCCGACGAAGTCCTCGCCGTTCTGGCTGAAGAGCCCGTTGAACGTGATCCGGTGCCCCTCGGCGAGCTCGTACGTGAGGGTTCCGAGCGCGCTGAGCTGGGTGTTGATCTGGTCGCCGCCCTGCTGGAGCGTCTCGCGCACGGAGATCTCTCGATGGGTCCCGTCGTCCGTCACGCGCAACGCACGGATGAGATCCGGGATCGGCCGCTCTTGATATCGATATCCGACCGTCAGTCGATATCCGAGCAAGTGACCGTCGACGTCGAGCGTGTCGCCCACGCTCAGGTTGACTCCCATGTTGGGAAGCGCCGTGCGGCGTCCGAGCATCCAGTTGTTGGGGAAGGAGAGAGAGATCTGGTCCCGCACGTTCGGGGTCTCGTCGTCGATGCTCGATCCGCGCGGAACGTCGGCCGGCAGCGCGCGCGTGCCATCGTCGAACCCGAGAAAGTCCAGGCCACCTTGCGGGCCCGCGATGAACGTCTGGAACGAGGTGAGCGTGTTCATCCCCAGCGAGATCCCGGCCCGCACCTGGAAGTGCAGCGGGAAGTCCTGCGTGGTGATGTTCATCAGCCCGCCAGCCCAGTCGCCGGGGACCTCGGGGGTGAACGTCTTGCGGATCGTGAGGCTCTCGAGGATCCCGGTGGGAAACGCGTCGAGCTGGACGCCGGGGACGTCGGGGTCGGTGCTCGGCAAGAGCACGCCGTTCATCAGGGTCACGACGTAGCGGCCCCCGAGACTGCGCACGAAGAGATAGTCGTCACGCACCGTCACGCCCACGACTCGCCGCGCCGCATCGGCTGCGCTCGAGTCCGGCGTGTGGCTCATCTCTTCGCTGCCGATCGCGTCCTGCGTCGCCACGGCCTCGCGTCGCATTCGGAGCTGCGAGGCGGAGCTGCCCGACTCCGCGCGCACCTCGATCACGACCTCTTCACCGGTCGACGTGTCCACGCCCAGGTCGATGTCGACCCGTGCACACTCGCCCCGGCGCACGACGACGTTCTCGACCCGCGCGGGCTCGTAGAGGTCGTAGTAGGAGCGCAGGACGTACGTGCCGGGCGGCAGATCGATCGCATAGCGTCCGTCGTAGTCCGTGAGCGTTCGACGACCGCTTCCGACGACGACGACCGGCGCCTCGACGATCGTCTCGCGGCTGTCCATGTCGCGGACCACGCCTTCGATTCCGGTCCCCGTGCAGTGAGGCGCGTCCTCCGCGAGGGCCAGGTCGATCTCGGCCTGCTCTTCCGCGGTGAGCGCCGACACCGCATCGGCATCGTCCGCGGCCTCGTCTTCCGAATCCTGCGCGCGCGCGGGCGCCACCAGAACCAGGGATGTCACACAGGCGAGGGCACACGTCCCCCACCGCGTCGTCGATGACTCACGCATATCGCTCCTCGGGATCGGTGGTCGGCGTCGGCTAGCGCGCGTCCGCAAGTGGCTGCGTCGCCACCGCGATGGTGGTCGCTCCACCTCCGCGGGCGGCATCGAGCACTTCGACCGCTCGCGCATACGGCGCATCGCTGGCGGCGTCGAAGAACACGGTTCGGTCCTGCCGGGCGGCGAGGACACGCTCGAGGCGAGCAGGAAGCTCTGCCAAGGTGACCTCGTCGCGGTTGATCCGGACGGCGCCGGACGCGTCCACGGTGACCACGACGGTTTGCTCGTCGCTCGGCGGGCTCGGCTGCGCGTCTTCCTCGGGCTCGGCAGGGACATGCACCCAGAACTGCTTCGCGAGCATCGGGGTGATGACCATGAAGATGATGAGCAGCACGAGCACCACGTCGACGAGCGGCGTGACGTTCATGTCGGGCCGAGCTCGGCCCTTCTTCCCGCCCTTCCCCTGGACTTCGAAGGCCATCGATCAGCCCTCCTGTCCATCGTGCTCGCCCTGGCGCTGTCCCACGCGGAGCGAGACACCGGGGAAGCCTATCCCCTGACACATGCGGAAGATTCCGCGCACCTCGTCGTACCGGAGCGCGGCGTCGCCTCGAAGGATCACGCGGCGCATCGGCTCCGCCTCGTGGATGGCGCGGAGCTGCGACTCGAGCTGGTCCCGAGCCAGAACGTCTTGCTCGAGATAGAGCTCGGATGCCCCGGTGATGGAGACCGTGATCGGGTCGGTTCGACCGCGCGGCTCTTCATCTACGTTGAAGATGCTGGGCAGATCCACGGACGCATCGTTCTCCATGCTCGGCAGCACCACCATGAAGATGATGAGGAGGACGAGGACGATGTCGACCAGGGGAGTCACGTTCATGGCCGGGGAAGGCCTCTGTCTCTTCGCAGTACCGAATCGCTTCATGGCTCTCCCTCCAGACCTCGACCCATCTCAGGCAGAAGCGACGGAGCTCATGGGCTCTGCGCCATTGATCTTCTTGGGCGTTCGCGCGGCGGCTTCGCGCGGCGTCAGCGCGGGCTCGTCCACCGGATCAGCCGTCTCCATGAGATCGACGAGCTCGCTGCCGGCGTTGGTCAGGCTCATCTCGAAGCGCGCGATGCGGCCCGTGATCCAGTTGAACACCAGCACCGTCGGGATCGCGACGCAGAGGCCATAGCCCGTGACGATCAGCGCTTCGCCGATCGCAGAGCCGATGGTGCCGATGCCGCCGGAGCCGCTCGCCGCGATGAGCTGGAAGGCGTTGATGATGCCCAGCACCGTGCCGAGGAGGCCGACGAAGGGGGCCGTCGAGCCGGTGGAGGCGAGGACGCCGAGGCCACGATTGAGCTCGTCCGAGACCGACTCTCCCTTGCGCTCGATCGAACGCTTGGCCAGCTCGGCGGCGCGCTCGGTCGAGTCGCCCTTCGCGAGGCGCTCGAGATACGTCTTCAGCCCCGTGTGCATGAGACTGGCGAGGTGCGAGCCGTTGGCCTTGCTGGCCGCCGTCATGAGCCCGGAGAAGTCGCTCGACGCGAGGAAGGGCCCGGCGACGCCCGCATAAGCGCGCGAAGCGGCGTTCGACCGCTGCAGGAGGAGCAGCCTGTCGACAGCCACCGCGAGGCTCGCGACGGCCTGCAGCGTCAGCACGATGACGACGGTCCGCACGGGCAGACCCATCTGGCCCCAGAGCTCGAGAAGGTTGATGTTCATGATGTCCTCGGTGCTGCGTTGGCTGGGTGGAGGGTGAGCGTCAGAGGGTGATGGCGAGCACGATGGGAAGCGTGTGGATGGCGGCGTAGGCGGTGCCGTCGGCCATGCGGGCCGGCGTGAAGTGACTGCGCTCGACCGCCCGCACGATGACGTCGTTGGGGATGAGCTCGTGGCCGCGGAGGACGTCGACGCGCTGGACGCTGCCGTCCATGCCGACGGTGACGCGCACGACGATCGTGATCCGCGCGATGCCTGCGGTTCGCACCGCGCTGGGGATCTCGAAGTTCCGGACGAGCTCCTCGCGGTCGACGGCGGGCGGCGTCGAGCCCTCGATCACGCGCACGGGGCCGCGCGGCGTGACGGGCTCGGGCGCAAGGGCCGGCGCGGGCGCGACGGCCAGCTCGGTTCCGGTACCTCCGGGCACGCCGCCCGGTACGCCATCGACGGTTCCGTCCGGATCTCCTTCGCCTTCGGGCGCGAACGGATCCGGCGGCGGGAGCGGTGCGTCCGACTCCTCGGGCGTCTCGTCGGGGATCTCGTCGGGCTGCGCGAGCTCGGGCCTCGGCGTTCCGAGCCGCGCGGGCGGTCCCGCCGGGCGCGGCGCCTCCACGACCGGAGGCGGAGGAGGCGGAGGCGGCGGAGGGGGAGGCGGAGGCTCGGGCGCGAAGGCAACCTCGAGCTGCGCCTCGGCCTCGATCGCTCGCCGGGTCACCGCGCTCGCGGCGACCACACCGGCGCCCACGGAGCCGTAGACGAGCACGGACGCCATCAGCGAAGCTCCGAAGCGCTTCGTACCCCCACCGGTCTTTCGAAAGTCGTCGAGCACCTTGGTCTTTCGAGGCGGACGATGACGACGTCGTTTGTCGATCAGGTGACAGGAGCGGGGCAACGCGTGTCGCGTGTGAGGACGCGAGCGACGACCGCGCGAGCCGTGCCCCGAAGAGGCTGTATTTCGCGTGGGCGTTGACGCATCGCGGCCGCACCGCGTCTACTCGCGCGCGTGACGACGGGGAGCGCCAACGTAGATCCGCTGGTGGGAGCGACGCTCGGCGATCGCTTCCGCGTGATCCGGCGGATCGCGGAGGGCGGCATGGGCGCCGTCTACGAGGCAGAACAGCTCACCCTGGGCCGCAAGGTCGCGGTGAAGGTGCTCCACGCACACCTCGCGAGCGACCCGGAGATCGTCGTGCGCTTCGAGCGCGAGGCCCGAGCGACGACCGCGATCGGACACCCGAACATCGTCGACGTGGTCGACGTGGGAGAGCTGCCGGACGGCGCGCGCTATCTCGTGCTCGAGTTCCTCGACGGCCGCGACCTCGCGCGAGCGCTGAAGGAGGACGGACCGCTCACGCTCGGGCGCGCGGTGCGGATCCTCGCACAGGTCTCCGACGGAGTTGGCGCCGCGCACGCGAAGGGCATCGTGCATCGCGATCTGAAGCCGGAGAACGTCTTCCTCACGGGCGCGAGCGAGCACGTGAAGGTCGTCGACTTCGGCGTCTCGAAATTCCGCGACGCGGCAGGCGGCCCCGACAGCAAGACGCGCACGGGGACGGCGCTCGGGACGCCTTACTACATGTCGCCCGAGCAAGCGCAGGGCCTGAAGGACGTCGATCACCGCGCGGACATCTACGCCCTCGGCGTGATCCTCTTTCGCGTCCTCTCGGCGCACCACCCGTTCGACGACACCTCTTATCCAATGCTGATCGTGAAGATCTGCACCGAGGAAGCGCCCGCGCTCGGCACTTGGCGCAGCGATCTGCCGCCCGTGCTCGAGGCCCTGGTCGCGCGGATGCTCGAGAAGGACCCGGCAGACCGGCCGCAGTCGATGGCCGAGGTGAGAGCCGCGCTCGAGCCGTTCGCCGGCCTCGACGACGCGCCGGCGCTCACCGGCGCAGCCGGGCCGTCCACCGACGCCCCGCGCCTGCTCGCCCGAACCCCGCGCGATCAGTCCGCGAGCGCGTTCGGCAAGACGGTGCAGTCGCAGCCCACGCGCCCTTCGCAGTCACGCGAAGAACAGGAAGAGGAGCACGAGATGGACAAGGTCGCGGCGTCGGTGGGAGGCACGTCTCGTGCGCCGATGATCGGGCTCCTGGGTCTCTTCGCGGTCCTCGCGCTCGGCGCCGTCGGCTACGCGATCTGGGGCGCGGGCCCGCCAGACGCAACGGATGTCGCAGAGGAGAACGCGCCGCTGCCCGAGCCGCGCGACCACACGGTCCACGCGCTCGCCGCGGGCACGACGGGCGCGAGCGGCTGGACCTGGCTGAGCCCTCGGCCGCGGGCGATGCCGACGTGGTTCGCGACCGACGTCGCCGGACCTGGGCTCGTCGCGTTCGTCGGACAAGACGGTGCGGCGGCGCGCTTCCACGACGAGCTCCTCGTCACCTGGCGCAGCAGTACGACCGCGCAGCTGAACGCCGTCCGCTGGGGCGCGCCCGACCAGGCGCTCGCAGCGGGCGATGGCGGCGTGCTCGTGCGGCTGACCGATCAGGGCCCGCGCGTGCTCGAGAGCGGCACGACGGCCGCGCTCCGCGGGCTCGCCGTGCTCTCGCCAACGGAGGCCATCGCGGTCGGAGACGACGGCACCGTCCTGCGCCTCGTCGGCGATCGCGCGACGGAGCTCGACGTGGGCGTCACCGGCGACCTGCTCGCGGCACGCGAACGTCACGCCGAGATCTTCGTCGTGGGCGAGGGCGGCGTGATCCTCCGCATCACCGACCTGTCGGCGGGGCGCTTCATCCGGGAGGTGTCCCGCTACACGTCGACGCTGCGCGCGATCGGCGGCTGCGAGCGCGGCTCCCTCTATGCCGCGGGCGACGAGGGCCTCGTGCTCCGGCGCCACGCGCACACAGACGGAGGTGGCGAGTGGCGCGGCCTCCGGCTTCCGCACGACACGAACGAAGCGTTCACGTCGATCGGGTGCGATCACGGGCGTGCCGTCGTGGTCGGAGCGAACGGCAGCGTGCTGCTCGCGTCGGGCGACGACAGCGTGATGCTCGAGTCCGGCACGGAGAACGCGTGGCACGGCGCCTCGGGCGCGAACGACGAGGCGACCTGGGTCGTGGGCGGCGGCGGTCAGCTCGCGACCCTCGAGGTCGACCACCTTCAGACGCGCGTGGACGGCCCGACCTTTCCGCTGCGCGACGTGGGGACCATCGGAGGCGCGGTGGTCGCCGTCGGGGAGTGGGGGCACATCGTGCGCGAGCACGAGGAGGGCTTCCGCGCGGCGGAGTCGCCCACCGATGGCGGGCTCGCGGCGCTCGCCGCGGTCGACGAGACGAGGCTCATCGCGGTGGGCGATCTCGGAACGCTCGTCGAGGTGCGCTTCGACGGCGCGACGCTGCACGACTCGCCGTCCCGCGCGTCGTTCCGCGACGTCGTCTCGGGTGGTGGCCACCTCTTGATCGCCGGCACGGAGGGCACGCTCATGCGCGGGGACCTCGGCGCTTTCGCGCCCACGCACCTCGAGGACGCGGGCGATCTCTGGTCGCTCGACGGTACCCCGACGGACGCGATCGTGGTGGGCGACGCCGGGTTCGTCGCGCACGTCGACGGCGCGGGTCACCAGCGGATCGCGTGCGCCGTGACCGCGTCGCTGCGATCGGTCGTGCGCGCGGGCGAGGTCGCGTACGCGGTCGGCGAGCACGGTGCGATCGTGCGGATCAGCGGCGCGAGCTGTGCCGTCGAGCACGACGGCGGCCCGACGCTCAACGCCGTGGCGGTCGGCCCCCGCGGGCAGCCGCTCGCCGTCGGTGACGAGGGCGTCTCGCTCGAGCGGAGCGAGTCAGGAAGCTGGGCGCCGAGCGATCTCGAGGTCGGCCGGACGAGCCTGCGCGGCATCGAGCGCATCGACCGCTACGTCTACGTCGTGGGCACTGGCGGCGCGATCCTCAGGCGCATCGTGGTCGACGGAAGCTGACCGGATCGCGCGATGGCCACGGTGAAGCGTCAGGAGCGCCAGAAGGCGACGATCACCCTCTAGGGTGACGAGATGGCGATCAGGCGAGCCGTGGTAGCGTTCGCGACATGAGACGAACGCTGGCACTGAACGTCACGGCCGCGATCCTGGCGTCCGCACTGTCTGCTCTGGCCCTTCCTGCATCGCACGCGCGGGCAGGCGCCTGTGCGCGTCCCCAGGACATGATCGAGGTGCTGAGCGGGCCGACCGAGGTGCTCTCGCCGGAGGTCGGGGTGCTCGTGTCGGTCACGACGACGTTCGGACCATCGCTCGGCGCTCCACGGATCGGACCCGACGCACAGGTCTTCGACGTCGGCGCCGTGCTGGAGCAGAACGGCACGACGGTCCCGCTGCGCGTCGAGGTGATCGCGCCGAGCCTCGCGCACCTGGTACCGACGGCGCCCGTGTCTGCCGGCGATTGGAACGTCGTCGTCGGTGAACGTTCCGTCCCCGTGCGCTTCGGCGCGCCGGTGCTCCCGCCGACGCTCGCGGCTCCGCGGCTGCGCGAGGTCCACACGCGCACGCGGACCTCGAGCGGGCCACGCGGAAGCTCGAGCTACACCACGACGACAGCTGAGCTCGCGCACGGGATGCCAGCGGGCGCGATCGGCATCGTGCTCTATGCCGTGCTCGAGGGCGTCGAGCCGGCCGTCCTCTTCACGCTGCTCGAGGAGCACGGGTCGAGCATCACGCTCTTCAGCCAGGGCGGACGCTGCGGATGGACCGCGCCAGGCGTCGGTCCCCCGGCGACTGGAGCGACCGTCCGCGCCGCGTGGATCGATCGGCTCGGGCGCGTCGGCGCGCGCTCTAGAACGGTGCACGTCGGCGGTTGAAGAGCACGCCTCGTGGTAGACGCAGGCGCATGCGCCGACGCGAAGTGATCCGTCTCGCCGTGCTGGCCGCCATCGTCCCCCTGTCGGCATGTGGTGGCGAGACCGGTCCCTCGTTCAGCTGCGGCGAGACGGCGGCCCTCAGCCCTGCCGAGCTCGCGATGCGAACGGGGCAGCAGTACACCGACCAGACGACGCAGCCCGATCACCGCTGCAGCAACTGTCGCTACTACACTCCGGCGCCCCCCGCGGAGTGCGGCGCCTGCCAGGTCATCCGCGGCCCGATCCACCCCGAGGGCTTCTGTAACCTCTGGACGACGCCCGGCTGATCGCCGCAGGCCCCTGCTCGAGCCCATGGCGGTCGGCGCGCACGTCGGGCTATCGTTTCGGCGTGATCGAGGTGGGCCGAAGGGTGGGGGGCTACGAGATCGTCGCGCACCTGAAGCCAGGCGGCATGGCGACGCTCTTCCTCGCGCGCCGCGTGGGGACACGAGGGTTCGCGGTGCCGGTCGCGATCAAGGTGGTGCACCCACACCTGGCGAGCGACGCCAACCTCGTTCGAATGTTCCTCGACGAGGCCAACCTCGGCGCGCTCATCCAGCACCCGAACGTCGTGCGCATCGAGGACCTGGGCGAGGCCGACGGCGCGTATTTCCTCGCGATGGAGTACGTGCACGGCGAGACGCTGAGCTCGCTCCTTTCGGCGCTCGCGAGAGTCGAGGGGCGCGTGCCCGTCGAGGTGGCGGCCTGGATCGCGTCGTCTACCGCGGCGGGGCTCCACGCCGCACACCTGACGCGCGCGCCCGACGGATCACCGCTCGGGATCGTCCACCGCGACGTGAGCCCGCAGAACATCCTCGCGTCGATCGAAGGGCACGTGAAGCTCATCGACTTCGGGATCGCCAAGGCGCGCTCCTCGACCTCGCAGGCCACCGAGATCGGCGGGCTCAAGGGCAAGCTTACGTACATGTCGCCGGAGCAGGCGTCTGGAGGAGAGATCGACGCGCGCACGGACGTCTACGCGCTCGGCATCGTTCTCTGGGAGATGCTGACGTTGCGGCGCCTCTTCTCGAGGCCGACGGAGGTCGAGGTGCTCGAAGCGGTGCGCAGCCCGGAGGTGGTGCCGCCCTCGTCGTTCGCACGCGACGTGCCCGCCGCGCTCGACGCGGTCGTCCTGCGCGCGCTCGCCTTCGACCCGCGCGATCGCTTTCGGACGGCGGGAGAGCTGGCGGAAGCGATCACCGAAGCGGTCCCGGCTTCCTCGGCACACGGTGCGACGGAGCTCGCGCAGCTCGTCCGTACGATGCTGGGAGACCGGATCGAAGAGCGCCGCAGCGCCCTCACGCAGCGCCTCGACGCGAGCGCTCGGACTCGCGCGCCCGTCGCCGACCACAGCAACGACAGGACGATCGCTGGCCCTGCTCGGACCACGCCGCCCGAGTTGGCGAGCGGGCCCCGATCGCTCGCGGTCATGTCGTTCCGCGCGACGGGAAGCGCGCGCGAGCTCGAGCTCGGCGAAGGGCTCGCGGACGATCTGCGCGACCTGCTCTCGCGCGTGCGCGGTGTCCGGGTGAAGGGGCGCCTCCCGACGCAGGGCGAGGCAGAGGACGCGACCGGCTACGGCAAGCGCGTGGGCGTCGACCTCATCGTGACGGGGCGCGTGCAGCCGGCGGCGGATCGCTTCCGGCTCTCGGTGGCGCTCACCGGAGCGAGCGAAGGATACCAGCTCTGGGCGAGTCGCTTCGAGTGCGCGCACGAAGAGCTGCTCGACGTCTCCGACAAGGTAGCGCGATCGCTGGCCGGCGCGCTGGGCGACCTCCAGCTGCGCGGCGATGTGCGCACGAGCACGGACCCGGCGATGGTCGAGGTCATGTTCCGGATGCGCAAGGTGGCGGCGGGCGCGGGGGTGTCGGACGAATTCGACATCGGCGCAGTCGACCGCGCGCTCGCGCTCGCGCCGCGAGACCCTCAGGTGCTTGCCCTCGTCGCGGTGGCGCTCTCACGGGAGGCGCTGCGTCCAGAGGCGCCGGCGAACTTCGGGGAGCGCGCACGCGCTGCCGCCGAGCGCGCCATCGAGCTGGGGCCCGAGCTGCCCGAGTCGTGGTTCGCGATGGCGCAGATCCGTTACGTGCAGCGCGACACGTCGGCGGCCGTGCATGCGCTTCGGCGCGCGATCACGACGGGCCCGAGCTTTGCCCAGGCGCACGAGCTGCTCGGTCGCATCCTGAGCGACGCCGGTCTCATCGACGAGGCGATCGGCTATCTGGACCACGCCATTTGGCTCGATCCTTCCTGCACGTTCGCGCTCCTCGAGCGCGCGCGCGTCCACGGGATGCGGGGCGAGTGGGACGGTGCCACACGGTCGCTCGCGGCGCTCCGCCTGCACAGCCCACAGCGACACGTGATCATGACGCGTCGCCTCTCGCTGTGGGCGCGTCGTCGCCTCGGCGACCTCGACGCGACGGGCACGGCACCCCACCTCGGAGGCTTGCTCGCATCGGCGAAGAAGATCCTCGAGACGGGCCGCTTCGAAGCGGAGGACGAAGAAGCCGCACGAGCCATCATCGCAGCCGCCAGCCCCGGCTCGCGGCCGAGGCGGTGGTATCGTCAGATGGAGGCCGAGGTGCGCGCGTTCGCGGGCGATCGCGAGGGAACGATCGCCGCCGTGATCGCGAGCGTCGCCGACGGGCTGGAGGACGTGGCCTGGCTCGACCACTGCCCGCTGCTCGCCGACGTTCGGCACGATCCGGCGCTGGCCCCTGCCGTGGCCGAGGCACGCGCGCGCGCCGAGCTCGTCAAGGCCGCCTGGGACGAGTGGTAGAGCACGCCGCTCCCGAGGGCTCGCACGTCCGAATCCCGTTTCCCAGTGGACGCCATGCGCGCACGATGGGGCTTCGCTCTTGCGAGGTGTTTCATGTCCTGCCGTTCTCCTTCGCTTCTCGTTGCCTCGGTCGCGATCCTTCTCGCTCTCCCCGCAGTAGGGCGGGCTCAAGATCTCCTCGTCGACGGCACGACGATCAGCCTCGGAGGCGTGCGCCGCTACGACACGGTTCGCGTCATCAACGGCGGCGTGATCAACGTGCCCGTCTTCGACGGCACCGATCGCGTGAACACAGGCAACCTCGTGATCATCGCCAGCTCGATTTTCGTCGACACCACGTCGCGCATCGACGCTCGCGGCGCGGGCTATCAGACGGTGCTCTGCGGCAACGGCAACGGCCCGACGCCGACGAGCGGTGGGCGCGGCGGCTGTGCCGTCAGCGACTCCGGAGGAGGCGGCGCGCACTTCGGCAACGGAGGACGCGGCACGAAGGATTGTTTCATCTTCGGCTCGGCGACGATGTGCGAGTTCCCGCAGGAGTTCGAGGAAGACTGCGGCAACTCGCTCGGCGCGGGCGTCTGCACGAGCGTCACGGACTGCCGGAACTACGACGCGCTCCCCACCGTCGCAGGCCAGTCGTACTTCCACTCGATCTACGACGTGGAGTTCGGCGCGTCCGGCGGCGACAAGGGCTGTCGAGACGGCGACGGCTTCGGCGCTCAGCCACGAGTCGGTGGACCGGGCGGCGGACGGATCGTCCTCGTCGCGCTCACCGCCGGCGCCACCGGCTCGGTCCAGATCGACGGGCGCGTGACGGTGAACGGGCGCCGCGGCTGCGGCACCGGCAACGACTCCGGCGGCGGCGGCGCAGGCGGCAGCCTGCTGATCGTCGGCGACCAGGTGCAGGTCGGCACCGCGGCGCGGATCACGGCGGCGGGCGGCCTCGGCGGCGACACGTTCTCGGCCGCCGTCGGTCAGCCCGACTACCAGGACTGCCCCGTCGGGGCGCAGACCGGCGGTACCTGTGACGACTGCGGAGGCGGAGGCGGTGGCGGAATCATCTCGGTGCTCTCGCGCACGTCGACCTTCGGCTACGGCGCGGTGTTCGACGTCGGCGGGGCCGTCGGCGGGGTGTGTCCGATCTGCCAGGGCGAAGCGGGCGGCGGAGCGGGCGAGCTCCAGCTGGACGGCGCCTACGTCGGCGAGCTGTGCGACGGCTACGACAACGACTTCGACGGCAGCGTGGACGAGAGCCTCGGGCAGTTCGACTGCGGCCTCGGCGACTGCTCGGCGCGGGTCGACGTCTGCCCCACCGGAGCTGGCGTCCCCGCCTCGTGCGCACCCACCGTCACGCCGGGTGACGCCACCTGCGTCGCGCCGCGTGACGCCGCGCGTCCGCGCATCGCCGTGATCCTCGACACGTCGGGCTCGATGCTGCTCGATCTGCGCGGCTATCCGACGTTCGGCGACGGCAGCCTCGAGCATCCCGGGCTCGACGTCGACGGCGACGGGATCGCCAACGACTCGCGCCTCGATCTCGCGCGCAACTCGCTCGGCGAGGTCATCAGCGCCTATCCGGAGATCGACTTCGCGCTCGCGCGCTATCACCAGGACGAGGGCCTCGCCCGCTTCTGTCAGAGCGCGGCCTGGCTCGACTGCGCGGGCATCCCTGCGACCTACGACGATCCGCGCGACAACACCGGCGCGGTGGTCTGCAACGCCCGCATCGGCCCCGCGCCCGGCGCGACCATCGCGGTGCGCGCGGTGAGCACCGGCGACGAGTGCATCAACTACGCGGGCAGCTGCGGAGCGCCACGGCGCGGCGCCGACATCCTCGTCGGGTTCGGGTCGGAGGAGCGCGACCTCGTGCGCTGGCTCGACGGACGCGAGACCGGCTTCGATCCGTCGACGACGCTCGGCAACTACTGCGGTCACGCGAGCGGCGGCGACTGCGAGGTGCGCGGCACCGGCCCGACCCCGCTGATGGGCTCGCTCCAGGCCGTCGAGGACTACGTCGTGCCCATCCGTACGACCGACGCGCAGGCAGCCTGCCGTGGCTACTCGATCGTGCTCGTCACGGACGGCGCGGAGAGCTGCAACGGCGCGCCTGCGACGGCGGCGGCGCGGCTCTACGGTACCGACGGCATCGAGACCTACGTCGTCGCCGTGAGCGTGCTTCCGGGCGAGGAAGCCTCGCTCAACGCGATCGCCGTCGCCGGCTCGGGCGGCACGCGCCCCACCGCGACGTTCGTGCGCAGCCCCGAAGATCTCGTTCCGGCGCTGACCTCGATCATCGAGGGCTCGCTCCGCACCGAGCGCTGCAACGGGCTCGACGACGACTGCGACGGGCTCATCGACGAGGACTTCCCGGCGCTCGGTACGGCGTGCAACGACGGTCGCATCGGCGTCTGTCGCGGCACGGGCGCCTACGTCTGTACGGCCGACGAGCTGGCGACGCGGTGCTCCATCACGATGCCGGGCGTCGCGCCCGGGACCGAGATCTGCAACGTCATGGATGACGACTGCGACGAGGCGATCGACGAGGGCCTGTCGTGCACCGGCACGATGTGCGTGCCCACGGGCCCCGAGGTCTGCAACGGCATCGACGACGACTGCAACGGGCTCATCGACGAATTCGATCCTGCGATCGGAAGCGCGTGCGGCGAGACCATGGGCCTCTGCGAGGCGGGCGTGATCCGCTGCGTCCTCGGCACGCTCACCTGTATCGGCGGGGTCGGTCCGCGCCCCGAGGTGTGCAACGGGCTCGACGACGACTGCGACGGTGTCGGGGACAACCTCGCGATGTGCCCGGCGATGTCGCTCTGCATCGAGGCCGCGTGCCGGCGCGAGTGCGACCCCACGCTCGAGTTCCCCTGCCCGCCGGGCTTCGCGTGCCGCATGCCGGCGGGTGAGCCGCTCTTCTATTGCCTGCCGACGGCGTGCGCGACGTGCGCGCCGAACGAGATCTGTCGCGACGACGCGTGCGTCGATCCGTGTCTGGGCGTCTCGTGCACGGCGCCGACGACCTGCGTGGGCGGAGAGTGTCTCGACTGCGGGCGCACCGGCTGTCTGACCGGACAGGTCTGCTACGCGGGCGCGTGCGAGACCGATCCTTGCAGCGGCGTGACCTGCTCCACGGGCCAGGCCTGCGTCGCGGGCGACTGCCAACCCGCGTGCGGGACCGGTGACTGCCCCACGGGCGAACGCTGCGCGCCCGATGGTCGCTGCGAGAGCGATCCGTGCGCGGGCGTCGACTGCGCCACGGGCTTTTACTGCGACGGCGGCACTTGCCGCATGGACCCGTGCCGCGGTCTCAGCTGCCCCGCTGGCGATGTGTGCGCGTCGACGCTCGGCTGCGTCGACGACCCCTGCCCGCGCGTTCGCTGCCCGACGGGTCGAACGTGCGTCGTCTCGGACCGTGGCGATCCCGAGTGCTTCGATGGGACGCCACCTCCACCGCCCGTGCCCGACGACGTCCGCGTGCTCGCAGCCGGGGGCGGCGCGGTCTGCACGGCGAGCCCGGGGGCCCACCCGAGCGCGGCGATGGCGCTTCTGCTCGGTCTCGCGCTCTCGCT
>JBBSAT010000041.1:0-36352 GCA_038252025.1 Polyangiales bacterium | reverse complement strand
GCCGCCGACCTCCTCGAGCCCCACCATCACCCCGATGGTACCGGGGGCGCCCATACCGTCCCGCGGCGCCACCATCCAATCGATGACGCCTCTGGGCGTTCCCTCGACCGTACCCGAGCTCGGGCCCGCTGAGTGGCCGAGCGCACCGGCCGGCGGACCGAGCGGCCTTCGAAACCCTCACTTCGTGGAGGCGAGCTCGGACGACGGCGTGGTGATCGGTGGAGCGACGGTGTTCGGAATCGGATACGTGGAGACGCTGATCATGGCGATCGGCCAGCTCACTTCGGACAGCGAGGTCTACGACGACTACTCCTTTGGATATCGGTCGATCTACAACTACACCATTCGGAACGATACCACCGGCGCGCCCGTCGGCTCCTACCAAGACTACGCGTGCCGCGATCAGATCGGAGGCACCCTCCTGGTTCCCGTGATCGGCATCGTGATCGCGGCTGCGCTCCGGGACGGCTGTAGAGTTCCGCAGTTCGCCTATTCCTCCTCGACTCGTTCCGTCACGCAGACATCGACCGAGGGCGACGCGAACCCAGTCTGGGTGTTCGGCGCCATTCCCGGGGCCATTCTGCAGCTGATCGGAGCGATCATGATCCCCTACGGGCTCACTCACCACACGCGCACGGTCGCGCTCGACTCAGCGGGGCTCTCGATCGATCTCGGTGGCATGCGCCTCGCTCTCGTCGATGGCGCGCCCTCGGCAGATCTCGGCGGACTCACTCTACGCCTCGACTTCTGATCCCTCGGTTGCGTGCGGCGGGCCGGATCCCAGCGCGCCCCGCCTGCCGACGCGCCAGATGACCACGAACCGGGAGAACCCCATGATGCATGCGCTCCAAAGAGTCGTTGTCGCGACTGCCCTCGTCACGACCGGTTGCAGCTCCGGGCTCACGATCGAGGACTGCCCCGGCGCGATCACCGCCGCGATCACCGTCACGAGCACTGCGGACGTCGACCTCTTGCTGACGATCGACGACTCGAATTCCATGTCCGAGGAGCAGGCGTCGGTCGCGGTCCAGATCCCGCGGATGATTCGTGCGCTCGTCAGCGGGGACCTCGACGCCGACGGCCGCCCGGACCATCGGCCCGTCGCGTCGCTCCACGTGGGCGTCGTCTCGTCCGACATGGGAACGGGCGCGTCCGTCGTCACGAGCTGTCCAGGCGGGATCGGTGACGACGGCGTGCTCCGCGCGACCGACGCGGCAGGCGCTCCTTGCGGCGCGAGCCATCCATCGGTGTTCGACTTTCGTGCTGGCGGCGACCTCACGGCCCTCGGCACTGGCGTCGCATGCGCGACGCAGCTCGGGACGGGCGGGTGCGGGTTCGAGCAGCAGCTCGAGTCGGTGCTCAAGGCAGTCTCCGTCGCGCCGTCCTCGCCGGTGTCGTGGACCGCGCCGAGCTACATCCCTCCGGTATTCGTCGGAGCCACGGATGGGCATGGTGGCCCCGGCGGGGCGAACGACGGGTTCCTGCGGCCGAATTCGACGCTCGCCATCCTCTTGGTCACGGACGAGGACGACTGCAGCACATCCGACACGGACCTCTTCGGCGTCGACGCCCCCGCGTACACCGGAGTCGACCTCAACCTGCGGTGCTTCAGCTTCCCGCGCGTGCTCTTCCCCGTGGCCCGATATGTCGACGGGCTCATCGGCCTTCGGGTCAGTGCCGGCCACCTCGTCTTCGGCGCCATCACGGGCGTACCGACGGACCTCGGAGATGCCCCGTACGACGCGGTGCTCGCGGATGCGCGGATGCAGGAGACCGTCGATCCGGTCTCCGGAGACCGCCTACTACCTGCGTGCTCGGCGCCCGGGCGTGGCCAGGGGCTTCCCGCCCGTCGTATCGTCTCCACCGCCCAGGGGCTCGAGAGCCGCGGCGCACACACCACGGTCAGCTCGATCTGCACAGCCGACTACTCCGATGCGTTCGATCGCTTCGTGGGGTCGATCGCCGACACGCTCGCCGGTGGCTGCCTGCCGCGGGCCCTCGGCCCGACGCCGACGGGCACGGTGTTCTGCGACGTGTTCGAGCTGCTCCCAGCCGGACTGACTTGCGCGGGGCTCGGCGACCCCGCGGTGACCAGCGCAGGCACGGAGGAGGGCCTCGAGCTGTGCGCCGTCCGGCAGCTTGCCGACTCGGAGCACGATCAGAGCGGTTGGTTCTACGATGACGACCCGAGCGATCCGGCTTCGCAGCTCGAGCCAACCTGTCTCCAACGGATCAGCTTCCAAGGTCACGAGCCCGTGGCAGGCGCCACGGTGAGGCTCCGGTGCTGTCCGTGAGCTCTCGAGAGACGATCATCGTCGCCGCGCTGATGGGAGCGCTCTCCGCGACGAGCCCAACCCCGGTGGACGCACAGGCCTGTACGGAGGGTCGAACGTCCTCGGCCGCCACGTCCGGCCGGTGCTGCTGGCCGGGGCAGCGCTGGTCACGGCAGGCGGGAGCCTGCAGCGGCACCCCATCGTGCCCGTCCGGGTACACCCTCGACGGTGAATCGTGCGCTGCGGCGGCCATGCCCGAGTGTACGGAGGGACGCGTCGCGACGACCGAGAGCGCGGGTCGATGTTGCTGGCCCGGTCAGACCTGGGCTCGTGACCTCGGCCGGTGCGACGGCCCTCCCAGCTGTCCGGCCGGGCTCGCGGGCTCGGGCGACAGCTGCATTCCGCCGCTGGCTGCGACGGCTCCGGCGGCCCCGATCGCACCTGCGCTGAGGCCGATCGATGGCCCGCGGACGCGAACCTCCTCGGCCACCACCACCACCGCCGCGTCTTTCGTTCTGGAGCGGACGTATGACGAGCCGCTTCTCCTTCAGTACGAGGATCCCGATCGTCCACGTCGAGACCGTTGGGTTCGTCTCTGCACCCTGCCGTGCGACGTGGACCTGCGCCCCGGCTACAGGCTGGGCGTCGGCGCGCTCGACCGGGGCGTGGCTCGCTTCCCCTCCGACTACCGCGTGCAGCCGGGCGAACGAGTGAGCGTGCACTACCTCGATCGCCGCGGCGCCCGCACGGCAGGTGTGGTGGTGATCTCGGTCGCATCGATCCTCGGCGCAGGAGGCGTCCTGGTGGGAGCGCTCGGAACGGTCTTTCGTTGGTCCAGTGGCGTGATCATCGCGGGCTTCGCAGCCGGCGGCGGCGTGCTCCTGCTCGGGCTCATCGTAGGCGGAATCCTCGCCGCGCAGGGCGACGGCGTCGACGTGCAGTCCGTGCGCTTCGGTGCGGCCCCGCGTACCTGGCTCCGCGCGGCCGTTGAGCCGGACACGCTGACCGACTCGACACCTGCCGTCGTGTCTTTCGATCTCTGACTGAAGGAAGGGCGACCCCGATGATCCGAAGCATCTCCACATGGCTCTCCGGGCTCATCCTCGCGGCCTTCGCGGGCTGCGCCCCCACCGGGGTCCAGCTCAGCGTCGACTTCTGCGATGGTGTCGACAACGACGCTGACGGCGCCATCGACGAGGGTCGGGGACCCGAGATCGGATGCGAAGTCGACGAGGTCTGCGTCGGCGCGCTCTGTCAGTACGACTGCGGGGACGCCGCCTGCACGGCCAGTACGGGAGAGACGTGCGCCGTATGCCCGATCGACTGCGGCGTGTGCCCCCGCTGCGGCGACGGCACTTGCAACGGCGCCGAGAGCTGCACGTCGTGCCCTGCGGACTGCGGCGTGTGCCCGCGCTGCGGTGACGGCGCGTGCAACGGCGGGGAGAGCTGCGCCACCTGTCGCGACGACTGCGGCCTCTGTGCGCGCGAGTGCACGACCTGCGTGACCGACGGGGACTGCGGGAGCGGCCAGACCTGCCTACTACGTCTGTGCGATGGCGCCCGCGGCTGCTATCGCGCCGGAGCGACGTGTCCGACCATCTCGGGTGAGGCATGCCCGGAGATCGCGGCCTACGACGTCTGCACGACCGACGCGCAATGCGGTCCACGCATGTCCTGTCAAGGCGGCAGGTGCACTCGGCAGGGCAGTGGTGCGTGCACCGGAGACTGTCCCCCTGCGCCGAACGGATATCCAGGGCTCAGGGCCGAATGCAACGAAGTGACGGAGTGCGGCACCATCTGCGTCGCAACCGGCTTTCAATGCGTGCTCGACTGCACGACGACCTGTCCTTACGGTCTCACGTGCCAGCCGAGCGGCTCCGGCTCGCAATGTCGGCCGCCACCGTGACGCGACGGGAGGCTCAGCGACCTTCAACCAAGCTTCCAATCTCGGAGGAGAGACGGTGCGACCCAGCCTTTCGAACGTGAGCCGTGTGTTCGCCGGCCTTCTCGTGCTGGCGGCGACGTCGAGCGCTGCAGGCTGCGGGCAGAGCGGCGTCATGCTCTTCGAGCCGGCAACGCGATGCCCCATGTACGCGGCCTGCGGTGACTGTCTCGCTGACACTGGATGCGGGTGGTGCGCCTCGACCGTCCGCTGCGTGGCGCACGACGCGGCCTGCACGTCGTTCGGCTCGTCGTGTGGCTCCCCAGTCCCCGACGCTGCACGCACCGACGCGGGTAGCGCGGCCGCGTGCGCCGACGCGCGCGCCTGTGGCTCCTGCACAGCGACGGCTGCGTGCGGCTGGTGCGGCTCGACGTCGCGCTGTCTGGAGGGCGATTCGATAGGGCCGACGTCAGGGAGCTGCAGTACGGGCTGGGCATATTTCCCCAGCGAGTGCACGACGACCGCGCGCGACGCCGGACCGCCGCCGCCGCGCGATCACGACGTGTACTGCGGGTCCGCCGGCGGTGGCACCGCGGCGAGCGCCTTCTGTCGCTGCGACCCGCTCGACGCGAACACGGGGACAGTGCGCTACTCGGGCTCGGACTGCGCCGAGCACCCGTCCTCACCTGCGTTCTGCTGCGCCGGCCCCGGATATCCGGGAAGCGGGACCGCTACGTGCGAGTGCCACTACAGCCTGCAGTGGATCTGCACGGCTTCGGGAACGAACATCTGCGACTGCGCCTACTACGTTCGCGACCTACCGGGTCACATCACCACGTGCGACGACGCACCGGGGCCCGACGGCTACCCGTGGCTGTGCTGTCGAACGACCTATGGAAGCTGCCGGTGCTTCAACACGTCTGGCGGCACCGCGCACTGCGGGAGCGGCGACACGGTCGTCCACGACTGCGTGACTCCGGCCGTGATCGCACCGACGAGCTGTCCCAGCGGGACGACCTCCACGGCGACGTGCAGTCGAGGGCTGTGAGGCGCGACATCGTCGGCGGCGGGGCGAGACATCCACGCTGGGCGGCGAGACACCCGTGAGATCTCCTGGCCATGCGGCCCGGACCTGGGTGGCACGCACCTTGATGTGTGGCTCGCGAACGGTGGACGCGAGTTGCGGTCCTGATTCAGCCGGCATGCCGTTCTGCTCGGCGGACCTCTACGACACCCTGAAAGAGAGAGAGATTGTCATGCACAAGATCGCGCTCCTGATTCTCGTCTGCCTCTCGGTCGCCGCAACGGGCTGCGCTTCGATGTTCCTGCACGGCGGCCGCCTTGCCGGCAGGGGCGAGCCCACCACGGGCGCGATCGGCGCGTGGCGGCTCACGGGCTGCGTAGACACCGCTGGCAACCCTCAGGCGCCACCCGAGCTCAGCTACTACCTGTTCCGGCGCGACACCGGCCTCGAGCTCTTCGAGCGTTCGAGCGACGGCTCGGGCGCGGTGATCACGAACCAGTGGGCTGACGCGAACGGCACGCACTTCTACACGTGGGTGCAGTCGAACGGGTGGGAGTACACGGTCGCCGGTCCGGGGCTTCCCATCGTTCGCACCGTATACGCGGGCACACGGAGCGAGGCGGCCAGCGATGGATCCGTGCGCCCAACGGGGGCGGGCGCGGTGGTCTGCACGCTCGACTAGACCGCGTCCTAAACTGGACCGGCGGGGCTCCCGGCGACCTGGTACGATGCGCGGCCATGTCGGCGCCACTCGCCCTCGAACCCGGTCCGGATCCGCTCATCGGTAGGATCCTGCACGAACGCTATCGCATCGCGAGCAAGCTCGGCGAGGGTGGAATGGGAGCCGTGTACGAGGGCGAGCACCTGCTGATCCGCAAGCGCGTCGCCATCAAGGTGTTGCACCCACAGTTCGCGTCCTCGGTCGACATCGTCGCGCGCTTCCACCAGGAGGCGCTCGCCGCGACGGCAATCGGCCACGAGAACATCGTGCAAGTGAGCGATCTCGGCCGAACTCCCGACGGTGGGATCTACATGGTCCTCGAGCTGCTGGACGGACAGGACTTCGCCAAGCTGATCGAACACGAGGGCCGGCTCTCGATCGGTCGCGTCGTGCATGTCGTCATGCAGGTGTGCGAAGGCGTGCAGGCTGCGCATGACAAGGGGATCATTCACCGCGATCTCAAGCCGGAGAACATTTTCATCGTCAAGCGCGGCAATGATCCCGATTTCGCGAAGGTGCTCGACTTCGGGATCAGCAAGATGCAGGAGGGTGGCCCGCCCAGCGAGGGCGCCCGTGCGAGCACCAAGACAGGTTCGATCATCGGCACCGCCTACTACATGTCGCCCGAGCAAGCGCAGGGGATGAAGACGATCGATCACCGTACGGACGTGTGGTCTCTCGGCGTCATCCTCTTTCGCGCGCTCACGGGCCGCTATCCCTTCGACGACGACGCATATCCGATGCTCATTCTCAAGATCTGCGCCGAGACGGCACCGAGGGTACGCTCGCTGCGCCCAGACGTGCCGCTGGCTCTCGATGAGATCGTGAGTCGTTGCCTTGAGCGAGACGTTGCCGCACGCATCCAGTCGTGCGCCGAGCTGCGCGAGCTCATCCGCCCTTTCGAGTCGCTGACCGCGCCGCCCCCGTCACGGCTGGAGCATGCATTCGCAGACACGAGACCAGTGGAGACGCCGAGGGCGATCCTGGCCCTCGCCGCGACACCATCGTCGCCCTCTCGTCCGGGACACGTTACGTCGGGTGTGAGGTCGACCTCCGCATCACGGTGGGTTGGGCGCGCAGCGATCGGCACCGTCGTGTCGGTCGCGCTCGGTGGAGCCGCGTGGACCGCCGTCTCGCGTGGAGCTCAGTCGGCGGCAGAGCCGACGCAGAGTGCGGCGCGCTCGCCGTCCGTGGCCTCGCCGACCGCGTCGACCGAATCGGTCCATGACGAGACGCTGCCGAGCGAAGCGCTCCCCGCCGCCGAGCCCCGTCTCGAGTTCATCGTCAGCCCATCCGACGCGGTCGTCCTCGTCGACGGTCGCCCGATCTCTCCCGACTCGCACGGCAGCATCGTGCTGCCCGTTTCGCCCGAGGATCGGGAGTTGCACGAGCTTCGCGTCGAAGCGCGTGGCTTTCGGAGTCGTCTCGAGGACCTGCGGCTGAGCTATCCGCAGAGGATTGTTTTCGCGCTCGATCCGGGAAGCGATGAGGACGACCGTCGCGCGTCGCACTCGGCCCACGGCGCCACGCGGCGTCCGCTACACCCGACTCTCTCGACACCCCCCACGGGAACCTCGCACCCCGTCGCGCCGCCGCTGTTGACCACGGAGGATCCGTGAGGACTGGCGTGCTCCTCGGTGCCGCACTGGCTCTCGGCGTCGCTCTGTCCGCTCCCGTGCCCACCCGCGCGGACGACGCCAGTGAGTCGCGCACGCGCCGCGAGCTCGGGCAGGAATACTATCGTCAGGGGCGCTATCAGGAGGCGCTCGACATGTTTCTCGAGGCGTATCGCCTCGTACCCGTTCCCACGCTCGCGCATGACGTCGCGCAGACCTACGCGCTCCTGGACCGACCTGTACAAGCCTTCAACTGGTACCGTACGTTCCTCGATGTGAGCCTGGGCGATGCGCGGCTCGCCGAGGCGAGGACCGAAACGGAGGCCGCCATGGGCTCGCTCCGGCCGCTCGTCGCGTTGCTCGACCTATCGACCGAGCCCGCGGGCGCTGCGGTCTTCGTCGATCGGGTCGATCTCGGCTCCTGGGGAACCGCCCCCATCTTGCTCGCCGTTCCTGCCGGCATGCACACGCTGACGCTGCGCGCTCCAGGCCACCACGACGGCGCTGCGAGCATCGAGGCGCGCCTCGGCGCGACCACTCCCGTAGCCGTCACCCTGTTGCCCATCCTCGGCGCCGTGCTCGTGACGAGCGAGCCGTCGGGGGCGACGATCGAGAACGAGCGTACGGGCCAGGCGCTCGGGACGACGCCGCTCGCGATCGAGCTTCCGGTGGGCGAGCTTCGCATTCGCGCGCACCTCCCGGGATGGCTCGACGCCGAGCGCACTGTCGACGTCGTGGAAGACCGGGAGACGACGGTCACGATGGGGCTGGCCCGCGAGGCAAGCACGGTGGCTGTGCTGTCGGTCGAAGGAGAGCCCCCCGGTGCCCTCGTTCTCGTCGACGGCAATGCGGTGGGCATCATGCCTCTGACGATCGACAGCCTCTCGGTGGGCACGCACGAGGTCACCGTACGAAGCGAAGGCGCCGAGCCCGTCGTGCGGCAGATCGTGCTCGAGGCGGGAGGCGCCACGCGGCTCGCCGTCACGCTCCGCCGCGTGGCGAGCTGGGAGTGGCCGACGTGGCGATGGCTCTCGTACGGCGTCGGTCTGGCGAGCCTCGTCGGCGGCGGGATCGCCGGCGGGATCGCGCTCACCGCACGCGACGACTTCTTCGCCAACCCATCACGGAGTGGCCTCGACTCGCAGCGCCAGGACGCTGGTATCGCCGACGCACTGTTCACCAGCGGGGCCGTGATTCTCGCCGTGACGCTCGTGCTCGAGCTCGCGCTGCAGCCGCCGGCGCGCTCCGAGGCGCAAGTCTCGCTCGACCGATGAGGGCCACGACGCAAGCATGGATCCGTCGGCAGGTTCGCGACGCAGCCCTGCGCGTCGCGTTCGCGACCGCCGCGCTCGGCCCCACAATCTGCGTAGCTTCTTGCACCCTCGCTTCTGGCATCGACGTCTGTGAGCGCCGCGGCGCGGCCGAGCGCGATCTGAACGCACGGACCGAGGGCGACCAGGTGCTCGCGTCTCGAAACGCGATCGGGTCGCTGCCAAGTCGGGGCGGAATGGTCGTGTGGACCTCTTCGTCGTCAGCCACGGCTTCCGAGGTACGGGGTGCGCTCGTGACTGCCGACGGGGCATTGATTCCCACGTGCGACTCGGACGCAGAGCACACGTTCAGCTTGGCCGGGCACGTCGCCGACGAGGCGGTGCTCGCGACACCGCGCACTGAGATGGAGCACGGCCTGATTGTCTATCGTCGAAGGACCGCGATGGGGCACGAGCTATGGGCGGTCCCGATCACCCCGAGCGGATGCACGCTGCCAGTCGAGCCGCGCTCGTTCGCGCTGCGAGTCGCCGACCCGGGTGTCCAGATACTGAATCCCAGCGTTGCTTCACTCGGGGCGTCGACGTTCGTCGTCGCATGGACCGAAGCGAGCCCGAGCTCGGTGCGTCCGCATCTGTTCGCGCGACGCATCGGGCTTCCTCGCGTCGGCCTCGCTCCGGAGCTGCTCCCGACCCCGAACAGCGCGACGGGCGACGTCGCCGACCTGGTGATCGTCGGCGCGCCGCTGGCGAACGGGACGCTCATCCCGCTCCCGGATGGGGCCGCCGTCGCGTACTTCGAGCCCGACGTTGCGGCATACCGTGTGTGGCTGGCGCGCTTCGATGAAGGACTGACCCTTCGCTTCGCACCCGTGCTCGTCGACCAGATCGCGATTCCTTCGGGTCTCGCGGTGGACGACGTGAGCATCTCCCTCGCGTTCGACGGGGCCCAGTTCCTCGTCTCCTGGATGGGCGGCAACGATCGTCTCGAGCCCGTGGTCGAGTCTCGCTTCATCGGCGGCGCGGGTGAGTACCTCACGGCGCCTCGAGAGCCCACGGGCGTTCCATTTCGTTTGGGCACGGCGGCTGCTACGAGTGAAGCGGAGGTGGCGACGATCGGCCTGGACGGGGGCGGGTTTCTCGCTGCATGGCGGGAGTCGGGGACGCTGGCGCACGAGGATCGGAGCGGGCGCGGTGTCCGGGCGGTTGGTTTCGATCCAAACGCGCGCGTTCAGTTCGCGAACCGCGCTTGCGATACGACGGATTTCCCGCTCAACCTCTCGTTTCAAGAGGACCAGACGCTGCCAGCGCTGGCGCGTCTGGCGGACGACACGGTGCTTGCGGCTTGGGTGACGAGCGGTGGAGATACCCAGGACCGAAGCGGCACCGGAATCCGCATCGTCGGTCTGCGCCCTCGCGATCTATTTCCGCTGCGGTGAGAGATGCCCATGAGACCCACACACAGCCTCCTCGTGCTCGCCTTCGCGCTCACCGTGGCGTGCTCCCAGGCCGAAACACCCACGGATGCCAGTCGCATCGTGATGATGGATGCGGCGACGCAATGCGCTTCCCCGGGGAGTCGTGCAGCAGGGTTTCACTGCAGCTGCGCGGCCGACTGCGTCGGCGACAACATCACGTGTCTCACCGAAGAGACCTCGGGCGATCCTCGAGGTCTGTGCGCCGCTCCGTGCTTCGGAGGTGCGGCTTGCCCGACCGGCTCGGCGTGCGGCGACGACGTTTGCTATCTCACCTGCACGACACCGGCTGACTGTGGTCCCGACACACTGTGCATCACTGGGCTCTGCCTTCCTCACTGCGACGCCGACGGCGACTGCCTGTCCGGACACTGCAACGGGTATATCGGGCGTTGCTTGGCGCCGGGGGCGCCGATCCCAGGGCTCGGGCTCGACGCGCCATGCGCAACGAACGCAGAGTGTCGCTCAGACGTGTGCACCGGTGGGCACTGTACGACGCCGTGCTCGGTCGCCGCGGGCCTGTGTCCGGACGACGGGATCTGCGTGAGGGCCTCGGGAGACGTCGGCCTCTGCTTGGTACCTTGCAGCACGGACGCGCCCTGCGAGTCCCCGGACCGTCGGTGCGCGGCCATCAATGTGGACACGCCCGCTGCTTGCTTGCCGACGTCGACGGCAGGATGTCGTGGGCGGCTCGTCGAGCCGTCGGCCGGGGGTGTATGCGGGTGCGACGCAGACTGCGACGACGGAACGCGGTGCCTGAGAGAGCCAACGCTCGCGTTTCCTCAGGGGCTCTGTCAGCTCTCGTGCACGACCGATGCCGGTTGCCCCGCGACGCACGCGTGTGTTGGAACGATCTGTTTGCCGCGATGCACGAGCGACGACCCGTGCGCGGTCGGTCGACTCTGTCTCGCGGGTGTGTGTTACCCCTACTGCGTCGCCAACGAGGAGTGTCTGAGCGGAGTCTGCGATCGCGAAGCGGGGCGCTGTCGACCGCCGGGCGCGGGTCGCGGTGTCGACGCGACGTGCGCCGCCGGCTCCGACTGCGCCTCCGGTATCTGTGATACGAGCACGCACCCCGATGGGCAGTGTGAGGTCGCGTGCTCGACCGTTCGCGGCGCCTGCCCCGACAGCGCCGTCTGCATTCCGGGCCGGACGGTTCCCACGTCGGGGTTCTGCCACCTCGCGTGCACAGCGTCGTCCGACTGCCCTCAAGCGACCGCGCGCTGTGTCGCGACCGGCGCCGGCCTCCCTGACCACTGCGAGTAGCCCATCTCGGCGGGCGTTTGCTACGCTCGCGCGGTGCTGAGCCAGACCGAGCCCACGTCGCGCCCGAAGGGCGACGGCGCCAGCGCCGTGCGCGTGCTCGTGACCTACGCGCCCGACGAGACCGTCGTTGGCACTGCGCGCTTCGCGTCATGCGGGCTTCAGATCGGCCGTGGGCCGAGCGCGGCCGCGCCGTTCGTGATCGACGACTCCGAGATGTCGCGCGCACACGTGGTCTTCGAAGGCGATGCGGATGCGCTCACGGTCCGCGATCTCGGTAGCCGTAATGGAACCTACGTCGACGGCGTGCGCGTCGACGTCGCGCCGCTCCGGCACGGGACGGTGCTCCGGCTGGGCTCCACTACGCTCGTCATCGAGCACGTGGGCAGCGAGCACGTGTCGATCGTTGCCACCGCGCAGACACGTAGCTCGAGGATCCTGGGCAACAGCTTCGCCATTCTCGGCGCCGTATCGCGGGCGCGATCGTTCGCTCCGTTGGCGGTGCCCGTGCTCCTGCTCGGCGAGACGGGTGTTGGCAAAGAGCTGTTCGCCCTGGAGGTCCATGAAGCGTCGGGCCGGACCGGTCCCTTCATCCCCGTGAACTGCGCGGCACTGCCGGACCATCTCGTCGAGAGCGAGCTGTTCGGCCACGAGCGTGGCGCGTTTACCGGCGCGGAGCGCAAGAGCGACGGGCTCTTCGGTGCGGCGGAGGGGGGAACTCTCTTCCTCGACGAGATCGGCGAGATGCCTCTGCCGCTGCAGGCGAAGCTCCTGCGTGCTCTGGCGAACGCCGAGGTACGTGGCGTCGGGGCCACGCGCAACCGCAGCATCGACGTGCGGGTGATTGCTGCGACCAACCTGAACCTCGAGCACGCGGTCGGCGCGGGGCTGTTCCGAGGCGATCTGTTCGCGCGTCTGGCGGGTGGCGTCGTCGAGATCCCACCCCTGCGCGCGCGCCATGGCGACATACTACAACTCGCGCGCGAGCTGCTCGTGCGCGGATCGAGCGGGCGCCGGCGCACGGGAGCCATCGCCGAGCACTTCAGTCCCGACGCGGCCGAGGCTCTCTCGATCCATCGCTGGCCGTTCAACGTGCGCGAGCTCGAACAAATGATGCGCCTGTGCGCAGCGCTCGTGCCCATCGGCCCGCTCCCTCTCGAGCAGCTACCCTCCGTTCTCCGAGCCGCGCTCGATGCGCGCACCGGGAGCGCGACCGACGTGTCGGCAGCCGAGCTCGCTCTGTTGAACATCGCAGCCGATCGCGTTCCGAACCGCGAGGAGCTCGAGCACGTGCTCGCGTACTTCGGAGGAAGCATGAGTCAGGCGGCTGGCTTCTTCGGAAAGGATCGACGTCAGCTCTACCGCTGGGCAGAGCGGCTCGGTGTTTCCGTGGGCTCCGATGTTGACGGGTAGCGCTGGTGGCTGACGAGCGCGGGAGGCTCAGCGAAAGAGCGCGTCGAGCGCAGCGAGCGCCGGCGCGTCGACCCCGAGCCAGTGAGCCTCGAGCCCACCGAGGACCACGACGAGGACGGCCCCGAGCGCGACGAGGGCAGAGCGCCAGCGCGGTCTCTGCCCGCGCTCGACGTTCGGCGCGCCGTCACGCTTCGGCGCGGTGGCGAAAGTGGCTGGCGCGCTCGACGACGCGTCGTCCTCGAAGCCTTCCAGCTCGATCTCGAGCCCCGGCGGCGGCTCCGAGCCCCCCGCCGAGTGCTCGAAGGACTCCGTCCAGCTCTCGGCGCCCTCTGCGTGTGCGCCTGGCTTGCCGGCGAGCACGCGCTCGGCGGCGGCCGACGTCATGGCGGCGAGCGTCCCGGTGAACTGCGCGCCTTGCGGCGGCAGCGGGGACTTCTCCGCCGGGGTGAAGAGCGTCCCGAGCGCGAGGGACACGCGCTGATCGTTCACGACGTGGTGGTTCGCGACGAGCCACGAGTCGAGCGCCGCCTGCATCTCCTTCGCGCTCGACCAGCGCGCCGCAGGATCCTTCGCGAGCGCCTTGCGCACGATCCGATCGAGCTCGGTCGGGAGCCCCGGCCTCGCCTTCTCGAGAGAAGGGGGCGGCTCCTCGACGATCGCCGTCATCGTCGCCGGGATGCCGCCGCGCGCGTAGAGCTGCGTGCAGGTCAGAGCCTCGTAGAGGCAGACGCCGAGCGCGAACACGTCCGAGCGTGGATCGACGGGCTTACCGCGAACCTGCTCGGGCGACATGTACTCGTACTTTCCCTGCGGCCCCTTTCCCTTCTCGACGCCCTGCCCCGACTTCTTCGCGATGCCGAAGTCGAGCAGCTTCACCTGCCCGGTCCAGTTCATCATGACGTTGTGGGGCGTGACGTCCTGGTGGACGATCCCGAGGTGGCGACCGTCGGTCCCGCGCGCGTGGTGGACGTACTCGAGGGCGCTCAGCACCTTGCTGAAGATGTGGATCACGACGGGGATGGGCAGACCGCGCGGCGAGGAGCGACGGATCGCATCGCGGAGCGAGACGCCATAGACCCACTCGAGGGCCATGAACGTCATGCCGTCGTCTTCGCCGTGCTCGTAGACGTGGCAGACGTTCGGATGGAAGAGCCGGACCGCGACCTGCCCCTCCTGGACGAACATGGCGAGCATCGCCGGGTCGTTCTGCATCTCGCTGAGGACGCGCTTCACGACTACGTGCTGGACCGTGCCGTCCTCCTCTCGCTGACGGGCGAGGTAGACCTCGGCCATCCCGCCGCGCGCGATGCGGCCGAGGATCTCATAGCCCCCGATGCGAGAGATGACCGGGTAGTCGGGCACCTTCTGGGCCGCGAACAGCTCCATCCCGACGCTCGTGTTCCCGAGATCACCGTCATCGAAGTCGAAATCGTCGGGCTCGAGATCGCCGCCAGGAGGCGCCATCACCCGAGAATACCGCGACGGCACACCTTTGTGGCCCTCAATGAAAGTCGCGGGACTTCTCGATGTCGGCCGGGTGCGTCTCACCCAGAACGTTCGCCCGGGTGATCTCCGCGCCGAGGTCGACGAGCTCCTCCGCGATCAGGTGGACGACGCTCTTCTCGCTCTGGATCTTGCCCCGCACCTCGAGGATCGCCGCCGTCTTGCCGATGACCTCGAAGCGCTCGAACACGTCGCGCCAGCAGACGACGTTCACGAAGCCCGTCTCGTCCTCGAGCGTCATGAACGTCACCCCCGTCGCCGTTCCCGGACGCTGCCGGCAGATGACGAGGCCAGCGACCCGAACGCGCGTGCCGTTCTTCATGCGCGAGACGGTGCGCGCCTCCGGCATGCCGCGCTCCTCGAGGAGCGCACGCAGCCCCTCCATCGGATGGCCCCGCGCGCTGTGCAAGCTCGTCCGGTAGTCCCAGCCGATCGTCTCGGAGGCGCTCAGCGCACGGAAGCGCGTCTTCTTTCCGCGAGGCTTCTCTTCCAGCGCGAAGCCCCCCGGCTCTTCTCTCGAGAGCCGAGCGATCTCCCAGAGCGCCGCCCGCCTGTCGCCCCCGAAGCCATCGAGCGCGCCCGCCTGCGCGATGCTCTCGAGCGCGCGCCGCGAGATGCGCATGCGCCGCACGAAGTCGCCGATCGATCGAAAGGGCTCCATCACCTCGCCCGACTCGGACAGCGCGCGCTCTCGCGAGAGCGCTTCCTCCTCACGCTTGCCGAGCCCCTTCACGTAGCGAAGCCCCATGCGGATCCCCCAGCCGCGCTGGCTCACCGCCTCGAGCGAGCACTCCCACGCGCTCTTCCGGACGTCGATCGGCAATACCACCACGCCGCGCCGCTTCACGTCGTCGACGATCGTCGACGGGTGATAGAAGCCCATCGGCCACGCGTTCAGGAGCGCGCACGCGAAGTGCGCCGGGTGATGACAGCGCAGCCAGGCCGTCACGTATGCGAGCAGCGCGAAGCTCGCCGCGTGGCTCTCCGGAAATCCGTACTCGCCGAAGCCCTCGATCTGCCGGTACACGCGCTCCGCGAACTCGAGCGGGATGCCGTCGAGCGTCATGCGGCCGACCAGCTTCTCGCGATGCTTCTCGATGCGGCCCTTGCTCCGCCACGCCGCCATGTCGCGCCGCAGCTGGTCTGCCTCGCCCGGCGTGTAGCCGGCCACCGCGACGGCGAGCTTCATCACCTGCTCCTGGAAGATCGGCACGCCGAGCGTCTTGCCGAGCACCTGCTCGAGCTTCGGATGCGGGTACGAGACGGCCTCGACCCCTTCGCGACGGCGCAGGTAGGGATGGACCATGTCGCCCTGGATCGGCCCGGGCCGCACGATCGCGACCTCGATCACGAGATCGTAGAACGTGCGCGGCCGGAGGCGCGGGAGCATCGCCATCTGCGCGCGGCTCTCGATCTGGAACACGCCGACCGTCTCTCCGCGCGAGACCATCGAGTACGTCGTCGCGTCCTCTGCGGGCACGGTCGCGATCTCGAGATCGATCTCGTCGTGGGCCTTCAGCGTGTCGAACGCGCGATGGATGACCGAGAGGATCCCGAGCCCGAGGAGATCGACCTTGAAGAGACCGAGGTCCTCGACGTCCTGCTTGTCCCACTGGACGACGGTGCGCTTCTCCATGGTCGCGTTCTCGATCGGCACGAGCGTGTCCACCGGCTCGTGCCCGAGGATGAACCCGCCCGGATGGATGCTGAGGTGGCGCGGGTAGTCCTGGATCTGCGAGACGAGCACGAGCAGGTGGCTCACCCGCGGGCTCTTCGGGTCGAGCCCCGCTTCCCGGATCACGTCGTCGTCCACGCTCTCTCGTCGCGAGAGGATCTTCGAGGCGCGATCGAGCGCGAGCTCCGGTAGATCGAGCACCTTGCCCACGTCGCGCACCGCGCTCTTCAGCCGATAGCGGATGAAGTTCGCGACCATGGCCGAGTGCCTCCGCCCCCATCGCTCGTAGACGTACTGGATCACCTCTTCTCTGCGCTCGTGCTCGATGTCGAGATCGATGTCCGGCGGCTCGGCGCGCTCGCGAGAGAGAAAGCGCTCGAAGAGGAGGTCGCCGCGCACGGGATCGATCGCCGTGATGCCGAGGCAGTAACAGACGATGCTGTTCGCGGCGCTGCCGCGTCCCTGACAGAGGATGTTCAGCTCCTTACAGGCGCGGACGACGTCCTGCATCGTGAGGAAGTAGCCGCCGTACTCGAGCTCGAGGACGAGCGCGAGCTCCTTCTCGATCTGCCCGCGCGCGTCGTCCGGAATGCCGCGCGGATAGCGACGCAGCGCGCCCTCGTAGGTGAGCGTGCGGAGGTAGCTCTTCTCCGTGAACCCCTCGGGGAGCTTCTCTTCCGGGTAGCGATAGCGAATCTGTCCGAGCTCGAAGGTGCAGCGCTCGGCGACCTCGAGCGTGCGGAGGACGGCGCCCGGGTCGTCCTTGAAGCGGCGATGCATCTGCTCGGGCGAGGCGAGCTCGTGCTCGGCGTTCTGTCTCAAGAGCCTGCCCGCCTCGCGCAGCGTGACGCCGTGACGGATGCAGGTGAGCACGTCCTGGAGCGACTTCCGCATCCGATCGTGGAAGAGCACCTCGATGGCGGCGACGGTCTCCACTCCGATGCGCGCGGCCACCTTGCGGAGCTTCGGCTCGGTCGTCTTCTCTTCGGGCTCGAAGTGTCGCGCGGCGAGCGCGTAGAGACGCCCCGCGTGGCTCGAAGCGAGCGTCTCGAGCATCTCCGGATCGGTCGGCAGCGCGATCACACCGCTCGCGTGCGCCTGCACCAGCTCGAGCGTCGCGCGCGCTTCGCCCTTCTGCTCGGCCCGCGCGTGCGCCTTCGTCAGCAGCTGACAGATCTCGCCGTACCCGCGCCGATCCTCCGCGAGCAGCACGAGCGGCACGATGCCCGTGTCCGTCTCCACCGAGACCTGCGCGCCGAGGATCATCCGCGGCGGCGGCGCCTTCTCCGGCGACGCGCCGTGCTGCTCGTTCAGCTCCTTGCCCCGGACGAACGCGCGCACCGAGCCGTAGAGCCCGTCGCGATCCGTCAGCGCGATCGCCGGCAGCCCGTGCGCGTGCGCGCGATCGATCAGCTCTTCCGGATGGCTCGCCCCTTCGAGAAAGGAGTAATTCGACTTCACCCAGAGCGGGACGTAGGCGAGCTTCGGTGGGATCCGCTGGGACAACGGATCGGATCGATTACCTGAACACCCGTTCCTGGTCAATCCGAGAGCTTCGGCTCACACCGGCATCGGGCCGACGTAGCGGGACTCCGGGCGGATGAGGCGGCCCGCGCGGCGCTGCTCGTCGATGTGCGCGCACCAGCCCGCGCGCCAGTGCGAGACGCCCTTCGGCGAGGCCGGCGCGAGAGAGCGCCTCGATCCCCGCCTCGAGCACGGCCGCGCGCGGATCCCGCACGCTGCGTCCGCGCGCGCGCTATGTGGGCGCCAGCTGACCGCCTCGCTCCGCGGCCCCCGAGCGAATTCCGCGCTCGCAGAACGCGACACGGCGATGGAAAGTGCAACGCGCTTCCGGCGGCTTCACGCGGAAAACGCCGTGTCCATGCGTGGCGCACCGCTTGCTCAGCGTCTGTTCGCTGCGCGATCGCGGCGGTCTTCCCCTCCCTGGAGACCGTTCGCGACCGCGCGGCGATGCCCCGCAGAAGTGCTCGCGGAGCCGGCCGCGTACGGCAGTGCTCGCCGCGCACGGCAGCGGAGCCGGTGGACGTCAGCCCTTGATGCCCCGGGTCGCGAGCACCGGCGCCGACCCCTGAGGATCCCCGGGCAGCCGGACCGTGAACCGAGCGCCTCCGAGCGGGCTCTCTCCGAGCACGATCGAGCCGCCGTGCTCGAGCACGATCCCGTGCGCGATCGTCAGGCCGAGCCCCGTCCCCTTCCCGGGCGGCTTGGTGGTGTAGAACGGCTCGAACACTCGCCCCGCGTGCTGGGCGGGAACGCCCGGCCCGTCGTCGTCGACGTGGATCTCCACGAAGAGACCACGGCGCTCGATGCCGAGCTGGATGTGCCCCTCCGGTCCGGTCGCGTGGATCGCGTTGAGGATGAGGTTCGCGAGCGCGTGCTGGAGCTGGGCCTCGTCGATCGGCAGCACGAGCGAGGTCGCGATCGCAGTCCGATCGAGCTCGATGCTCCGCTTCCCCGCCAGCGGTGACACCAGCCCGATGGCCTGCTCGACCACGCGGACGACGTCTCCGTTCTTCCGGGACGCGGGCTTGCGTCGCGCGAAGTCGAGGAGCTCGCGGATCGTTCCCGCCATCCGGTCGACGTGCTCGACGATGATCGAGCCGAGCTCGCGCATGCGCGGCTCGCCGACCTCTCCGCTCGCGATCATCGCGCCGCGCGCGCGCACGACGCCGAGCGGCGTGCCGAGCTCGTGCGCGATGCCCGACGCGAGCTCGCCCACCGTCCGTAGACGGTCCGCGTGGCGCAGCTGATCGAGCGCCTCGAGGCGTGCGAGAGACTCGCCATCGAGCCGCTTCCTCGCGTCCGCGAGCCGCTCGCTCATGGTGTTCATCGCCGACGCGAGGTCGCGGATCTCGTCGTTCTGCGCGATCTCGAGCGGGCCCTCGAGATCTCCTGCGCCGATGCGCTCGGCCTTGGCGATGAGCTGACGCATCGGGCGTGCGACGAAGAAGATGCCGAAGCCCAGCGTGAGCAGCGCGCAGACCGCGATCAGCGTCGCCGTGGTCATCATCGTGCGCAGCACGCGCTCGCGCTGGAACGCCGCCTCGTCCTCGAGGCTCTCGTAGACCTCGATCGCCGCATCGTCACCGCCCGGGATGCCGACTCGCGCGTAGCTCAACATCCAACTGCGGCCGTCCTCGTCGGTGACGACGGAGGAGCGGGTGACGCCCGGCACGTCCGGGATCGCGCTCGCGTCGCGCGGCTCGTGATCGGGGTCGGCCGGCTCGCCCACGGCGGTGTGCACGAAGCGGATCGAGACGCGCGCCTCGTGGGCGTTTCGATCCGAGACGAGCTCCTCGGCCAGATCGGGACCCGCCTGCCGCCACGCCGTCTCGACGGCGAGCGCGAGGCCGCGAGCCATCGTCGCGTGGTCGCGCCGCACGTCGTCCCGGTAGACCTCCGACTCGGCGCGAACCCTCAGCCAGCCGTGGATGCCGAGGATGACGACGATCCCCAGCGCGATCGCGAGGCTGAGCTTTCGAGTGAGACGCATCGATCAAGCCGCCGTGCTCAACCGCCTGGCGGCCCTTCGCGTCCGCCACTGTCCCGCAGAGGCTCACGCCCCACGTCACGCTGCGCCCAGCGCTCGAGCTTCCGGTAGAGCGTGCTGCGGTCGAGGCCGAGGATCTCCGCGGCCAGCTTCTTGTTCCCGCGAACGACGTGCATGACGCGGGAGACGTAGCGGCGCTCCACCTCGTCGAGGCTCACGAGATCCTCGGGCTCGTCGGCCGAGATGATCACGTGGTCGGGAGGACGCTCGCGCACTCGGTCCGGCAGATCGGCGAGCTCGATGATGTCGCTGCGCGCGAGCGCCACGGCGCGCTCGATCGTGTTCTCGAGCTCACGCACGTTCCCCGGCCAGTCGTAGCGGAGGAGCGCCTCGGCCACCTTGGTGTCCAGGCGGAAGGACCGGGCGCTCGGCCCGCCGTGCCGCGCGAGAAAGTGCTGCGCGAGAGCCAGCACGTCGGAGCCTCGCGCGCGTAGCGGCGGCAGCGTCACCTCGATCACGTGGATGCGGAAGAAGAGATCCTGTCGAAAGCGGCCTGCGCTCACCTCCGACTCGAGGTCTCGATGCGTCGCGGCGATGATGCGGGCCTCGAAGGGCACTTCGGCATCGCTCCCGACGGGACGAACGCGTCGCTCCTGGAGCGCGCGCAGGAGCTTGGCCTGCATCAAGAGGGGCACGTCCGCGATCTCGTCGAGGAAGAGCGTGCCGTCGCCCGCGCGCACGAAGAGGCCGGTGCGATCCTTGTTCGCGTCGGTGAACGCGCCGCGCACGTGGCCGAAGAGCTCGCTCTCGAGGAGCGCGTCCGGGATCGCGGCGCAGTTCAGGGCGACGAAGGGTGACTTGCTGCGCGAGCTCTTCTCGTGGAGCGCGTGCGCGATGAGCTCCTTGCCCGTCCCGCTCTCGCCCGTGATGAGCACCGTGCTCGCTGAGTCGGCGATGCGCTCGACGAGGTCGTAGACGCGGCGCATCGCCGGGCTCTGCCCGACCATCGTCTCGAGCCCGTGCACGCCTTCGCCTCGGCGGAGGCGCTCGATCTCGTGGTGAAGCCCGTAGTGCCGGGCCGCGCGCTCGACCGAGATCGCGACCGTGTCGAGCTCGAACGGCTTCGTGATGAAGTCGTACGCGCCGAGCCGGATCGCCTCGACGGCAGCCTCGATCGAGCCGAACGCAGTGATGACGACCGTCGGCAAGTGCGGCCGAAGCTCACGCGCCGCCGCAGCGACGTCGAGGCCGGTCGCCCCGCGAAGACGCAGGTCGCTGAGGATCACGTCGCAGGGCTCGCCAGCGCGGAGGTAGGAGAGCGCCCCCTCGAGCGAGGTCCGATAGCTCGCCGTGAAGCCGCGCAGCATCAGGCTCTCGGCCAGCACCTCGCAGCTACCGAGGTCGTCGTCCACGACCAGGACGACTCCCTTGGAAGGACGGCCGTCGATGCGGGACGCCGGCGAGCCGCGCGTGATGTCGTTCACGGGATCATCCTATCTTGCCAGGGCCGGTCAGACCCGCCGCGCCCGTGCACCTTCCAGGCCGAACGGCTCTTCCGTGGATCGCCCGCAGATCGCAGCATCCGCCCCGCGCAGGCCGCCTCAGGGCGCGGACTCGAGCGTGCGATCTGCAGCATCGGTCGCGCTTTGCGTCACGGGGCTGATGTCGGGCGCCGGCAGCTCGGCGGCGAGGATGAGCGCGACCGTGCTCGCGAGCAGGTCGATGTCGCGCGCGAGCCCGTCGAGCGTGGCGCCCAGCTCTTCGAGCAGGTCCTGATGCAGCGTCAGGAGGCGCGGATCGTGGACGCCGCCGTCCCCGAACAGGATCGTCTCGGCGAGCGCGCGCTGGTCATCGGGGATCGTCAGCGCGAGCATCTCGTCCCATCGCGCGATGAGCTCGTCTCGCGGGCTCGGGCCTCCGTCCGCCGCAGGGAGCATGAGCAGCCGGAACACGAACCTCGGGAAGACGAGCTCGTCGTCCACGCCGACCACGAGCGGGCGAAGGACGTTGTGCTCGTGCTCGTACACGATGGGGCGCGGCTCGGGCACGAGGACCGCCGTTCCGAGCGCCGTCGTGCCCACGGCGCCCACGATGCCGACGAGGAGCGGCCCCTCGGGCGCGGCGGGGTGAGCGACCTGCGAGTTCGCCAGATCCCAGACGCCAGCCGCGAGGCCTGTCCCGGCGGCGACGACGAGCGACCAGATGGTCAGCGCGAGCTGGCGATCGGTCTCGCCCTCGGCGTAGTCGCTCAGGCGATCGTTGATGAGCGCGCGAACGCAGTCGACCTCGAACTCCATGGCGACGAGCTGCGTCTCGAGCGTGTAGACGTGCGCAGCGAGCGCGTCGCGCATCGCGAGCAGCTCCGGCGAGTGCTCGCGCGCGCCGAGGAGCTGCGCCAGCGCGGGCTCGAGACCCGCCGCGATCGCGGTGCGGCGCACGCTGGCGGGGAGCTGGGCGAGGACCTCGAGCTGCGCCGGGTCCGTGACGGGGCCCGGCACGGGCGCGCGGAACGGGCTTCCGGGGCCGGTCATCCCGTGGACGCAGCGCTCGGCGGCGCGCTCGCTGACCTCGAGCGCGTCGTGCGTCGACATCTCGACCGGACGACCCGCGCGGATCGCGACGCCACAGCCCGACGCGAGCAGCGCCGCGAGCGGAAGCCCCAACCCAAGCCCGCGACGCCATGCCACGGCGGGAGGCTACCCCGGTTCGTGGTGCGACCCTCGATCGACGACCCCAAACGAGAAAGCCCCGGCCGAAGCCAGGGCTGTCTCGCTTGAAGTGCCGTCTAGATCAGTTTGCTGCGCAGGTCGGGTTCACGCAGAAGTTGTGAACATCTTCCGGCATGAGCTCGGGCGGCCGTGTGTCGCCGAAGAACACGTCGGCTGTCCGCGTGTCGCACACGTAGCTGAGGAGGCCGGCCGCCGTGCAGTCCGAGTCGGACGCGCAGTGGACCTGGCAGGTGCGGTCGAACGCGTCACAGCTGAGGCCAGCGACGCTGGCCGGGTAGCCGGGCGTCGCGATGCCGTCCGAGCAGTGCGCACCCGCCGCGTCCAGGCTCGTCAGCGCGTCGTTCGTCGGATCGCAGAACGACCCGAGCTGCGCGGCCGCGCCCGTGCCGGGGAGGATGGTCTGGAAGCACTCGAGGCGAACCTCGGCGCCGGTGACCGGGGACGCCACGCTGAAGGCGATGCGCTGACCGCAGAGCGGGGGCAGATCCGACGCGGCCCCGAGGGTGCCGTCGTCGTAGTACCAGCCGGCCGTGACGGCCGCGCCCGCGCGACCGACCTGTCGGACGCGGCAGAGCTCGCGCTCGACCGACACGCCGCTGACGGTCGTGGTCTCCGTGGTGTCGAGCTCGAAGGCCTCCGCGTTCGGGAGATCCGCGCAGTGCTGGAACTCGCCCGAGCCACCGATCTGCGGGAGCAGCTCGAAGACGTCGCACGGGACGTTGCCCTCGGCGTCCGGGTTCAGCTCACGCGGAAGACAGGCGCCCGCGAGAGCGGCCGAGATCTTCTCGATGATGACGTCGACGGCGCCGGTGAAGCTGGTGTTGCAGATCGACTGGATGGTCGTGCTGGCGCCGAGGCGCTCGAGGCCCTGCGCGACCTCGACGATACGACGCGGCGGGTACGCCACACCGCGGCCCAGGGGCGCCGTGCACGACGGCAGGAGGCGGTTTCCGCTCATCGGATCGATCCGCTCGGTCATGTCAGCGAGATCGAGGATCGCCTGGTAGGACAGTCCGCTGTCGACCGCGTCCTGCGGAACGCCCGTGATGGCGCCGAAGATCAGGAGGCTGGACTGCGAGCGCAGGCCGATGAAGCCATCGATGTAGCGCTGCACGGGGTACTGCGCGTCCGTGAACGTGTGGCAGCGCAGGTTGAGGTCGACCGACGCGTACCGCGGATCGGTCCGGTCGAAGATGCTCGGGTCGATCGCCGAGCAGTCCTCTTCGTCCGTGATGACGATGACCGCGAGCGCCGAGTCCGGGCGCATGAAGCCGTCGTTCGCGCCGCCCGAGCCGCCGTGGCCGAACGTCGAGCCGAGGAAGACCGGCGGGCGATACCCCGGACGGGTCCACGTCACGGGCGAGAAGCCATCGGCGTTCGGAACGAGCGAGAGCGCCTTGAGCGGCGCCTCGAGCTGGTGCTCGAAGCCGCAGCCGTCGGTGCCGAGCGCGGCAACGCAGCCGACCGCCGTCGAGAAGGTCGTCGGGTCGTCGCGGCCGTCCATGAAGTCGAAGATCGCGGACGGGTAGGTCGGCATGCAGCCGCTGCCTGTCGCGCCGTGGTTCTGCATGATGCCGTCGTCGCCGAAGCCCGCCGAGCAGGACTCGATGCCCGACACAGAGCCAGTGCCCATGTCCGAGTCGACGATGCCGACGTGCAGCGAGCGCGCGGGCTGGAAGTCCTGAACGCCGTCGGGCGGCACGGTGCGGTCACCGGACGTGAGGATCCGGATGATGCGCGGGATCTCCGTGACGATCGACTGCTGCTCCTCGGACATCGAGTTCGAGTTGTCGATCATCAGCAAGAGGTCGACCTTGTCGACGTTCGTCACCTGCACCGTGTCGCCGACGCGCGAACGCGTGCACGGGTTCACGGGCTTGAGCTCGCGCTCGAAGCAGCCGTAGCCGAAGAGGGCCAGGGCGACCAGACCGAGCCCCAGGGCCACCTTGCGGTGCGAGCGGGCGGACGGAGAAACAGACGACGAAGCGCTCGAACAATTCATGATGCCTCGCTAACGAGTGCGCCGATGGGATGTAGCTCCCACGAGCGCTCTCACCTTACATTCTCGGGACGGTACAGATCAACACTGTACAAAGAGACCAACACGGGCAGGATCGAGCCGGGACGGGTCGGCCGGAAGGACCGAGGAACGATAGAGTACGGTGCGGGCCAGGGCCGGATCACTTGGGATTCACCAGGTCCCGGCCGGAGCGATCGCCAACGGCGTTGGCATGCGGACGTTCGGCGCGCAGCGGTCGACCTTCACTCGTCGCAGATCGGGTTCACGCAGAAGCCGTGGACCGTCGCCTCGTCGACCGACGGGGGGACGTGGTCGCCGAAGATCTCGCCGGCCGTCCGCGGATCGCACACCTGCCCGCCGAGGCCCGCGCCGCTGCAGATCGAGGAGTCGGTGCACGCCAGCGCGCAGGTCCGGAAGAGGCGGTCGCAGGCGAGCGGCGACACGCGGTCGGGCGCGCGGGCTTCCGCGCAGGCATCGCGCGGCGCGTCGGGATCGCAGAACGAGCCGATCCCCGTCGCCGCACCATCCCCCGGTGCGATCGTCTGGTCGCAGACGAGGCGCAGCTCGGCGCCCGGGATGGCATCGAGCATGCTGAACGAGATGCGCTGGCCGGGCTCCGTCGCGCTTCCGCAGGAGTCCCGGACCGTGCTGCCGGGCGCAGATGCATCGTCGTAGAACCATCCCGGCACGGCGCCGACGTCGCTCCGGCCGAGGCTCCGGACCGCGCAGATCTCGTGGTGGAGCGTGACGCCGCGGACGACCTCGGTCTCCTCGCCGACGCGGGTGTAGGCGTCGGGGCTCGGCAGCGAGGCGCAGCGCGAGCGGTCGGGCGAGCTGGTCTCGATCGCCGGCAGCACCTCGTGCACTTCGCAGGCGACGCGGCCCTCGGCGTCCGGGTTCAGCGGATGCGGGAGGCAGGCTCCACCGAGGACGGTCGCGAGCTCGTCGATGATCCGATCGAGCGCGCCCTCGAAGTTGCCCTGACAGATCGACTGAACCGTGGTCGCGGCGCCGAGCTGCTGGAGCCCGCGTGCGACCTCCACGAGACGGCGGCCCGGAAACGCGCCGACCTCCTGCAGCGGGCCGCGACACGCGATCGAGAGCTGGCTCGGGCGTAGCGCATCGGGCTGTTCCTGCATCTCGGGCAGCGCGAGCATCTCGTCGTACGAGAGCCCGTCCGTGACGGCCGAGACGGGGACGCCGGTGATCGCGCCGAAGACGACGCGCGACGGGCGCGTGCGGAGCGCGACGAGACCGTCGACGTAGCGCGAAGCGGCGTGGAGACGATCCGCGAGCGCCCAGCAGCGCAGGTTCGGGATGGCGGAGGCGTAGCGGGGATCGTCGAGCTCGAAGATGCTCGAGTCGCTCGCAGAGCAGTCGTTCTCGTCGGTCACCATGATGATGGCGAGCACCGAGCCGTCGCGGATGAAGCCCGTGTTCAGCCCCGTCGAGCCGCCCTGACCGCCCCCGGAGAGGAACGCCGGCGTGAGGTAGCCCGACGCGGCCCACGGCTCGGGCCCCGCGGGCGAGAGTGCCTTGAGCATGGACTCGAGCGGCTGCTCGTAGCCGCAGCCGAGCGTGCCGAGGTTCGCCGCGCAGCCGACGTCGCGCGCGAACGCGCTGGCATCGCCTCCGCGCTCGAACTCGAACACGGGCCCGCTCGCGCCGGGGCAGCTCGGGCCCGACGCGAAGAGGACGCCATCGTCTCCGTTCCCCATCGAGCAGCCCTCGAGGCCGACGCCGCTCGCGACGCCGACGCCCATGTCGCTGCTGACGATGCCGACGTGGAGCGAGCGAGCGGCGCGAAAGTCGATCGTCCCGTCGAGACCGCGATCGCCCGAGGCGAGCACCTCCACGAGGCGTGGTAGCTGCGCGATGAGCTGGCCTTGCTCCTCGGCCATCGAGTTCGAGTCGTCGACGACGAGGAGGAGATCGACGTCCTCGACGCCGGTCACCTCGATGGTCTCCGCGACGCGCGAGCGCGTGCACGGCGGGATCGGAACGAGCGGGCGCTCGAGACAGCCCGCGGCGAGGAGCGGCACGAGCGCCATGAGCGCGCGCCCGGACCGTAGACACACGTGTGCATTGCGAGCCTGCATGCTCGTCCTCCGATTCTGGTGGGGAGTGGACGACGACCGGGACGGCCATCGAGAAGAGGTGGAGAAGAGGAAGCTCTCGGGTCGCCTCGCAGTGCAGCGCGCGAGCCACCGCGTTTGCCGCGGTCCGCGCGAGCACGCGGGTCAACACCGTTGGCGATCGGGCGCGTAGACTCGCCCGCCATGGCGCGCGCGCTCGTCGTCGACGACGAAGAGAACATCCGGCTGGTGCTCAGGACCCTGCTGCGAAAGCAGGGCTACGAGGTCGAGGTACGAGCGAGCGCCGAGGAGGCTCTCGCGATGGTCGAGAGCTTCGCGCCGGACTACGTCATCGCCGACGTGCGCATGCCGGGCATGAGCGGCATCGAGCTCACCGCGGAGCTGCGACGCCGAGGCGTGAGCGCCGTCGTGATCGTGATGAGCGCGTACGGCTCGGTGGATCTCGCGATCGAAGCGATGAAGGCGGGCGCGTACGACTACGTGGGCAAGCCCTTCAAGCAGGACGAGATCCTCCTCGCGCTCCGCAAGGCCGAGGAGCGAGAGCAGCTGCGGCGCGAGAACCGCGCGCTCAAGGAGCAGGTGAAGGACCGGCAGCGCCTCGATCGCATGCTCGGAAAGAGCGAGGCCATGGCCAAGCTCTTCCGGATCATCGAGAAGGCCGCGGAGTACTCGACCACGATCCTGATCAGCGGCGAGAGCGGTACCGGCAAGGAGCTCGTCGCGCGGGCGCTGCACGGCGGAGGTCCGCGCGCGCAGAAGGCGTTCGTCGCGCTGAACTGCGGCGCGATCCCGGAGGCCCTGCTCGAGAGCGAGCTCTTCGGGCACAAGCGCGGTGCGTTCACGGACGCGAGCTCCGACAAGATGGGGCTCTTCGAGGCCGCCGATCAGGGGACGCTCTTCCTCGACGAGATAGCGGAGCTTCCGATGAAGCTCCAGGTGAAGCTCCTCCGCGTGCTCCAGGAGGGGCAGATCCGGAAGCTCGGCGAGACCCGCGACCGCACCGTCGACGTCCGCGTGATCGCGGCGACGTTGAGAGACCTCCGTCACGAGGTGGAGCAGGGTCGGTTTCGCGAGGACCTCTTCTACCGGCTCAACGTGCTGCCGCTCGAGGTCCCACCGCTCCGCGAGCGCAAGGAAGACATCCCGCTCCTCGTCGAGCACTTCATCGAGCGGAACAACGTGAGGCTCAAGACGCGCGTCACGAGCTTCTCGCCGGGCGCGATGAAGCTCATCCTCGCCTACGGGTTCCCGGGCAACGTGCGCGAGCTCGAGAACCTCGTGGAGCGCGCGATGGTGCTCGCCGACGGCAACGTGATCGACGAGACGGACCTGCCCGACCAGGTCAAGGCGCCGAGCGACCCCGTGCTCGCGATGCTCGCTTCGGGCGAGCTCTCGGTGAAGAAGACGTCGCGCTTCATGGAGGAGACGCTCATCCGAAAGGCGCTCGAGAAGACGGGCGGCAACCGGACTGCGGCCGCGAAGATCCTCGAGATCAGCCACCGCGCGCTCCTGTACAAGATCAAGGACTACGCGATCAGGTAGCGCGCCTGGCGGCAGCGCCTCTCCTTTGTGTTGCAACCGGCTTGCAGGAACGAGGGGCGTCTCGTAGTTTCCGCGCCCTTTCGCTCCTCGTGCAGCGCTCCCAGGACTCGTGCCTGGAATGCGTGCGCCCAAGGACGCTGTTTTCGAGACGCTCCGGGAGCCACGGCTCCCCACATGGAAGAGGACGCACGTCGATGGACATCCAGGAGAGGCTCACAGCGTTCGCGATGCTCGGCGCCACGTGGGTCATGTGGCTCCTCGTGGGGCTCTCGATCCTCGGGCTCGCGATCATCCTCGACCGCGCGTACTTCTTCATCGCCACGCGGGACGACGTCGGCCGGCTCAAGGCGGCGCTCCTCGCCAAGCTCAAGGTCGGCGACGTCGACGGCGCACGCGTGGCGATGCGCGCGTCCAAGTCGGTCGAAGCGCAGATCGTCATGGCGGGCCTCGACGCCGTCGACGACGGTGCGGACTCCGCCGAGGAGCGAATGGGCGGCGAAGCCACGCTCCGGAAGCTCGACATGGAGCGCAACCTGGCGTTCCTCGGCACCGTCGGAAACAACGCGCCGTTCGTCGGCCTCGCCGGCACCGTCATCGGCATCGTGCGCGCGTTAGCCGAGCTCGAGCAGACACAGGGCCAGGTCTCGGCCGGCCTCATGGCGCAGATCGGCGAGGCGCTCGTCGCGACCCTCATCGGTCTGCTCGTCGCCCTCCCCGCGGTCGCCTTCTTCAACTTCTTCCAGCGCGTCATCAAGGCGCGCGTCGTTCGAGGCGAGGCGATGGGGCGCGACGTGCTCGCGTACCTGAAGTCGACGCGCTTCGAGGCGCCCGTTCCGCAGGAGGCCTCGAAGGCCGAGCCCGCGAAGGCCGAGAAGAGCGACAAGAGCGACAAGCGCAAGCACAGCAAGAGCGACGACGAAGCGGCGGAGAGCTGAGCCATGGCTGGCGGCGCACAGAAAGACGACGACGAGATGATCACGGCGATCAACGTGACGCCGCTCGTCGACGTCGTGCTGGTGCTGCTGATCATCCTGATGGTGACGGCGAGCTACATCGTCTCGAAGAGCATCCCGATGGATCTGCCCAACGCAGCCAGCGGAGAGGCCACCCCACCGCGCGCGGTGAGCATCTCGATCGATCGCGACGGCGTGCTCTATCTGGACGCAGAGCCCACGGACGAGGCCCACCTCCGCGCCGCGGTCCGGGCGTACGTCGCCGAGGTGACCGAGGGCGAAGCGCGCGCCACGATCGCCGCCGACGCGTCGGTCACGCACGGGCAGGTGGTGCGCATCATGGATCTGCTCCGCCGCGAGCACGTCGCGCACTTCGCGATCAACGTTCGTCCAGAGGACCTCGCTCCTTGACGTTCGGACTCGCGGCACGAAGCTCCGGACCGACGCACTAGCCAACCTTCGCGAGGACTCTGGCGTCCTTCTCTCGAGCCGATGTACGACGAGCGCAGAAGTCAGACCGTGCTCGCGATCGTGGTCATCGCGAGCCTGTTCGCGCACGTCCTGGCCTGGGGCGGCCTCGGGCTGCTTCCGCCGCTCGAGGAGATGATGCAGTCGTTCACGGTCACGGCCGTCGACATGCTCGAGGACCTGCCGCCGCCGGAGCCGCTGCCCGAGCTCCCGCCGGAGCCGGAGCCCGTGCCCGAGCCCGAGCTGCCGCCGGAGCCAGTCGTCCGCCGGGAGCGTGCGCCCGTCCAGGCGCCGCCCGAGGAGGCGCCACCGCCGGAGCCCCCGCCGGCCGCCGAGGAGCAGATCGAGGACTTCACGGGCGAGACCCTGACCAACGACGAAGGCGCGGCGTGGCAGAGCGCGGTCGGTAACGGAGCCCCCATGGACGCGCCGATCGGGGCGCCGACGGGCACACGCACCGGGCGTCACGTCGTCGGAACGGAAGGCGGGGCGATCGGCGGCTCCGGCACGGGCGACCCCGGGCCGCGGCTGGTCGCCGTGCGCGATCTGTCGGCTCCGCCCGGCGCGCCGCGGACGGATCGGCTGGCATCGCTCATCCAGCGCTTCTATCCGAGTGAGCTGAGGCGCCTCGCGGTGGAAGGCCGCGCGACGGTCCGGCTGCGGATCGGCCCCGACGGGAACGTGTCGCGCCTTCGCGTTCGGTCGGAGAGCGAGGCGGGCTTCGGGCAAGCGTGTGTGGACGCGCTCACGGAGGCGGGGCGCTGGGACCCAGGGCCGCGGGATCAGGAGGGCAACGCCGTCTCCACCGAGGTCAACTTCGAGTGCCGGTTCACCGTCCGGCTCTGACCGAGCCCCGTCGGGCGCCCTTCGGGATTTCCGCCTGGACAGTATCATCGCGCGACAACGCATCGCCGGTTGCGGTCGGATACGCGCGTCAGCGATACTCCCCGACGTAGTAGGCGCGGAGTTGTCGCGCCGTTTTCTCGCTGGAGAATGAGATGCGCCGAACGCTCCTCGCTCTGACGCTCCTCGTCGCTTGTCTGGCCCCCTTCGCGCTTGCCGCGCCGACAGCGAGCGCGCAGCCGCGCGGCGACTTCTCGGTGATGCGGTTCACGCCGGCGCCAGGGCCCGGCAACTACTTCATGACTGACGGAGCAGCGGTTCGTGGGCACATGACCGGCTCTGCGGGGCTGCTCATCGACTACGCGCACCAGCCGTTCTCGCTCTACGACGCGACCTGCAACCCCGACGGCACCAACTGCCACGTCTCCGGAACGGCGACGCAGATCGTCCAGTACACCGCGGCGGCGCACCTCTTCGGCACGCTCGCGCTCTTCGATCGGCTCCAGATCGGTCTGATCCTCCCGCTCGCGATCACCGAAGGACAGCCCTTCACCCCGCTCAGCGCGATGGGCATGGGGATCTCCGGGACGACGGGCCCGGTCTTCGCGGTCGGCGATGCGCGCCTGCACCTCAAGGTGAACTTCCTCGACGATCACAGCAGCGGGTTCCGTCTCGGCGCCGTGGTGTACGGAACGGCACCGATCGGGCACGCGATGGCGCCTGGCCGCTACGTCGGCGACGAGACGCCGACCGTCGGCGGGCACCTCACGCTCGAGCTGGTGAACTCCGGTCTTCACGTCGCTGGCAACATCGGCGGCATCTGGCGCGACGGTCAGACGCTCTACTCGACGCAGGCGGGCGGCCAGCTGACGGACGCGTTCGCGATGGGCTACGACATCACGCCGCTGGTCGACGTGTTCGCCGAGGTGAACGGCGCGACGTCGTTCTCCTCGCAGGTCGACGAGAACTCGCTCGAAGCGCGTCTCGGTGCGCGGCTGCGCGTCGACGACGTCGTGTTCTCGCTCGGCGGCGGCGCGGGTCTCATCGCAGGCGTCGGCGTGCCGGTGTTCCGCGCGCTCGGCGGCTTCATGTGGGCGCCCGTCTCGTCGGACGAGGACGGAGATGGGATCCCGGACGCCATCGACTCGTGCCCGAGCGAGGCCGAGGACATCGACGACTTCGACGATGCCGACGGCTGCCCGGATCAGGACAACGACGGCGACGGCATCAACGACGGCTTCGACACGTGTCCGAACGATCCGGAGGACATGGACGGCGAGGACGACGGCGACGGCTGCCCGGATATCGACACCGACGGCGACGGCATTCACGACGGCTACGACAGCTGCCCGACCGAGCCCGAGGACATGGACGGCGACCGCGACGAGGACGGCTGCCCGGACAACGATCGCGATCGCGACAACATCGACGACAGCGTCGATCAGTGCCCGGACGAGCCGGAGGACACGGACGGCTTCGGCGACGAGGACGGCTGCCCCGAGGTCGACTTCGACGGCGACTCGATCCCGGACGACTCCGATCAGTGCCCGGACCAGGCCGAGGATCCGGACGGCTTCGAGGACGAGGACGGCTGTCCGGAGGACGGCGGACCGCCGCCTGCCGAAGAGGACACGCACGGCCGTCATCACCGCGGTCGCTGAGCGAATCGGCTCGCGACGCGGTCACTTCGGCCTCGAGCGGCGCGGGCAAGACTGGGCGCGGAAAACTGGACCTGAGGGTGCGCGAGGGCCGATGAAAGGCTCATGCGCATCCTCGGGACTCTGATCGGCCTCCTCACGCTCGTCGCTCTCGAGACGCTCACGACCTCGTGCCAGGCCCCGTCCACTCCGGGCACCACGGCGGGCTCGTTCGCGATCACGGGGACGCTCGTGGAGAACACGTGCGCGCCGGGCTTCGACCCCCGCGAGACGCTCAACTTCTTCGCCGAGCTTCGCCGCGATGATGGCGTCGGCTACTGGCGCCAGGACGGCGGCGCCATCGTGAGCGGGACGATGGGCGCCGACGGGACCTTTCGCTTCATCTCGAGGACGACGGTGCCGGCGTACGGGCCCGATCCCGATCTCGGGACGGCCGGATGCTCGCTCTACCAGAGCGAGACGATCGAGGGCGTCCTCGTCACGCGCGAGACGGGAGACGCTGGCTCGGACGACGCAGGAGACTCGGGTCCCGTCGACGCGGGCGCGCAGGACGACGGCGGAGCGACCGACGCGGGCCCCACCGCATCGTTCTCGGGCACGAACACCGTCGTGCTCGCGGCGACTCCGGGCTCGAACTGCTCTCTCTTGCTCGCGTCGAGCGGCGGAGACTTCCCCGCGTTCCCTTGCCAGGCGAGCTACGCGCTCACGGGCGTGGCCAGACCCTAGGAGACTGTGTCGAACGGCGGTTCGACACCAGTCTCCTAGTCCGCGCTCAGCTCTCGGGGTCGCTGGGCGCCGCCGGCGGGATCGTCACGGCGGGCATCGTCGAGGACGTCGACGTGTCGCCCTCGGGCCGCTTCGGCGGCGCGGGCGGCGCCGCGGGCGTTGCGAGCCGGCGCTCGGCGACGACGAGGAGGCGCGGCGAGTCGGCGCCGAAGAAGACGCCGGGCGTGGCTTCGCGACCGCTCACCTCCACGACGCGGAAGCTCTTGTGGAGCATCTGGCCGAGCTCGTGGAGCGAGTAGAGGCGGATCGCGTACGCACTCTCACGCTGGCGGCCGTCGTCGAGCATCACGGTGCGCTTCACCTGCAGCCGCGAGTTGATGTAGTTGCAGAGCGTCTCTTCCATGACGACGCAGCCATCGCCTTCGAACCAGACGTTGTTCGGCTGGGTGCGGATGACGTAGTCGCGGTTGACGAGATCGAGGAGCAGGAGCCCGCCCGGCTTGAGCGCGCGGTGGATGCGCTCGAGCACCGCGCGGTTCACGTCGTCGTCGAAGTACCCGAAGCTCGTGCCCCACGAGAGCACGGCATCGAAGGCGCCGTCGAAGTTCATCTCCCGCATGTCCGCGTGGAGGAAGTTGATCTTGAAGCCCTGATCCTGCGCCTCGTCGGCCGCGCGCGAGAGCATCGGTAGAGACAGGTCGAGGCCCACGACCAGATAGCCGCGGCGCGTCAGCTCGATGGCGTGCAGGCCGAGCCCACAGCCGACGTCGAGCAGCGTCGCGCCGCGCACGAGCCCGAGGCGCGACTCGATGAAGTCACACTGCCGGACGACCTGCTTCGGATGCGGCGCGGGGACGGTGCGCAGGTAGTCGTCGTTGAAGAGATCCTCCCACCAGGCTGCCTTCTTCTTGCTGCGCCGCGCTTCGGGCGGCGGCTCGGCATGCGCAGCCGCGCTCGGAGGTGCGGGAGGTGCGGCGAGGGCGGGCGCGACCGGAGCCGGCGGAGGTGCGTGCGGAGGTGCGTGCGGAGGTGCGTGCGGAGGTGCGTGCGGCGCTGCGGCGGCGGGCGTCGCGGGGACGGGCGGCGGCGGCGGAAGATGCGGCGCGGTCGACCCGGTGGGCCCGGCCGGCGGGACCCCGGAGGGCGACGCGAGGCTCGCGAAGCGTCCCGTGGTTCGCTCCGGCCGTGCTGGCGGGGTCGACCGCAGAGGGGTCGGAGCGGGAGGGCTGTCTTCGACGAGCTCGTCTGCGGCGAGCTCGTCCGCCAGATCGGGCTCGACCGGCTCGGGGACCTGGCTCAGCCGGATCGAGCCGTCCGCCTCGGCGGGCTCACGCGCGGCGGCGATCTCCTCCTCGATGTCGATCGGCTCGTCTGCGTCGACGGGCGGCGCGACCGCGGTGGGCGCGACGGCGGTGGGCTCGGCCACGCGGGGCGCAGGCCGACTCGGTGTCGCGACGCCCACCGGGATCGAGCGGGAGACGACGACCTGCGAGACGACGACCACGCTCGCCGCTGCGGGCGCGGGCTCGGGAGGACGCACCGAAGCGGGAGGGCGCACCGAAGCGGGAGGGCGCACCGAAGCGGGAGGGCGCACCGAAGCGGGAGGGCGCACCGAAGCGGGAGGAGGGCGCACCGAAGCCGGTCGCGCTGGCTCGTCGGCGCGACGCATCTCCGTCGTCGGGCGATCCATGAACTCGATGGACGCCCGCATCGCGGGCGCGCTGACCTGTGTGCTCTCGGCGTCGAGCTCGGATGTGTCGGCCCCGTCGTCGTCCGCGCTCTGCGCGTCCGCCAGCGCGGCGAGCGCGGGATCGTTCTCGTCGGCGCCGAACGCGCCTTCGGTCGACGCCAGGTCGCTCAGCTCGGGGCTGCTCGACGGGGCGCTCAGCTCGGGATCGCTCAGCTCGGGATCGCTCAGCTCGGGATCGCTCAGCTCGGGATCGCTCGGCCCGGGATCGCTCGGCCCGGGATCGCTCAGATCAGGGTCAGCCAGATCGGGGTCAGCCCGATCACTGTCAGCCAGCTCGGGGTCAGCCAGCTCGGGGTCAGCCAGATCAGGGTCAGCCAGATCAGGGTCAGCCAGATCAGGGTCAGCCAGATCAGGGTCAGCCAGATCAGGGTCAGCCAGCTCGGGATCGCTCGTCTCGCCCGCCGCCATCTCCGGGGCGTCCGCGACCGAGCTGGAGACGTGGGCGGCAGCGCCGATCGTGGGCTCGTCCGCCAGATCTCCGAAGGCCTCGGCCTCGAGCTCCGCGGACGCGAGAACCAGCTCTGGATCGCTCGCCGGAGGATCCGCCGACGCGACGACCTCCATCTCGCGGCTCTCCTCGATCTCGAGCTCCTCCTCGAGATCGACGCTCACACCCGGGTCGGTGTGCAGCGCCGGCAGCGGGTCGGTGGAGACGGAACGCGGGACCGGCGGACGCGCCGGCGGAGCGGGGAGCTTGTCGAACGACGGACGCGTGAGGGCGGGCGAGCTCCGCCGCGGCACCTCGTCGACGGGCACGCGGAGCGAACGACGCTTCGCGCTGACGGTGGAGCGGCGCGGCCTCGCTGCGGGCGTCGAGTCGCGATCGTCTTCGTCGCTCATGCGCTCGCCGTTCTTCCACGCGCGATCGCCTCGCCCATCCGGATCGATTGGCCAGGCGTGACGCTGAGCGTGGCCTGCGCCTGCGCGGGGATCAGCACGATCGCGGTCGAACCGAGCTCGAACGAGCCCAGCTCCTGGCCGCGCGCGAGCTGTGGAGGTGGGTCGTAGCGGACCTCACCCCGTGCGGGCCCGCGGCGCGAGACGAGCGTCTTGTCGAAGCTCACCACGATCCCACCGACCACGAGCGCTCCAACCATCACGGTGACGACGTCGCCGAAGCGCGCGGTGGACTGGGTCATGACGACCCGTTCGTTCTTCGCGAACAGACGCGGGACGTGCTCGACGCCGATCCGGTTCACGGGATAGAGCGTTCCGCCGATGTGCCGACCGAGCGTGATCTCGCCCGTGACGGGGGCGTGCACGCGGTGGTAGTCGCGAGGCGAGAGGTAGACGACGACGAAGCTCCCGCCGGCGAGACGTCGCCCTTCCTCCTCGCTCCCGATGAGCTCGCCCACCTGATAGGGCCGACCTTTGACGAGGAGCTCGGCACGATCGTCGATCGGTCCCGCGTCCTCGATCTTGCCGTCCGCCGGCGAGAGGATGGCGCTCGGGTCGGCGTCCAGCGGACGCGCTCCCTCGCGGAGGGGCCGCGTGAAGAACTCGTTGAACGTGCGGAAGCCGCCGCTCGGGACCTCGCACTCCGAGAGGTCCACCGAGTACGCGCGGACGTACATGTCGATCGCCCGGGCGAGCAGCCCGTCGGGCCCCGTTCTCGACGCGACCCGCCCGATGGCCCGGCTGATCTCCTTCCGCGGTAGGAAGCGGAGCGTCTCGGCGGCGAGTCGGGTGGCGATCATGCGCTGTTCGAGGCGGCGGCCAGGGGTTCCGGAAGGGCCGCGCGACGATGCTACAGGACCGAAAATCCAGGCGTCAAAGGTGATCCCGGGTTGGGCTCACTTTTTCTTCGGGGAGCTGAACAACTTGGAGAAGAAAGCGCCCACATCGACCGACCCGACGCCCTTCGCTTCGGACTTGGTCTCGGTCCCCGAGCGCTTGGAACCGGTACCCCGCATGTCGGCCAGGCGCGCCTCGCGCACGGCGTC
>JBBSAT010000040.1:0-36708 GCA_038252025.1 Polyangiales bacterium | reverse complement strand
GCGCTCAAGGAACGCGCGGGCGCCAAGTCCTCGGCGCTCGTCGGCTACAACAACATCGCGGCGCTCCAGAACGCGCTCGGGCAGTACGCGGCCGCCCGCGCGACGCTCGATCGTATCCTCCGGAGCCCGACCGGGGACTTCAACGTCGTGCGGCCGATCGCGCTGAGCAACCTCGGCGATCTCGAGGCGGTCTCGGGCGAGTTCGATCGCGCCATCGTCCACTACCGCGAAGGGCTCGAGGCGTCTCGCGAGCGCTCGCTGGTGACGCAGCAGACGCACGCGCTGGCGAACCTGATCCGCACGCTCCTGATGCGCGACGCGCCGGGCGACCGCGAGGCTGCGGCCGAGCACGTCGCGGAGCTCGCAGGGCTCGCCGAGAAGCTGGACGTCGCCGAGGCGACCCGCCGTCTCTTCGCCGTCCGCTCGGTCATCGCGAGCGTCGCGGGGCGGCACGCCGATGCGATCCGTGACGCGCGCGTCGCGCTCCGGGTCAGAGACCGCCACACACGCTTCTCGGACCTCTTCAACACCCCGATCGAGGTTCGCTGGATCCTCGCGCTCGCGCTCGCTCGCGCTGGCCGCGCGACGCAGGCGACGCGGCAGGCCGAGCGCACGCGCGACGAGCTCGTCGAGATGTCGGAGATGGTGGCCGACGGTTCCGTTCGCGAGGGCTACCTGCACCGGCACCCGCTGCACGCGGCGATCCTCCAGGGCGACCTCGAGCTGCCTCCCGGCCGCACGTGGCCAGCGCAGAGACCGCTCGCGTCGTCCTGACCGCGGCGGCGCGTGCGCGAGCCCGACGTGCAAGACCGCCCAGAGCTGCGGTCTCGAGGCAGCAAGCTCGGCGCCGAGCGCTGGTCTCGGCCTTGCTTTGCCACGGGCCGTGGACATCGGCCTTCGTCATGCGCGCGTGCTCTTCCTCGTCGGGCTGACCGGCTGCGGGACCGATCCCGCGAGCTCCCGCGAGGAGGGGTTGACTGCTGGATCGGACGAGCTGACCGTGGTCGACGCGCAGGGCGATCGGCGGCTCCTCCGCGGATCCCCGTCCGCGACGGTGCCGCAGACGGACGAACGCCCGACCTACCGGATGCGAGTGGAAGGAGCCGAGACGATCGAGCCCGGCGAGCCCGTGCTCGGGGCTGCGCTCGTCCAGGACGGCGCCGTCTGGGTCACGCCGGCGTTCGAGCTGGTCGACGAGCAGGGCGCGATCCTCGATCGCGACGTCCTGCCGGAGCTCGCCGTGAGCGCGGACGGTCTCACCGTCGCCTATCCGCATCGCGCCGGAGAGGGCGCGGGCGTCTACGTCGTGTCGCGCGACGGCGCCGGGTGGAGCGCTCCACACCGTGTGACCGATGCGCTCGCCTTTGCCGACCGGCCGCTCTTTCTCGAAGGCGGTCGCCTCATCGTCGTGGGCTCGGTCGTGTCGGGGATCGCCGGCGTGTGGATCTTCGATCCCGCCGGCACCGCACAGCCGATCGCGGTGACCAACGCGACGCTTCGCACGGGCCATCCGCTCGGGCCCACGTTCGTTCCGCCGCCCGCGTTTCACGAGTCGATGCACGTCGAAGGGGATGTCCTCACCTACGACGACGGCTACGGCGAGCGCCGCGTCACCCTCGGGGGTGTGCGATGACTCGCTTCGCATTCGCGCTCGCCTTTTTGCTGCCGTTCACGCCGACCGCCGCGAGCGCGCAGGCGTATCGACATCCGTCGACCTGTCAGGACGGCTGCATGGTCGTCAGCGCCTATCGCGATCACGGCGGTCGCACCGACTGGAACTGCGGCGGTATCACCTACGGCGGGCACGGCGGAACCGACTTCGCGACCTACGGCGGCTGGGCCGCGGTGGACGAAGGCCGTGAGGTGGTCGCGGCCGCGGAGGGAACGGTCGTCCAGGCGAACGACGGCGAGTTCGATCGCTGCACGAGCGGCGCGTGCAGCGGCGGCGGCGGCTTCGGCAACTACGTCGCGATCCAGCACCCCGACGGCATCGTCACGTACTACGGCCACCAGCGCATGGGGTCGATCGCGGTCTCGGTCGGTCAGTCGGTGACGTGCGGCCAGCACCTCGGCTTCATCGCATCGAGCGGTAGCTCGACGGGCCCTCACCTCCACTTCGAGCCGCGCTCGGGAGGCGGCTTCGAGCCCTTCGGCTACGGCGGCTGCAGCGACCCGAGCTCGCGCTGGATCGATCAGGGACCCTACGCGGCGCTCCCCGCCACGGCCTGTCCCGTGACCGACCGGCTTCCGGAGGGCTGGATCGACGCCGCCGCGTGCGACGGCATCCGAGGCTGGGCGCGCGATCCCGACGACGCGGGACCGATCGACGTGCACGTCTACATCGACGGCCCCGCCGGAGACCCCGCCGCCGTCGGCTATCCCATTCACGCCAGCGTGCACCGCGACGACGTCGGCGATCACGGCTACTCGTTCCCCGTTCCGTACGGCTTCATGGACGGTCGCGATCACGTCGTGTTCGCGTACGGCATCGGCGCGGGCGGCGGCGCCAACGCGCAGCTGTCCGGAGCGCCCGCGACGCTCCACTGCGATCCGCCGGCTCCACCGTTTCCGGACGGCGTACGTCGCCACGTCGTGAGCCCCGACTCGTTCGGCGCGTGGCGCTTCGACGGGCACGACATCATCCTGGTCGACGACGCGACGCTCGCGACCTTTCCGGAGAGCAGCGACTGGGCGCTCGCCCCCGAGATCATCGGCGCCGAAGGCGATCCGGGTGTCTACCTCCGCGACGTGCAGCTCGGCGAAGCAACGCGCCGTCACGTACCGAGCCCGGAGGCGATGGATCGATGGCGGCTCGACTGGGGCGCCATCGCGACGGTCGACCTCGCGGCGCTGACCGCGCTCCCTCCGACGTCGGACATCTCGGTGCGCCCCTACCTCGTTCGCGGTAGCGGACCAGCGGTCTACGTGATCGACGCGCCGCCGCCCATGGTCGCTCAGCCCGACGCGGGGACCCCTCCCGAGAGCGACGCTGGCGGTGGCGTGAGCCGAAGTGACGCAGGTCTCGCAATCGTTCGCGACGCAGGGACCAGGGCGCCAGATCCGCGTGACGGCCGTCCGCTCAGCGGTGGATGCGCCGTCGCGCACGGCGCCGGCGGCGGCGGTTCTGGCGGCGGCCTCGTCGCGCTGATGCTGGTCGCGTGGGCCCGAAGGCGAGCGCGAGCGAAGCCGACGCGCTGACGCTCAGAGCCCTTCGAGCGGATCGTCCGTGCCGCCCGACGTGTCGAGGCCGAGATCCTCACCCGTGCCGGTGTGTGTTCCCGTCGCGTGGTGGCCATGGTGCGCGGGCGCAGCGCCGGCGTCGGCCGCGCTCGCGTCGGCGCGCCGGTGGCCCGCGTCGGGATGCTCCACGGGCGGGCCGGCGTCGTACGGGTGGTAGACGAAGTCCGGGATCACATAGTCGGCGACCTCGGGGAAGCTCGCCTGGAGCGCGAACGCGACCCCCACGAAGAGCACGAAGCCGCCGAGCAGCACCGCGAGCAGCATGCGCCACGGAAACGCGCGCGCCTTGTTCGCCTCGGCGTCGAGCCGCTCCTTCGCCTCGATGCGCTGCTGCTCCGTCGCGGCTTGCTGCGCGGTGAGCTCGCGCTTGAGCGACGCGAGGCTCATCCGCTCGAAGTCGGTCAGCTCGGGCTCCTTTTCGTCGTCGTCCGCCATCGCGCGAGACTACAGCCTAGAGAGCGCGTTCGTCTCAGCGCTGCGCGCGCAGCCAGGTCAGCGCGGTGCGCGCCTCGTCCGGCGTCCATGCGGGGTACGAGCTCGCGCGCGGCGGCATCGGCAAGCGCTCGCTGCCGACGATGAGGTCGAGCCCATCGGCCCGCAGCGAGAGGATGCTGGCGAGGCTCGCCTGGGTGTTGCCGATCGTGTCCGACGAGGCCCACCGGCGAAAGTCCGCTTCCGTCTCGAAGAACACGCCCGTCGTCACCGCGTAGGGATCGTGGCTGCCCGCGCGCGAGTGGCACGGCGTGCACGAGGCCTGGAAGAGCGCGAGCCCGGGGGCGATGCCGGCGTCTGCGTCCGCGGCGTCGACTCCCGCGTCGCTCGCGTCCGACGTGGCCTGAGGAGGGGAGTCGTCCCAGTGCTCCGGCTCGCGGCGTGTCGCCGCGCCCGCGCATCCAGCGATCCCGAGCGAGGCGAGGAGCAGTGTGGCCATGAGCTCGATCTTCATCCGTTCCTCCTCGGCAGCGGGACCAGCATCGACACGCGCTTCTGGAGCTCCGCATAGGCGGGCCGCTTCTCCAGCGAGCGCTTCTCCATCATCGGGATGGTCCCGAAGACGAACAGGCAGAGCATCGCGATCGGGCCGACGACGCGCCAGAGCGCCGTCTCGTCGGCAGCGAGACCGAACAGGAAGAGACCGGCCCAGAAGCTGATCTCTCCGAAGTAGTTCGGGTGTCGCGAGTAGGCCCAGAGCCCCTCCTCCATGATCGCGCCGGGCGCCGCCTTCCGAGCCCGATAGCGGCGCAGCTGTTCGTCCGCGATGCCCTCCACCGCGATGGCGCCCGCCGTGACCACGAACGCCACGCCGTCGAGCCAGCCGAGCGGCGCGGTGCCGGTGGCGATGGCGGGGACGAGGGCGAGCATGCCGAGCCACACGAGCAGCGCCGGGAACAGGTGGATCGCGACGAGGCTCGCGAGCCAGTAGAGCCTCCCCGTCTGCTTCTGGATCTCGACGTAGCGCCAGTCCTCGTGACCGGGCCCGCCCCAGGTGCGCACCCAGTTGAGCGTGAGACGGATGGCCCAGATCAACACCAGGACGCTCACGAGCGCCGTACGCCCGAAGGAGGTGCCCGGCTGCGCCTCGAGCGCGAGCCAGGCGCACGCGAGCGGCGGCGCGACGGTCCAGTACGGATCGAAGTAGCTCGAGTTTCTCGCCATGAACGACGCCGCGAAGAGCACCAGCGTCATGACGAGGCTCGCGAAGCCGAGATCGAGATCGAGACCGAAGGGGGCCGAGGTCGCCGCGAAGAGCGCCGCGCCCGCTGCGATGACGTACGCGAAGGTCACCAGGGCGAAGCCCGTCGCGCGCGAGGCTCTACGGGCTTCGGCCAGGGTCACGGGCGGACGATACCAGGCCGCTTCGTCACCGGTCGGCGAAGATCGCGGCTGCGCGCTCGGCCATCGAGGGGTCGGCCGCGACCGCCGCTGCCATCGCCGTCCGCGCCTCGCGGTCTCGGTGCAGCGCGCGCAGCGTCTCGGCGCGGAGGAGCGCGATGGGCGCGACCTGATCCGGCGCGAGGAGCGCCCACGTCTCGACCTCGTAGAGCGCGTCCGCGCCCCGGCCCCGCCTCAGGTAGCTCCGCGCGAGCAGCTCGTGCCCGCGGGCTCGCTCGGGATCGGCGTAGATCGTCCGCTCGATCACGGCGTCGAGCGCCTGGGTCTCGCCGCGGAGCACGAGCTGTTCCAGATAGAACGCGAGCGGCTCGCGCGCGTGCTCCTCGAGGCGGACGATCTCGCCGGCCTCGAGGAAGCGCAGCTCGCTGTCGCTCGTCGCCATCGCGATCGAATAGAGGCCGACGTGCGCGTCGAGCCGGCCGGGGTCGAGGGCGACGGCCCGCTCGAGAGCCGCGCGCGCGCCCGCTCGATCGGAGCGCGAGAGTGCCGCGTTCGCGGCCAGGGTCTCGAGGTCGTAGCCCACGTGACCCGACGCACGAAGATCCGCGAGGTGCGTCTCGGCCTCGACGCCGTCCCGTCGCGTGACCGCGAGGGTGGCGAGGACGAAGCGAGCGACGGGCTCATGCGGATCGAGGCGGACGGCGGCCTGCGCAGCGGTGAGCGACTCGATCGCTTCCCCGCGGGCGAGCGCCGCGGCCGCGCGCTCGCCCTGCGCGCTCGCGCTCGTCGGATCCGCCACGGCCCGCGCGCGCGCGCCGAGGAGGTCGTCATACGAGGTGAGGTCCACGCTGAAGTCCGTGCGGTAGCGGGCGAGCCGGACGAGCTCGGCCGCGCGAAAGTCCGCGTCGACCGCGTCGACGTCCGCGTGCAGCGCGCGCGCGAACACCTCTTCGGTGCTCCGCCCGCGCCCCCACTCTCTCAGCATCGCGACGAGCGCGGGGAAGCCGAACCGCTCGTCGAGGTAGGTCACGATGCGCGACGCCGCGTAGTACGCGGTGAGCATCCCATCGGCGGTGCGCGCGTGCGTGAAGGCGGCGTTCATGTCGCGAAGGGGAGGGAGGCGCCCGTCCGTGAGGTATCGATAGAGCCGGTGATCGTCCTCCCGCCGCCACTCGGGACGCGCCATGTTCGTCTCGTGCTCGGCGAGGCCCTCGGTGAACCAGCGGGGCACGCGGCTGTGCGAGATCTGGACGTGGAAGACGTGGCTCAGCTCGTGGGTGGTGATCTCGGCCCAGTCGAACTCGCCAGCCTGCGGCGAGAGCGCGGTGACGACGCGCCCGAAGCAGACGCCCTGCGCACCGAGCGCCGGCAGGCCGCTCGTGCGGACCGCGAAGTGCTGCGTCGTCGCGTACATCTCGATGTGCGTCGGAGCGTGCGGTGTGAAGTGATAGCGCCGGCGCATGTCGGCGTACGCGGCGGCGAGCGTGCGCGGCACGTAGCGCTCGAGCACCGGGCGCTCTCGGTGGTGCATGCGAAAGACGAACGGGCGTGACTCGAAGGTCTCGTAGTCGCGCGCGATCGGGCCTTCGAAGAGGTTGAGGATGTTGAAGACGCGCACGTTGAAGCGGTCACGGGCGAACGCGCGCCGGAGCGCCGCCAGACCTTCTTCTTCGTCACCTTCGCGCAGAAGGTTGATGCCGAGCGTCGCCTCGGCCCGCGCATCGGTGGGATCGATCTGGAGCGCGCGACGCGCGAGGACGACGATGTCGGCGTAGCGGTGCTCCCAGTCCGCGTGGTCGGCGATGATGCTGAACGCCGCTGAGAAACGCGGGCTCTGCGCTAGCACGGCGCGCACGGCGGTCTCGAACGCGCGCGTGTCACCCGCGACGAAGCGCACCGCAGCGCGCACGGAGAGCGCCTCGAGATCGGTCGGATCGATCGCGAGCGCGTCGTCGAGATGCCGGTCGGCGGTCACGATGTCGAGATCGCGGAGCGCGAGGTTGGCCAGCGTGACGTGCGCCATGACGAGCGAAGGGTTCACGGCGAGCGCTTCGTCGATCGCGTCGCGCGCGCCCCCGAAGTCGAACGACTGTGCGAGCCGGATGCGCGCGGAGAGCGCGTTGGCGCGGGCGTCGTGCGGGCTCGCGGCGAGAGCGTCTCGCACGCACTCCTCTGCGTGGCCCGCGTCGTCGTGCGAGAGAAACAGCTCCGCCCACTCGAGCTGCGTCTCGACGCGCGTTCGGTCGGCGCGCGTGGCCTCGGTGAAGGCGCTGTTGGCGTCGTGGGCCGAGCCGAGCATCGACGCGGCCATCCCCACGTAGGCGAGACCTGCCGCGTCCGTGCGATCGATCACGTGCTCGTTGTAGGCGCGGATGACCTGGAGCAGGGAGGCGCGCGCATCGGCATCGCGCCCCCGCCGGAGGAGCAAGCGGCCGAGCATGACGCGCGCGCGGTGCGCCTCGGGCTCCGCCTCGACGGCGCGAAACGCAGTCTCCGCCTCGTCGAGGCGACCGCGCGCCATCCGTGCCTCGCCCAGGAGCGTCATCGCCTCCGCGTGGCTCGCCGCGTCCCGAGAAGCCGTCGTCGCGAGGCCCGCCGCGTCGTCGTACCGACCCTCGAGCATCGCCGCTCGCCCGCTCGTGAGCTCCGTCGACTGCGCGTCGGCGTCGCCGGGCACCAGCGTCGTGAGCACGAAGACGCTCAGGACGGTCGGCAGGACGAGGGAGCCTGGACGCACCGTGAACCCTACCACGCGCCTCGCGCGCCGAGCCGCGACCCGCCCGGACGGTCAGAGCGCCAGGACGCCGGCCGCCTTCTGCATCAGCGCGACGCGGTGGCGGATCACCGAGCTCGTCCCGTCGATGAGCGCCGCCGTCTCCGTCAAGACCCGCTCGAGCGAGAAGCGCGTGACGCTGCGGTCGGCCGTCGGCTCACCGCCGCTCACGCTGCTCTGCCAGGAGACCATCGCGTCGGTCTTGCCCTCGATCAAGGACGAGACGGCGCCCAGCGCGAAGCGGCTCGCCACCATGCGATCGAGGAACGACGCGTTCCCGCCGCGCACGACGTGACCGAGCACGGTCGCCCGGATCTCCACGTCCGGCATCGAAGGGCGGAGCGCCTCCTCCACCTCGCGCGCGAGCCGGGTGCACGGGATCTCCACGCCCTCGGCCTTGATGACGAGCACGCGCTCCTTGCCGCGATCCTCGGCGAGGCCACGTGCGACCACGGCCGTCACGGCGCGCACCACGTCGGCGTCGCTGCGGCCTTCCTCTCGGAACAGCGCCGCGTCGGCGGCTGCTGCGATCGCGCTCGCCATGCAGAGGTAGCCCGACTGACGTCCCATGACCTCGACGATGAACGCACGCCGGTGTGCGCGCGCGGTGTCGGAGATGCGATCACACGCCTCGACGATGGTGTTCAGCGCCGTGTCCACGCCGATGGCGGTGGAAGTGCAGCCCACGTCGTTGTCGATCGATGCCGGGATGCCCATCACCCGGATGCCGTGCTCGGTCGCGAGCGCGTGCGCGCCCGTGAGCGATCCGTTTCCGCCGATCACGACCAGCGCGTCGTAGCCGGCGAGGGCCTTCGCAGCGCGCGCGCGTCCCTCCGCCTCGTAGAAGGCCTTGCAGCGCGCCGAGCCCAGGATGCTGCCGCCGAGGTGCCCCGAGGTCTCGACGTCGTGCGCGGGCGCCAGCGAGCTGCCTATCTTTCGCGTCAGCGGTCGAACGTGCCCGTCGAGCAAGCCCTCATAGCCGCGCATCACGCCGAACGACTCGACGCCGTTCTGTGCTGCGATCAGCGTCGCCGCGCGCACCGCGGCGTTCATCCCCGGTGCGTCGCCGCCGGAGGTGAGGATGGCGAGCGTCTTCACGGCTTCTTCTTCTCGCCGCCGATCGCGCTCGGCTTGGCGCCCGACGTCGGGTCCGATTCGATGTCCTCGAGGAAGCGGTTCAGCAGCCCGTCGATCATCAGGTCGCGGTTCTCCTCGACGATGCTTCCCTCGAGCCAGTCGGCGCGGATGCGCTCGTACTTCACCCGGTAGTCGCCGATCATCTTCCGGTAGCGCTCCTGCTGATCCCAGATGCGGCGGTGGTTCGACGAGTACGCCGCGACGAGCGACGCGATGGAGACGCCGGTGAGCACCAACCCGATCGGGCCTCCGATGAAGATGCGCAGGAGCACGTAGATGGCTGCAGCGCCCCCGGCGCCCATCATCGCGCGCTGTCCCGTGCCCTCGCCGGTGAGCCCTCGGAACGCCACCGACCACGCCTCGCGAGACGCGAGGAGGAGCGCGATGAAGTGGGCCGAGTTCCGCCGGGTGTTCCAGTACGACTCGAGCGCGGTCTTCAAGAAGCCGTCGTAGGAGGCGTAGACGACTTTCGGATGGGCCATAGATCGGGAACGCTATCCGAGCGGCATCCATTCGGCTACGGGCCAATCGCGGTCGAGCGGCCTCGGGCGCGCGAGAGGGTTCCGGGGTAACTGCTCGGGGGATGGATCCGCTGGTCGACCCGAGGTGCCTCGTCACGGCCGAGGCGCTCCTGGTCGACGGCGCGAATGGCGTGTGTGGCGCGCCGCGACACCACGCCGGCGAGGCGCCACCGCTCCCCGCTTCGTCGCTCTTCGTCGTCGTCTTCGTCGTCGCGCTCGCCGTTCGCCTTCGACGCCCGCTCATGGCGCGACCGGGCGCGCTGCTGGCCGGGGCGCTCGTCGTCGGCGCTCTGCCCGGGCTGATCGCAGTCGTCGCGGTCCGCGCCGATCGCCCGTTCGCCGTCGGCGCGACCGCGGACCGCGTCGTCCACGTGCACGACGAAGTGACGGCCTTCGCCCGCGCGCACGGGGGCGCATTCCTTCGCACCGAGGCGGAGCTGGCCGTCGTCCCGATCGCGCGGCTGGCCCTCGCGCGGATGCCGGAGAACCGCGACGCGCCGATCGATCTCTTCGAGGGTTCGCTGGACGAAGGCTGCGAGGAGATCGACGGCGCGCTGACCTGCGGGACGCCCCCGGCCTCGAGCGCGCCGTGAGCGTGGTTCCGGTCTGGAGGGCGCTGGCTGCGCTCGGGATCGGGGCCGTGCTGGGGGGCGCCGTCCTGAGCCGCGCCGGTCTGCGCTGGGGAGCGGCAGAGACGCTCGTGCGCGCCCTGCTGGGCCTCGCGCTTGCGGCGGCGTTCACGGTGCACGTCGCGCTCGGGCTCGCGCTCACGCTCGCGGTCGTCTGGCTCACCGCGCGCGAGCGGGGCGCGATGCCGGAGACCGCTGCGACGCCGATCCCTCGGCTCGCCTTCGCCGCGACGGCCGCCGTCGGCGTCGTGGCAGCGCTTCGACCGCCGGTGCCGCTGTTCTGGGACGAGAGCGTCTGGCTCTCGAAAGCGCGCGTCGCGTGCGACGGCCCCGTCGAGCTGATGGCGCGCGCCCTCGACCCTCACTCCGTGCTGGTGCCGCGCGGCTACTCGGTCGTGGCGGCCGTTCTCGAGGCCAGCTTCGCGATCGGCGATCCCGACCTGCCGTCGCTCGTCGCCGGCGGCGCGGCGCTGGTCATCGCTTGCTTCGCGCTCTTCGCGCTGCTCCTCGCGCGCGGCGCGTCGAGCCGAGACGAGCGAGCGACGCTCCTCGTCCTCGCGGCCACGCCGCTCGCCTGGGTGCACGTGCAGAGCGTCCAGCTCGATCTGCCGATCGGGCTGCTGACGGCGTCGCTCGTGCTCGCGATCGAGCGCGCCGAGAGGCTCGATCGCATCGGCCTGCCCGCCGCCATGACGGCTGCCTTGCTCCTCGGCATCAAGGACGAAGGCCTGGCCTGCGCGCTCGCGGTGCTCGCCGCCGTGCTCCTCACGAGCGCTCGCCGCGGCGCGGGGAGACGCGCGGCGCTGGCCTCGTGCGCTGCGCTCGCGCTGTCGACGATCACCTACCGGCTCGAGCTCTGGGCTGCCGGCAGCCAGAACGACGACCACTCCTTCGTGGACCTCGCGGCGAGCGAGATCCCCGGCCTCGCGCGCGAGGCGCTGAGGCACGCGGTCGACGTGGACACCTGGGGCATCGTGCCGCCGATCGCGCTCGCGGCCGCGGTGCTCGCGTTCCGACCCGCGACGCGCGAGGCCGCGCGGACCGCTGCGCTCGCGCTCCTCTTCGTGTTCGCGGGGCTGGCGCTCGCGCTGCTGGTGGGCCCGCCCCAGGTGAGGGCCTTCGCGCTCGAAGGGACGCTGCTCAACCGGCTCGGGCTCGAGCTCTTGCCGTTGGCGGCCGTTCTGGTCCCTCGAGCGTGCTTCGACGGGATCGCGCCGACCGGCGCCCTCCCTCCGTGATCGCCGACTCGGGCACTGCCGCTTACGCGAGCACTCTTGCCGCGTACGCGAGCACTCTTGCCGCTACGCGAGCACTCTTCTGGTGATCCACCGCATGACCTCGTTCTCCATTCCGGCGCCGCGCTCTTCGTCGAGGCTGGCATCGCGCGGGAACGCGACGTGGCCGCCGCGCCGCTTGCGAACGATCGTCACGGCATCGCTCGCCCCGGAGAGTCATGGGATTATCGTGTCGAGCGCGATCATCGGATCGCGGTCGGCGATGACGAGCAGCGTGGGCACCTCGATCTTCGACAGACGCGGGCCCACCGACTCTGCCTCGTAGAACGCCTCGAGGCTCTCGAAGCCGAAGCGTGGGCAGATGACCTCGCGATCCCAGTCGCGGATCGTGCGAACGCGGCGCTCGACGTCCTCCGGCCGCACCGCGAGAGGCCGATGCTTCGAGACCTCGACGAGCTGCCGCCGCATGCTCTTCAGGATGAACTCCTGGTAGGGCCGGCGGTCCACCCGCTGGATCGCCTTCGTGCCGCGGTCGAGATCGATGGGAGGGCTGAGCGCCGCGAACGCGCGGAGGCGCGGATCCCAGGGCCCGTCGGCCGCATGGCGGAGCGTGACGTGCCCGCCGAGCGAGTAACCCACGATCGCCACCGACTCGAACCTCGCGAGCTCCGGGGACGCGACCAGCGCGGCGAGGTCTCCACCCAGCCCTGCGTGGTAGACGTCCGCGCCGCTTCCGTCGCCTCCGCGCAAGTGGATCCTCAGCGCGGCATGTCCGGCGCGGATCGCGGCGTTCGCGGCGCGCACGACGTACGCGCTGTCGATGCTGCCGCCCATGCCGTGCACGATCACGACGACCGACGGGCGCTCCGCGTGCGCGAGCCGGCCGGTGATCCGGACGCTGCCGAGCAGAGGATCCGGGATCGAGATCGCGAACGGGAGGTCCACCGGCGGCGGCTCCGGCCGGAGCTCTCCGTGCGCGAAGCCGGTGACCGTCGCGATGTGCCCGAGGGCGGTGTCCCGGGCGCGCGCGATGAGGCTGCGCTTCGTCACGCAGCCCCCTCCTCGGGCTCCGCGGGATGCACGACCTTCGCGGCGGCTGGGTCCTGCCCGTAGGTCTCCCGCAGCAGCGCATAGAGCTCCGGATGCTTGTCGTGCATCTGCTGCGGCTTCTCGAAGAACGCCTCGGTGGCCACGGCGAAGAACTCCGCCTCGTTCGTGGCCGCATAGCCGCGAAGGATCGAGCGGTGGGCTTCGACGCGGGCCGTCTCGCTGTGCATCACCTTCGTCCACGGGCGCACGGCCGCCCACGGCATCATCCCGGGCACGCCGTCTGCCGCGCCCGCATAGAAGTCGAGCACGTGGGCGAACTCGTGGAGGCCGACGTTGAGCCCGTCGTGGCTGTTCGCGAAGCCCTGCTTCAGCGCGCGAGACGAGAAGAGGATCGGGCCCGAGCCGTGCACCATCCCGAGGACGTTCGCGTGCGCGCCGCCCTCCTCGTAGTCGGTGTCGAACGTGTCGTCGTAGATCACGACGTCGCGCGTGCTCGGATAGCGGAAGCCGGGGCGACCGAAGACGAGGACGATCGCGGACGCGGCCACCAGCACCCGCAGCTCATCGCTCACCGGGGCGCCGCGCTTTCCCGTGATGGTCTGCTCTGCGAGAAAGATCGCGAGCTCGCGCTCGAAGCGCGCGCGCTCCTTCGCGTCGAGGCCCCGATAGAACGCGACCTCGCGCTCGAGGATCGCTCGGAACCGCTCGGGGAACGGCCCGTCCGCCGCGCGGGCCCGGCGCGCGATCGGCAGGAGCGTCAGAGCCGTCGCGGCGAGCGACAGCACACCGAAGGCCGCGAGCCCGATCCCGACGCCGAAGCGCAGACCCGCGAAGAGCGCGACGGCCGCGGCCACGAGCAGGGACGAGCCGATCCGGAACGCGGCGTCGCTCCTCACGGCCGACACGCCTCGGGGAGAGTGCACCCCTCCGCCGTGCATGCGCTCGCGGCGAGCAGAAGGCCGTCCTGCGTGGCGGCGTCCATCCCGGCCGCGACGCACGTCGCAGGGCGATCGACGTCGGCGAGGCACGCCGCAGTCACGTCGAGCAGGTCCAGCGCGCGCGTCGTCGTCGTGCAGAGCCCCGCGTCGCAGCCGTAGCGTCGGTCGTCCCACTGCGGGCAGTCGGTCTCGTTCGCGCACCGGATGGGCCGGCAGCTCTCGTCGTGCAGCACCAGCGCGTGCCCCACCACGCTCGCCCCGCAGAGCAGCGCGAAGGAGCCGGCGCCCAGCACGAACAGGTCGATGTCGGGCAGCGCCGTGCAAGCGGGCGGTGGGTCCGAGGTCCCCGTCACCTGGCACTCGCCAGCGGAGCACTCCCACTGCACCACCACGCCGCGCGAGTCCTCGAGCGTCGGCGCAGTCTGGCGGGCGCACGAGATCGACAGGGCGATGGCCGAGAGCGAGAAGAAGCGCGCGCGAGCAGGCACGGGGCGAATCCTAGCCGAGCGCGCGCGCCGTGCGAGACGCCTTGACGGCACGAGCGGTCGGCGTGAGAAGCAAGGCTCAGCCAGGAGGCGTCATGGAATATCGGCGGTTGGGAGCGAGCGGGCTCGAGGTGTCCACGCTCTGTCTCGGAGCGATGACGTTCGGCGAGGCAGACGACAAGTCGTTCATGCACGGCGTGAGCGCCTCCGAGGAGGCCTCCTTCGCGATCATGGACGCGGCGCGCGAGGCCGGCGTGAACTTCCTCGACACCGCGGACGTGTACGGCCAGGACGGCCTCTCCGAGCGCATCGTCGGGCGCTGGATGACGGAGCGGAAGTGCCGCGACGAGACGGTCCTCGCCACGAAGTTCCGGTTTCGGATGTCGCCCGGGCCGAACGGGACGGGCGCCTCGCGCCAGCGGATCATGCGCACCGTCGAAGCGTCGCTCTCGCGCCTCGGCACCGATCGGATCGATCTCTATCAGATCCACATGCAGGACATCGACACGCCGGAGGAAGAGACGGTCCGCGCGCTCGACGATCTGATCCGCGCGGGGAAGGTCCTCTACATCGGCTGCTCGAACTATGCGGCCTACCGCCTCGTCGAGAGCCTGTGGACGAGCGAGCGCGTCCACGCGTCCCGGTTCGTCTCTCTGCAGGCGCAGTACTCGCTCGTCGCGCGCGAGATCGAACGCGAGCACGTTCCGCTCTGCCAGCGCTTCGGCCTCGGCATCCTCCCGTGGTCGCCGCTCGCCGCCGGGTTCCTGAGCGGCAAGTACAAGCGCGGCGAGAAGGCTCCCGAAGGCTCGCGCTTCGGCTCCCCGAAGTGGCAGTCGAACTACGCGCGCGTCGACAGCGAGCGCAACTGGAAGGCGCTCGCCGCCGTCGAGGCCGTGGCCAAGGAGACGGGCGCGAGCGTCTCGACGGTCGCGCTCGCTTGGCTGATCGCAAAGCCCGCCGTCACCTCGGTGATCTTCGGGGCGCGCACGCTCGAACAGCTGAAGGGCAACCTCGCCGCGGCGAGCCTGAAGCTCAGCGCCGCCCAGCAGAAGGTGCTCGACGACGCGAGCGCGCTCGATCTCGGCTATCCATACGATTTCATGCAGAGAATCCAGGGTCGCTGGTAGCTTCAGACTCTCGTAACACGACCCACGTATCTATCTCGTGAGCCGGAAGAGACGGCTCGGATCACGAGGAGACAAGGATCATGAAGACGATGAACACGCGAACCTGGATGCTCGTCGCCGCGCTCGCGGCCGCGCCCCTCACCGTCGGTACCGCGCTCGCGCAGGACACCGCGCCGGGCGGCGGCGTTCACGGCCACGAGGGCCCGCGCGGCCATGGCGGCCCGCACCACGGAGGTCGAGGCTTCGGCGGTCCGGGTCAGCGGATCGAGATGCTCACCGCGATCCTCGGGCTCGACGCGCACCAGGAGGCGGGCATCCGCCAGATCTTCGAGGCCAACCGGCCACGTCGAGAGCAGATCCGCGCGATGACCGATCAGACCGCGCGCCACGCTGCCATGGAAGCGCTCCATCACGAGACGCGCGCCTCGATCGACGCGCTCCTCAACCCCGACCAGCGCGCCACGCTCGATCGCATGGAAGCCGCTCGTCGTTCGCATGGACCGCGCGGTGAGGGCCGCGAGGGTGGCCGCGGGCATGGGCACGGCTCGCCGCCCTCCGCACCTCCCACCGGCATCTGAGCCTCACGGTGAAGGAGCGGATCCTTCTCGTCGAAGACGATCGAGAGCTGGGTGAAGACGTCACCCAGCGTCTCCAGCGCGCCGGCTACGCGCCGACGTGGATCCGCGACGGGGACGAAGCGCTCTCCGTGGAGATCGAGGACTACGCGCTCGTGCTCCTCGATCTCGGCCTGCCCGGCGCCTACGGCCTCGACGTGCTCAAGCGCTATCGCACCAAGAGCGAGGTGCCCGTGATCCTCGTGACGGCGCGCGATCAGACGGCCGACAAGGTGCGCGGGCTCGCGCTCGGCGCGGACGACTACATCACCAAGCCGTTCTGGCCGGAGGAGCTTCTCGCGCGCGTGAAGGCGCGGCTCCGCAGGCCTTCGATGAAGCGCGAGGACGAGACGCGCTTCGTCGTCGGAGCGCTGGTCGTCGACGTGGAGGGAGCGCGCGTGACGGTGAGCGGACAGAGCATCGAGCTGACACGCGCCGAGCTCGCGATCCTCGCCGTGCTGGCCCGCCGCTGCGGACGCGCGGTCACGCGAGCCGACCTCGTCGACGAAGCGCTCGACGGAGCCCGCGGCGGAAGCGATCGAACGCTCGACGTGCACGTCTCCCGGCTTCGCAAGAAGCTGGGCGACGAGGGCAAGCGCATCGCGACGGTGTGGGGCATCGGCTACCGGCTCGAGAGCGAGCCGTGAGCGTCCGCCTCCGGGTGCTACTGGCGCTGGTGGTCGTCGCGCTGCCCGCGACGGTCCTCGCCATCGTGCTCTCGTTCCGCGCGCGGCAAGAGGCGTTCGTCGACACGCTCTTCGCCACCACGGTGGAGCGCATGGAAGAAGGCGGCCGCGAGCGCTGCGAGGAGGTGCCCGGGCGCTTCCAGCTCGGTCCGATGGGTCCCGGCGCGCGGGGCCGTGGGCGCGGACGCGGGCGCACGCGCGTCTACGACGCCGCGCTCGAACCGGGAGGCGGCCGCGGGCGTCCGCTCGAGGCTCCGCTCGTCGCGGCGCTCTCGCGCGGGGAAGACGTCGCCACGTCGGCGGGGGAAGGAGGCGAGGTCACCGTCGCCATGCGGATGCCCTGGGACGACGGCCCCTGCGCCGTGGTCGTCGTGCAGGCGCGCGGGATCCCGGCGGCGATGCGCCGTAGAGGCCTGCTCGCGGATCTCGCGACGACGATCGGCGCGCTGGGCGTTGCGTTCGTCGTGGTGTTCTTCGCGCTCGGGCCGCCTCTCCGGCGGCTCTCCGTGCTCGCCGCGGCCGTGCGCAGCGCGCCCCCCGACGGGCTCGTCCCGCCGAAGGAGACCTACGGCAAGGACGAGATCGGAGACGTCGCGCACGCGCTCGCGGAGGCCAGCGCGAGAGCGCGAGAGTTCGTCCTCAGGCTGGAGGCCCGCGATCGCGCGCTCACCGAGTACGTCGACGGCACGACGCACGATCTCGCGATCCCGCTCACCGTCCTCTCGGCGCGCCTCAGCGATGCCGAACAGACGCAGAGCCAGGGGCGACCGATCGACGCGGCGCTGCTCGCCTCCGCGCTGGCCGAGTGCCAGTACCTCGCGCAGCTCGTCGCCAACATGGGCGCCACCGCGCGTCTCGAGCGAGGGGAGGGCGAGGTCGTCCTTCGGCCGATCGACCTGCGCGCGATCGTGGAGCGCACGATGGAGCGCTTCCGGCCGGCCGCGCGTCACCACGGCGTCTCGCTCGACTTCGCGACCCCCGAGGAGCCCGTCCTCGCGCTGGGCGACGACATCCTGGTGGAGCGGGCCATCGGAAACCTCGTCCACAACGCGATCCGGCATCACGGCGCCGTGCCGACGGCCGGCGATGCGAAGAGCTCGGGACACGTCGCGCTCTTGCTCGAGCGGGACGGGGAGGACTTCGTCGTGCGCGTGCTCGACGACGGCGCGGGCGTGACGGACGCGCTCGTCAGCAGCCTCGCGTCCAGCGAGGACGTGCCCGACCCTCGTCGCGCGCGTAGCCCGGGGCTCGGCCTGCGCATCGTCCGGCGTATCGCGAAGGCCCACGACTTCACGCTCACGTTCGCGCGCAGCGAGGCCGGCGGCCTCGAGGCCATCCTCCGAGGCCGGCGGGCCTGACCGCTCGGCCAGGCCCAACGGGCCGTCCGACCGTCACCCATCCTCCGGCCTTTCGCGCCCGGGCCTGCCTTGCTACACAGTCCGACTTTCCCCGGATCCTTCGCCCCCTCGGGGGCGCTCTTGCTCGGTGAGATCATGCGCACCCTGACCCTCGTGCTCCTCGTTCTCGGCTGTCTGGCGCTCGCGGGCTGCCCTGTCTTTACCCGTTCGGAGACCTCGCACGCCTCGCCCGGGAGGGGCGCGCACCCGTGAGCGACAAGAAGAAGGCGGCGAAGGAAGCGCCGAAGGACGAGAAGAGCGCGCCCGTGGCCCCGCTCGTGCGCCGTGACAACCGCGCGATCGCGATCTGCATCGCGGTGGCGGTCCTCCTGACGGGGGCCGACCTCTGGTCGAAGTCCTGGGCCGAGGGGGCGCTCTCGACCGCGCGGCTCGGGGACACGCCGGACGTCTGCGCCTTCGACGATGACGGCTTCGTTCGCTACCAGCGGCTCCCGGGAGAGACGATCTCGCTCGTGGATGACGTCTTCGAGCTCGAGTACGCGGAGAACTGCGGCGCCGCTTTCGGCCTCCTGCGCCAGGCGCCCGGGCCCGTGCGGCGCATCGTGTTCGGGATCGCGGCCGTCGCGGCGACCATCGTCTTGATGTGGCTCTTCGTCCAGGGGCGCGGCGGGCCCTTCTTCGCCGCGAGCGTGCCGCTGGTGATCTCGGGCGCGATCGGCAACTTCTTCGACCGCTCGGTGTACGGCTACGTCGTGGACTTCATCCACTTCCACTACGAGCATCCGATCCTCTGGATGGATCGGTTCGACTATCCGACGTTCAACGTCGCGGACATCGCGATCACGATCGGTGTCGTTCTCCTCCTGATCGATGGGATGCGAAAGGAGGCGCCGAAGCCCACCGAATCGGAGGCCAAGCCAGCCGCGGCCGTGAGCCTCGACGCCGCGGCCGATGACGACGACGGAGACGACGACGGAGACGACGACGGCGAGGCCGACGGTGACGCCGGTGACGCCGATTCTGGAGCCGACCCGAAGATCGAGAGCGAGACCTCGACGTCATGATCCCGAGCTTCGGCCACATCCCGTTCCTCGACGAGGATCTGCCCGCCTACTTCACGATGCTCATGTGCGCGTTCGCGGCATGCACGTGGTTCGCGGTCCGATGGGCCAAGCGCAGCAAGCTCGATCACGAGACACTCATCGATCTCGCCCTCATCTCGATCATCACCGGGGTCGCCGGCGCGCGCCTCGCCCACGTCATCTTCGACGGCTTCTTCATGGACTACGTGCACCTGTGCACGGACTACACCCTGGTCGACTGGCACATCACGCACGCTCAGTGCGTGAGCGAGTCGGTCCAAGGCCAGTGGGATGTGGCCGCCGGCGTCTGTCACCCCACCGAGCAAGACTGCTTCGCCTGGGCGCGCTTCTGGCAGGGCGGGCTCACCTGGTACGGAGGCATGGTGGCCGGCGCGGGCTACGGAATGTACTTCCTCAAGACGGAGGGATTCCCGCGGCTGAAGGCGCTCGACATGGGCGGCATGGTCCTGCCGCTCGGTCTCTTCTTCGGTAGGCTCGGCTGCTGGTTCGGCGGCTGCTGCTTCGGCATGCAGACGGACTCGTGGTGGGGCGTGTCGTTCCCTGCCTGGTCGCCCGCGAGCGAGGCTCAGTGGCGCGCGCACCAGCTCGGGGACGCCGCGCGCGCCTCCCTCCCGGTGATCCCAGCGCAGCTGCTCGAAGCGGGCGGATGCCTCGCGATCACGGCGTTCGTCATCACGTGGATGCACCCGCGCAAGCGCTTCGACGGCCAGGTCTTCTGCGTCTCGATGGCGCTCTATGCGGCGCTCCGCTTCGTCCTCGAGTTCCTCCGCGCCGACGACCGCGGCGGCATCGGCCTCGTCACCACGTCCCAGTGGATCGGCGTGGTCCTCGTGGGCTTCTGCGGCGTGCTCTGGCGGCTCGCAAGCGCCTACGCCGACGCCCAGAAGAAGGCAGCGCTCGCCGGCCTGCCTACCGCTCCGCTCGAGCCCGCCTGAGCGCGCGCCCTCACTCCGAGCACGTCGCCGAGCGGACCATCGCGGCCGGCAAGAGGTCTCCGATCACGATCGTGCTCGAGGTGACCGCGCGGAGCTCGCACGCGAGCATCACCTCGGGGCCGTCGAGCACGAGCTGCCCCCAGGCCTCGAGCCGCACGCTCTGCACCCCCACGAAATTGTCCACGAGGAACGTTCCGTCGGCTCCCGTCCGCACGCCCCCGCCGGTCGGCAGGCCAGACGTCGTGCCGTAGGTGAGCATGCCGCCGGTGTCCGTGATCTCCGCGCCCTCCGTCTCGTCGAACACCCGCACGCGCGCGCGCTGGACGGCCTGCCCGTCGCAGTCACGCACGTGGCCCATCGCGAGCTGGCCGAAGTGGATCGTGAAGCCGCCCACGGCCGTGTGCGTGCGCTGCGAGACGGCCTCGAGCTCGACGACGCCTCCGCCGACGGGCACGTCGATCGGGAAGTGGACCTGCCGCACCGGCGCGTGACGGTCGTCGATGAACATCCCCATCGGGTCGAACTGGACGACGTCGAACCAGACCGGGCCGCTCGGGAGCGTGACGGCAGCAGCACCGCTCGCGTCGCTCGTCGCCATGACGCAGTCGGGCGTCGTCGAGCAGTCGAACTCGAGGTCCGGGTTCGGCGGCGCGAGAATGGCCCGGAGCTGGTAGCTCGCCCTCGGCGCGCGGTCTTGCCAGTCGATGACGCGCAGCTCGACGGGCACGAGCGCCCCGGTCGGCGAGATGACGCGCGTACCGAGGCAGGCGTAGTTCGCCGGATCGAGGTCGATGCCCACCACGACGGGCGCGAGACGAGGAGGGCCCGCGTCGGGCCGCGCCGCGTCTCGATTGGGGTCGACGCCGGAGTCCACGGGCGCCGTCGCCAGCCCGAGCACGCGCATGTAGCCGAAGTGGTCGTGGTCGAAGGAGACGCTCGCGACTCCCAACCGGATGTCGGTGATCACGACGGGCGCGCTGTCGTCGAGGCTCTGGCCGATCTCGACCCGGCCAGAGCTGAGGGTCTCGGTCTGGAGCCGGATCGTGAAGGTCGCCGGGCGGGCGAGCGCGAGCGAAGGCGGCCGGACCACCACGAGCTCCGACTGCTGATCGCGCCGTGGTGTGAAGTCCGTGAGCGAGCAGATGGACACCTCGGTGGCGCTCGGGATGGCTCCCGGTGGGACCACGAGGGTGGCGCCGTTCGGTGCCACGACGGCCCCTCCGCTCGCGCCGATGACGGCTGTCCCGCACGCGGCGTCGGCGTCGGGCGCCCTCGTACAGGACGCGAGCGAGACGCAGAACCACGCGATGCCTAGCCGACCGAGCATGGTGACGAAGATACCGCGGCCGGGGCGGCGTGCGCAGCGAGCCGGTTCGTGGACGCCGCTCGAGGCAGGAGGCGCGTGCGGGACTCCGCGTGCGCGACCACGTCCCCCTCGCGGAACCAGAGATCGGGGGCCTCGTTGACGTGCCAGAGCGCCGCCTCGTCGGCGTGGTGAGGGCTCGCGGGGTCGAGCGCTTCGCCCCCCGGCAGCACGTTGTAGGCGATCGGACCGGCGGCGCTCATGTCGACGACGAAGCGCATCGACGGGCCCTCGCTGTAGTCGAACGAGGTCGCGTTCCAGAGGGAGAAGTTCCCCACGTCGACGGCCTCCCAGTCTCCACCGCGCGGAGAGCCCTCTGCGAATTCCGCCGTCGGAGCGAGCGGAGCGAGGATGTGAAGAGCGCGCATGCCGCGAACATACGCGGGAGTCGGCGCGCGAGATCGAGCTCTACGGCGCGTCGGCGCCGGAGTCCGCGGGCAGAGCGATGGACATGGTCCGCGTGACGCTGAGCCCGCCGGAGGTCGTGCTCACGGGGATCGAGACGGAGCTGGTGATGACGTAGAGCGGCGCCGTGACCCACCAGTCACCCTCGTGCGAGGCGATCAGCAGCGGGCGCCCGAAGATGGTGGGGCCCGCCTCGGTGCGCTGGTCGATACAGGTCGGCTCGCCCGCGGACTGGACCGCGATCCGAAACGACAGCATCGAGAGGCCCTGCCCGCCGCGCACCTGGTCGGCATGCGCGCCCGGCGTGAAGGTCCCGGTCGGAGCGCCGAGCTCGAGCGCGGTGATCGTCACGGCGCTCCCCGCCTCGCACTCCCTGGAGGTGGGCGGCGGATCCGTGTTGTTGCAGAGGCAGCCGCCTCCGAGGGGAAGCGCGATCGTCAGCGCGAGAGCCAGCCCGATCCCGAGAGCTCGCGCGCTGCGGGAGCCCGCCGAATCAGATCCCGCGACCATCGATGGTGGTCGTGCCCGTCGCCGAGGGAACCTGATAGACGAAGCTGCCACGCGTGACCTGTCCGCCGTAGTTCGTCACGTAGTCCACGCGACGTGCGGACGCGCCGTTCGCGCTGACCGTGAGGTCGACCGTACCGGCCTGCGTGTCGAACGTGTAGTCGCCGTACGAGGGTCCCGAGCAGCCGGTGACCATGACGCTGGTCGTGTCGGCCGGATCGTCCGAGATGCCGTTCGTGTAGACGCGGTGCGTGCCAGGCGCGAACGCGTCGGTCGCGAGGTCTCCGGAGAAGTCGAGGCGGCTCATCACCCACCAGCCAGCGCCCTCGGAGTCGATCCGGACGGAGGCCCCGCTGCCGTAGTAGTTGCCGTCGTGACGCGTGGCGACGCCCGTGAAGTCGGTGATGTCGCCCATCGCGCCGGCCTGTGTGCCGTCGCTGACCACGAGCGAGCCGATCGAGGGCTCTCCGATCGGAACGACGGGACGGGCGAGCGGCGTCGGCCCGGCACAGGCCATCGCGAACGGTAGCGCTCCCGCGCTGAGCGTGAGCAGGAGGACCGGAAGGACGATGCGATTGGAGCGCTTCATCGGAGAACCTCGCCTCAGGGCGGCCAAAAACGGCCACCGCGAGGGTCGAGTGTACGCCCAAACCCGAGGCACGCCAAACGGGTAGGGGCGCCGGGTCGTCAGCGCGCCCGGATGGTGCTCCGCCCGGCGTACCGCGCGCCGCCGCCGAGCATCTCCTCGATGCGGAGGAGCTGGTTGTACTTCGCGATGCGGTCCGACCGAGAGGCGGACCCGGTCTTGATCTGCCCTGCGCCCGTCGCGACCGCGAGATCGGCGATGAAGGTGTCCTCGGTCTCGCCGCTGCGGTGCGAGATGATCGACGAGTAGCCGTTCTGACCGGCGAGACGGATCGTGGCGAGCGTCTCGCTGACCGTTCCGATCTGGTTCACCTTCACGAGGATCGAGTTGGCGATGCCGCCCTCGATGCCGCGCGAGAGGCGCGTGACGTTCGTGACGAAGAGGTCGTCGCCGACGAGCTGCAGCTTCTTGCCGAGCGCGTCGGTGAGGAGCTTCCAGCCGTCCCAGTCGTCCTCGGCGAAGCCGTCCTCGATCGAGATGAGCGGGTACTTGTTCGCCAGCTGCGCGTACAGCGCGACGAGCCCTGCCGCGTCGTAGGGCTTCTTGTCCCAGGTGTACGTCTTCGATTCCTTGTCGAAGAACTCGCTCGCTGCGCAGTCGAGCGCGAGCGAGACGTCGCGGCCGGGCGTGTATCCGGCCTTCTCGACGGCGGCCAGGATCTCGACGATCGCGGCTTCGTTCGACTCGAGACGCGGCGCGAAGCCGCCCTCGTCGCCCACGCTCGTCGCGAGGTCCTTCTTCTTCAGGATGGCCTTGAGGTGGTGGAAGATCTCCGCGCCCGCGCGGAGGCCTTCCCGGAACGAGCCCGCGCCGTGCGGGACGATCATGAACTCCTGGACCTCGAGCCCGTTGTCCGCGTGGACACCGTCGTTGAGGATGTTCATCAGCGGGGTCGGCAGGATGCAGGCCTGCGCGCCGCCGAGGTAGCGATACAGCGGCAGCCCGAGGCCCTCCGCGGCCGCGCGCGCGACTGCCATCGAGACGCCGAGGATCGCGTTCGCGCCGAGCTTGCTCTTCGACTTCGTGCCGTCGAGATCGAGCATCGCCTGGTCGATCCCGGCCTGGTCGAGCGCATCGCGACCGAGCACCTCGGGAGCGATCTTCTCGAGCACGTTGTCGACGGCCTTGCGGACGCCCTTGCCGAGATAGCGCGACTGGTCTCCGTCCCGGAGCTCGATCGCTTCGTGCTCGCCCGTCGACGCGCCGGACGGAACGGCGGCGCGACCGATCACGGCCTCGTCGACCTCGACCTCCACTTCGACGGTGGGGTTGCCGCGTGAGTCCAGGATCTCCCGGGCGATGATCGATGTGATTTCCAGCATGGCGACTCTCCTTCGAGGCGCCCGGTCTACACGAAAACGGGGGCGACTTCGAGGTCGAGCGCCAGACGTTCAGTCGCCCAAGCCCGGGACCGCAGGATCGACGCCCGCGACGCTCTCCCCGAGGAACATCGACCCTTCGGTCATGTCGACGTGGAAGTGGTTCCGGTGGTCGGAATTGTAGTTCGGCGTGAGAACGATCTCGAAGATGCGCTCCTGGTACATCCGGCACGCGATCTCCTTGAGGATCCGGTCGGCTTCGGACGAGGAGGCCATCGGGCAGGTGTCGCTCCGCCGGGTGATCACGAAGTCGGTCTCGGTGGAGTACTCGACGTCGCTATCCGCGAGGCCGAACGCATGGAGATCGATCGCGCGCGCCCGCGCGTGCTGGCTCGGCGTGCAGCCGTCCGTGTCTGGATTGCCGCCGCCGATGCAGCGGTAGTTGTAGATGCCGATGTGGATGATCTCGTCGATCCCGTACTCGCTCACCAGATCGGAGAGGCGCGCGAGGCGCGGCGCGAGGTCGCAGGCCATCAGCATCGCCGTCGGACTGGTGTTCGACACGTAGCGATAGCTCACGCCATGGATGAGCGGCTGCACGCGCACGGGATCGACGACGCCCTGCGTCGCGCTCGCCGGCGCCCAGTCCAGGCCGAGCGCATCGAGCATCGCGTGACAGCTCGTGTCGACGGGCGGTGTGATCGTGATCGAGAGCGTGTCGCGCGCGACCTCCGTCCCGCTGGCGTCGCGCCCGATGGCGTCGATCACGCGCGCGCCGTCGCCGTGAAACGAGTAGGTGAGCATGCCCGCGGCGTCGATCGTGCCGAGCGGGAAGTCGGTGTCCGCGACGAGGTCGACCGATGCCACGCCGGTCCCGGTCACCGAGAACGCCACGCGCGCGACCCACTCGGACGCCTCGATGGTGTCGCGGACGAACGAAGCTCCGTCCGTGGGCGAGGTGATCCGCACGGAGGCCGGCATGGTCGCATCTCTCTCGCCGCCGTCGGGGGTCGCGTGGCCGGGCCAGCTCACGCTCACCGATCCGGTCGGTGACGCTGCGCGTGACGGCGAGAGGTCGGCCCCCTGGCATCCAGCGCCGAGCGCGGGAAGGCCGATGGAGATCACCGACAGGAGGGTGAGCCGAGCGATTCGTCCTGGGCCCATCGTCGTCCCCCTCGTGTAGGTCAGTGCGCGGTGAGAGCGCTCCCAGCAGGAGTCGAACCTGCGACCTCTCGCTTAGGAAGCGATTGCTCTATCCAGCTGAGCTATGGGAGCGAGAGGGCCTTTATAGCACCGACGCTCAGTACGTCAGCAGGGCGTGCGGCGTCATGTCGCCGAGCCTGGCGCGCCCGCCGAGCGCGCTCAGCTCGATCAGGAAGAGCGTGCCCACCGTCACGCCCCCAGCGCGTCGGACGAGGCCGCCGACGGCCGCCGCGGTACCACCGGTCGCGAGCACGTCGTCCACGATGAGCGTCCGAGCTCCAGCGGGCAGCGCGTCGGTGTGGATCTCGAGCGCGTCGGTGCCGTACTCGAGCGCGTACTGCTCGCGATGCGTCGTGAACGGAAGCTTGCCCGGCTTTCGCACCGGGATGAACGGTAGCTGGAGACGGATGGCCAGCGGGGCGCCGAACCAGAACCCGCGCGACTCGATCGCGACGATGGCGTCCGGCTGAAGAGACTCGGCGATACCTGCGAGCCCGTCGATCGCGACGCGAAAGGCATCCGCGTGGGCCAGGAGCGGCGTGATGTCCTTGAAGACGATCCCGGGCTTCGGGAAGTCCGGCACGTCGCGGACGAACTGCTGGAGGTTCATGTCTTCTCCTTCTCGAGGGGTAGATCTGCGACGAAGTTTGCGAGCGGGATGTGATCGGCGCGGCTCGCATCGAGCGCGAGCGGTGTGATCGACACGAGGCCCTCGTCGACCGCTTCGGTGTCGGAGCCTTCCGACGGATCGTGGAACGCGTTCGGCCCGCCGATCCAGAAGTACTCGCGGCCGCGCGGGTCCTCGCGCATCTCGATCTCGTCGTCGTAGCGACGGCGACCGAGCCGGGTCGCGCGGACGCCGGACGGGTGCGGGGTGCCAGCGGGGAAGTTCACGTTCAAGAGCGGCGCGTGCACGGGGTTGTCGGGGCTCGGCGCACGCAGCATTCGCTCGACGAGCGTCGCAGCGATCACGGCGGTCGCTTGCATCGTCGGCCGCTCGCCGGTCTTGCTCGCCGCCATCCCGAGGGAGAAGGCCATCGCCGGAATGCCGCGTAGCGCGCCCTCTCGCGCCGCGGCGACGGTGCCCGAGTAGAACGTGTCGGAGCCGAGGTTGTAGCCGTGGTTGATCCCCGAGAGCACGAGGTCGGGGCGGCGATCGAGGAAGCGCTTGCCGTAGAGCGCTGCGTAGATGCAGTCCGCGGGCGTCCCGTCGATCGCGTGAAAGCCATCGATGATGCGATGGCGGAGCGGCCGCGCGAGCGTCAGCGAGTGGCTGTTCGCGCTCTGCTCGTTGAGCGGCGCGACGACGACGACGTCGCCGAGCCGGCGGAGCTCCTCGTACAGCGCACGGATGCCGTCGGCATGCACGCCATCGTCGTTGGACAGGAGGAGGAGCGGACGGGTCGGCATCGGCGTCCGAGAGAGAGAGGAAAGAACATCGGGGCGGCGGGATTCGAACCCACGACTCCCAGACCCCCAGTCTGGTGCGCTAACCAGGCTGCGCTACGCCCCGAGGCGAAACAGAGAAGAACGAGTCGGAAAAACGGACCAGGTCCGTAGGGGACGGCGAGGTTACTCGCAAACTCTCCTCTGGCAAGTCCGAACGCCGCAATCCCCGCTACTCGCCGAAGCGGCGGTGTGAGGCGCCGTCGCCGGGAAGGGCGACTGCGGGCTGTCCGACCGTGCTGGCGCGGTCCTCGAGCACGACGACCGGTGCCCTCCGCGTGCTCAGCCCGTCGATCCGCGCGAGCAGCGTTCCGAGCTCGTTGCGAATCGTGATGAGCTCTGCGCGGAGCGCGACGCTGGCGTCCTCCGGCTTTGGCGCGTCCGCCTTCTGGTCGACGTGCCCGAGCTCACGAAGCCGCTTCTTGGCGCCCGCCGTCGTGAAGCCTTCCTCCTGCAGGAGTCGCTTGATGACGAGCGCGAGCTCGACGTCGCGCCGTCGGTACTGGCGATGGGCGCCGCGCGTCTTCATCGGCTTCAGGATTCCGAACTCGGCCTCCCAATACCTGAGGACGTGCGCGCGAACTCCGACGAGATCGGCCACCTCGCCGATGCGGAAGAAGAGCTTGTCGGGGAGGGGAGGGCGCATGTGGGTCCGGCAGAACGAGAACGAGGAGGAGAATGAAGCGCGCGTCACGCCCGCAGGATGGCGCGTGTCGCTCCAGCTCGGAGGAGCGAGCTCAGCGCGGATTGAGCGCGTGCTTGAGCTTGTCGCTCGGACGAAACGTGAGCACACGCCGCGCCGTGATCGGGATCGGAGCGCCGGTCTGGGGGTTACGTCCGACGCGCTGCTTCTTCGCACGAACGACGAAGTTGCCGAATCGAGCGACCTTGATCTTCTGACCTGTCTCGAGCACTTCCTTCATCGCGTCGAACACCGCTTCGACGACCTCGCTCGCTTCCTTCTTCGAGAAGCCGCCCACGCGCTCGTACACGCTATCGATGATCTCGGCCTTCGTCATCGGCGTCCTCCCATAGTGGCGCCAGCGAAACATGCCGCACGATCGATTTCAAGCGCGCGATCGCGACGAGCTCGGCGATAACGGCCGCGTCGGCGAGTCAAGCGAAAGGAGCGCGGATCACGCGCGGACGCGCGCACCGAATTGCGCTTCCGCCGACGCGAGAACCGCCGCGTGCACGCTCTCGATGCGCACGTCGGTGAGCGTCGCCTCGCGATCTCGGTACGCGATGCGAAAGGCCAGGCTCTTGTGCCCTTCGGGGACGGGCTTGCCCTCGTACACGTCGAAGAGCGCCACGTCCTCGGCGAGGCCTCCCGCTGCGACGGCGAGAGCGCGCGCCACGTCGGCCGCGAGGACATCGGAGGTGACCACGATCGCGAGGTCGCGAAGCACCTTCGGGAAACGTGGGAGCGCGTCCACGGTGCGCGGCCCCATCCGAGCGGCGATCGCGAGCAGCGAGTCGACCGCGAGCTCTGCGTAGATCGGCTTGCCGGTGAGCCCGTGCGCCTCGACCACGTCCGGATGGACCTCACCGATCACGCCGACGTCCTCGCCCGCGACTCGTACGCGCGCAGAACGGCGCGGGTGAAGGTAGGGCGCCACGACCTCGAGCGCCTCGTCCGGGACGGTCGTGAGCTCGAGGCGGATCGCGGCGAGCGCCGTCTCGAGCGCTCCTTTGCCGTCGAAGAAGTCGACGGGCTCGGCCTCGCCGATCCATCGGTCGCGCGGGCCCGCGAGCAGGATCGCGAACGTCGCGCTCTCACGGACGGGCACGCCGTACTCGCCCGTCGCTTCGGCAGGCGCGTACGTCCGCGCGAGCTCGAAGAGCCGGACGCGGCTGGTCTGGTGCCGCTCGGAACGGCTGGCCGCCGCGAGCAGCCCCGGGAGCATCGAGGTGCGCATGACCGAGCGCTCCTCCGACAGCGGGTTCGCGAGCGCGATGCTCTCCGTCGGAACGCGGCTCGCCGCGAGGTCTTTCGGCGAGAGGAAGGTGAACGACACGGCCTCGAAGAGCCCGGCAGCCATCGCGCCTCGCCGGAGCGCGCGGATCAGCATCGGACGGGGATCGGGCGGTGTCGCGTCGGGCGTGCGAGCGAGGAGCGCGCTCGGGATGCGATCGTATCCGCGCACGCGCGCGATCTCCTCGGCGAGGTCTTCGGGGCGCGACAGGTCCGGACGGTGCGTCGGCGCGGTCACTCGCCAGCCGGAGGGCTCGGCGGGCGAGACCTCGCACCCGAGCGCTTCGAGGATCGCGCGCGCCTCCGGCGCCGGGACGTCGTCGCCGAGGAAGCGACCGAAGTAGCTCGGCTCGACCGCGATCGTCGTCGGCGTGATCTTCAGCGCACGGGCCTCGACGATGCACGCGCTCGGCGCCGCGTCGGCCACCTGCGCGAGCAGCGTCGCCGCGCGTCGCGCCACGAACGGAAGGGCGCGCGGATCCATCCCGCGCTCGAACCGATGGCTCGCCTCGGTGTGGATGCCGTGTCGTCGCGCAGTACGCCGGACCGACCGTGGGTCGAAGTACGCAGCCTCGAGCAGGATGGAGGTCGTGGCGGCCGAGACCGCGCTGTCGGCCCCGCCGATCACTCCAGCGAGCGCGATCGGCTTCTGCGCGTCCGCGACGACGAGGTCATCGGTGGTCAGCGCTCGGTCGATCCCGTCGAGGGTGCGCAGGACCTCGCCGGACCGCGCGGTCCGCACGACGATCCTGGCGCCCACGAGCCGGTCGAGATCGAACGCGTGGATCGGGTGTCCGGTCTCGAACAGCACCCAGTTCGTGACGTCGACGATCGCGTCGATCGTGCGCTGACCGAGGACGAACAGGCGATACCGCATCCAGAACGGGGAGGGCCGAACGGTCGCGCGCTGCAGGACGAGCCCCAGGTAGCGCGGGCAACGGACGCCGTCCTCGATCGCGATCGGGATCGCGAGGAGCCCTCCGGCCTGACCGGAGACCATGTTGATCGTCTCGTTCGGGCTGGTCGTGCCTTCGAGCAGCGGGATGCCTTCGTTGCCCGACGGAGGGACCGGCATGTCCGAGAGCAGCCGGCTCGGCACCGATCGCACGCGCGGCGCGAAGGGCTCGTGCATGAGGACGGAGAGCTCGCGCGCGATGCCGATGTGGCCGAGAGCGTCGGGACGGTTCGGCGTGAGGTTGAGATCGAGCACCGAGTCTTCGAGCCCGAGCGCGGACGCGATCGGTGCGCCGATCTTCGGACTGCCCTCGAGGACGAGGATCCCGGACTCGTCGAGCCCGATGCCGAGCTCCTTCTCGCTGGCGAGCATGCCGGTGGACGGGACGCCGGCGATCTCCCGCGCTTCGATCCTGACGCCGCCAGGAAGGACCGCGCCGAGCTTCGCGAGCACGACGCGATTCCTCGCGGCGGGAACGTTGGGCGCGCCGCACACGACCTCGAGCTCTCGCTCCCCGTCGAACACGGTGACGAGCGAGAGCTTGTCCTTCGTCGGGTGGGGGCGCTTGCCGCGGACCTCCGCGACCACGACGTTCTCGAGGCCGCTCCCGAAGCGCTCGATCCCTTCGACCTCGAGCCCCGCGCGCGTGAGCTTGTCCGCGATCGTCTCGGCGCTCGCCTCGATCCCGGAGATCTCGTTCAACCAGCGGACGGACGCCTTCATCGATCGTTCCTCGCGCCAAAGACCCGGCGGTCTAGCCCTGCGACAGGAAGCGCATGTCGTTCTCGTAGAGCATCCGGATGTCGCGGATGCCGTGCCGGAGCATCGCGATGCGATCGATCCCCATGCCCCAGGCGAAGCCCGAGAATTCCTCGGAATCGACGCCGCACTGCTCGAAGATGGTCGGGTGGATCATCCCGCAGCCGAGCACTTCGATGTAGCTCGTGCCCTTGCAGGGCCGGCACTCGGCGGTGCGCTTCAGCTGCGCTTCGGTGCCGGGCTCCACCCAGGGTCGGCAGAACGTGCAGCCGATGTCGAGCTCACCGCCCGGCTCGACGAACGGGAAGTAGCTCGGCCGGAAGCGCACCGGCACATCGCTCCCGAACGTCCGCCGCAGGAACGTCGTGAGCACGCCTTTCAGGTGGGCGAACGTCACGCCTCGGTCGACGAGGAAGCCGTCGATCTGGTGGAACATGGGCGAGTGCGTCGCGTCGTCGTCACGGCGGTAGACCGTGCCCGCGCAGACGACCGCCATCGGCGGCTTGCGACGCAGCATCTCGTGGACCTGGATGCCCGTCGTGTGCGTGCGTAGGACGAGGCTCTCGTCGACGGTCCCATCGGGCTTCTTCACGAAGAAGCTGTCCTGCATGTCCGTCGCGGGGTGATCGGGCGGGAAGCCCAGCCGGGTGAAATTGAACTCGGCCAGCTCGATCTCGCGGCTCTCCTTCACCTCGAAGCCGAGCGACGCGAAGCCGTCGAGCAGCTCTTCGATCGTGCTCGTGATCGGATGCGGCCGACCCATCGGCGTCCGCCGTCCGGGCAGCGACACGTCGAGCCGCGGCCCTTCGAGGTCCGCTGCTCTCGCCGCGGCGGCCAGCGCTCCGAGGCGCTTGTCGAGCGCGGCGCCGATCGCTCGCTTCACTTCGTTCGCGCGCTGGCCGAGCGCCTTGCGGCGGTCGCCCGGGAGCGAAGGCATGAGCTTCAGAAGCTGCGTGAGCTCGCCGCTCGGCCCCGAGAAGCGAGCGTTCGCCGCGCGCAGGGACGCCTCGTCCGTACACGCGTCGAACGCCGGCTCGAACGACGACGCGACGCGCGCGAGACCGTCCTCGAAGCTCTGGATGGCGTCGCTCATGGCGGGACCTGCGGGCGAGGCGTGTGCGGCTCGCCGCGCCGCACCCTACCGTGCTGCGTCGACGACGGCCTTGAAGCCGCCCGGATCACGGAGCGCGAGGTCCGCGAGGATCTTGCGGTCGAGCCCGATCGACGCGGTCTTCAAGCGTGCGACGAGCTTGCTGTAGCTGACGCCCAGCATGCGCGCGCCGGCGTTGATACGCGCGATCCAGAGGCGACGGAAGTCGCGCTTCTTCTCGCGGCGGTTCTTGAAGGCATCCTGCCAACCGCTCATCACCTGCTCGTGCGCATCCGTGTAGATGCGGCCGCGGGCGCCGTAGTAGCCCTTGGCGAGCTTCATGATCTTGTTGCGGCGACGACGCGCCTTGAATCCACGTTTTGCTCTCGGCATGGCTCTGTCTCTCTTTCGACTTCAGGGAGGCTTCAGGTGGAAGAAGCGCTCAGCCGTAGGGAAGGAGGCGCCGGAACTGGTGTGCGTGCGACTCGTGCACGATCCGGCTCTTGCGCAGGCGGCGCAGGCGGTTCGAGCTCTTGCCGCGCATCATGTGGCTGAGGCCGGCGCTGCCGACCCGCACCTTTCCGGTGGCGGTGAGTCGGGCACGCTTCTTCGTGCCGCTGTGGGTCTTCATCTTGGGCATCGGTACTCTCCGCTTGTGCTCGCAATCAGCACTCTTGCACGCAGCCAGCAATGACGCGGCCGCGCGCGGGGAGGCGGGTTGTACGGGGAGGATCCGAGCCCGTCAAGCGTGGATCGGGCGCTGCGTGCACACCTTCAGCCCACGCGCGTCTTCAGTAGGGGCTCTCGGTCACGAGCGTCGCGTGGCCGCGGGGGGCGTGCGGTGGGGGGCTCGTCCGAGGGGCCGGTCGCGCTGGCGGAGGTCGCGGCGCTCTCGCGGGGGCAGTCGGGGGGGCTGGGCGCTCGGGCGCCGCGGCGACGATGGGCGGGACAGCACGCAAGCGAAGCGTGACCTCGCGGGAACGCGAGAGATCGACCGTCTGTGCAGCGGGCTCGAAGCCCTCGCGGCTGGCCGTCAGCTGGTGCGAGCCGCCGACGAGATCACGATCGAGCGGGTTCACGACCTGAACGCCGTCGAGCATGAGCGTTGCGTCGGCGGGCGTGACGCGCGCCCGAAGGCGGTGAGTCTCGGGAGGAGGAGCGGGCGCGGGCGCCGTCGGCGCGATCACGGGAGCGGTAGCGACGACCGGTGCGACGGCGATCGCCGCTGGGATCGGCGGCGCGGGGGGAGCCACTTCAGGCACCGACGCGACGGGCGGCGGCGCAGGAACCATGGGGCTGGCCACCGTGGGCGGCGCGGGCGTGGGCGGCGCAGCCGTGGCAGGTGCGATCGACGTGGCAGGTGCGATCGCCGTGGCGGGTGCCTCCGTGCCGCGCCCGACGAGCAAGTACCCGACGCCACCTCCCGCGAGCGCGAGCAGGATGGCGGCCGCGCCGAGCAGCAAGACGTAGTTCGGCTGCGTGGGGAGCGCGGGAGCGTCTTCCAGCACCGCTGCGGGCATCGGGCGCGCGCTCGGCATCGCTGCGACGGGGATCGCAGCGGGAGCGGTCGACGTGGCGCGCAAGGGCGCGATCGCGGGCAGGTCGGGGAGGGCTGGGCTGAGCGTCGGTGCCGGGGCTGTGAAGGCGACGGGTGCCGACGGGGCGACCTCTGCAGGCGCGACCGCCGGAGCCTGCGCGACCGCTGGAGCCGGCGCGGCCGCTGCCGGTGCGACCGCTGCAGGCGCTGCCGACGCCGACTGCGTATCCGGAGCGACGGCGTTGGGGATGACCTCGGTGTCAGCCGGGGCCCAGATCTCCGGCTCCGCCGCGGCGTTCGCAGCGACGGGGCTGGCCGCGATCGGCGGAGCAACGCTCGGCGCATCGGGCTCGGCGGCGGGCGGCGCCTCGTCTGCAGCAGCCGGCGCGAACTCCCAGAGCGCGAAGATCTTCGAGGCTTCCTTCTCCAGGTTGTCGAAGTCGGTCTCCGCACCCCAGGCCCCGGACTCCGAGTCGTCGAGCGTGCGCGCCGATGCGTCTTCGTTGCTGGCGTCCGCGGTGGCGGGCGTGTCGGACGGACTGCTCATGGGCTCGTTCCTTCGCGCTCGAGATCGTCAGCGTACCACGGTCGCGCCGGAGGTAGACGGGGATGCCGCACCCGGGTCGATGCGAACCGCGAGTCGGCGAGGAGCTTGGCCTTCGCCACGCCGGCCTCGATCGGGCGCCTACGAGCGCTCGGTGCCGAAGATCTGTGCGAGTCGGTCATCCCACTCGTCGGCGACGCTCGCCATCGTGTGCAGGAGATCCTCGAACTCTTCGTAGTCGAGCCCAGAGAGCCGGCGAAGCGCGCGGAGGTAGACCGCGTCCTTGTCCTTGTCGATCGCGAAGCTCGCGTCGCTCGTCACGAGGAAGTTGAGCTCGAGCAGCCGGCGATAGAATGCTTCGCGACCCTCGCGCGGCACGACCATGATGCGCGACAGGAAGAGAAGGATGCCGTGCTCGCCGAGGACGTTGATCCCCACGGTCGCCGATCCCCTGCGGACGTCGGTGTACCCGTCCTCATCGAGCGGATCGAGCTCGACGCCCACGGACGAGCCGAAACGGCTGATGTAGTCGTTGACCATCTCCGCGGCATCGCGATAGACCCGGTCCGTTTGGCGGTCCTGATACGTCGGTGTCTCGCTCACGCTGTCCCTCCTCGTGGGTCTGGCGCTCGTCGTCGTCGGGAGGGCCACTGGGCGGCTCCGCGGCCCGTTCGGACGGCGACGCATCGTAGGCTCGCGGCTCTTCTGGGGTCAATCGCATTGGCCCTGGCCTCCGCGTGCGGGTCTGGCGAGGAGCCGGCACCGACACGCGTGCCGCCGATCGAGGCGATCGCCCCGTCGGGGCCGATCGACCCCGCGATCGCGCGCGGCATGCCCCTCGACGAGCTGCGTCAGGCCGAGGAAGCGGCAAGCCGTGCGGCGGCAGATCTCGGGCCGACGACGGAGGGCGTCGCCGCGCTCCGCCACGCGGCGATGATCGCTCGCGTTCGCGCCGAGCGCGAGCCGGACGGGAACGGCCTGCTCCGCGCGCGAGTGCTGCTCCTAGAGGCTTCGCTCCGGCGGACGCTCACCGGGGCGTGTGAAGCGTCGCTGGAGCTGGCTGCGCTGGAGCTCGACGTCGCGCGCGATGCTCGTGCCGGATACCTCGTCCTCTACCGGACCACCCGGAGGTTCGGCGACGAGGCTCGCGCGGAGTGCGCCGCCACCGCGCAGCGCCGCCTCGAGGCGATCCCGGGAGAGCCGCCGTCGCACGCGGAGCTCGCGGCGATCGACGCCGATCCGGACGCCGACGATCCCACGGTCGGGCTGGGGCCCAGCGCGACGCCGCCGCTCTCCGACGACGAGGCGACCGCGTCGCTCGCGGCGTGGGCTCGCGCCGCGCACGCCGCCGAGCCCGCACGCCTCGAGGCGCTGACGGTCGTCTCGCCGCCCGGGGCCACGAGCGTCCGGGTGGTGCTCGCGTTCGATCACGTCGCAGTCTTCGAGCGGCGCGATCTTCCGGCGGACGGCGCTCTACCCGCGCGTCTCGTCCTCGACCTCGCGAGCACCTCGATCGCCCCGAGCGTGGTGGAGACGACGAGCGTGGAGACGGCGGGCCTCGTGCGCGTCCGGAGCACCGTCGACGCATCCGGAGCGCGCGTGACGCTGGATCTCTCGCCGACGGCGACCGCCCACCTGTTCCTTCTCCCCGAGCCCTATCGGATCTTGATCGACGTCTCGGAGAGGGTCGCCGCAGCGCCGGTCGCGAGCGCGTCGGAGCGCCCGTCCGTGCGCCTCGTCGTGCTCGACCCGGGGCACGGCGGCGACGACTACGGTGCGCGCGCGTTCCGCCTCCACGAAGCAGACCTCACGCTCGACATCGCGCTCCGCACGCGCGACGAGCTCGCGCGGCGGCGGCCCGACATCCGCGTGGTGCTCACGCGGGAGAACGACACCTTCGTGTCGCTCGAGCAGCGAACCGCGATGGCCAACGCGGTGGGCGCCGATCTCTTCGTGTCCATCCATCTGAACGCTGCGTGGGAGCCCGTCGATCACGGGGGCGTGACGACGTTCGTGCTCGACACGACGAACGATCGACAGCTCTTGCGGCTCGCCGCACGAGAGAACGGCACGTCGACGTCCGAGGTGACGGAGCTCGAGCGCATCCTCGCGGGGCTGCACCGCGAGGGGCAGAGCACGGCGTCGCGAGCGCTCGCGGAGCGCATTCACCGCGCCACGCTGGTCAGCGGGCGACGGATCCTTCCGCATCTCCACGATCGAGGCGTCCGGTCGGCGATGTTCTACGTCCTCGTCGGCGCGACGATGCCGGCCGTGCTCGTCGAGACCTCGTTCCTGACGCGCGAGGACGAAGCGGACGCGCTGCGAACCGAGCGCTATCGAGACGCGCTCGCGAGCGGCATCGCCGAGGGCATCACGCGCTACGCCGCGCCTCCGTGATCCACTCTTCGTGAGCGCGCATAGCGCTCGTCCAGCGCGCTCGCTCAGCCGACGAGGTTCATCACGCGGGTGCGCAGGCGTCTCGCCCGCATCGTCCACGGATGGCTCTGCACGGCCGACGCGAGCTCGACCCTCGGGCCGACCAGCAGGTGCTGGGTCGGTCGATCGGAGTAGCTCACGTGCGGCCGGACGGGGCTGCCGCGGAAGATGGGCTCGCACGCGCGATCGAACTCCGTGCGCTCCTTCGCCCAGCACTGCGGATCGTCGACCGCGTCGCGCCCGTAGTGCAGCGACGCGATCATGTGGCGCATCTGGTTCGACGGGTTCGCGCGCCCACGATGCCAGAGCCGCAGGTCGCGGATGACGAGGCTGCCTTTCTTCGTCGCGCCGCGCACCGGCGGCCCTCCCGTGAGCGCACGGCGCCGCGCGAGGTCCTGCTCCGGGATCGGGTTGATCAGTCCCGTCTCGAGATGGCTACCCGGCCAGAGCTCGATCGCGCCGTCGGCCTCGGTCACGTCACGGAGCGCGATGTTGACGACGAGCGTGCCGCGCGGCGCGGGATCGAAGTGGACGTCTTGGTCCGTGGAGCCGGGGCAGTTCACGTTGCAGGAGTACGAGGGGAAGCTCGACCACGCTCCCTCGCCGAGGAGCGCTCGCGTCACCTGCGCCGCGAGCGGGCTCGCGTGGACGTCGCGGAACACGTACTCCGGCGTGCGCGGGATCGACTGCTAGAGATGACCCTGCCGCCGCCCGTTGGCGGACCAGAACAGCATCGGGGCGACCCTCGCGCCGCGCAGCAGGAGCTCCGAGTCGCGGGTCATCCTCTCACGCAGCACGTCGAGGTGCCGCGGGTCGACGCCGTTCTCGAGGATGACGAAGCCGTGCGCTCGAAGGGCGC
>JBBSAT010000039.1:0-36819 GCA_038252025.1 Polyangiales bacterium | reverse complement strand
TGGCCTCGAACGCGTTCGAGACGAAGACGGGATGCATCTGACGCGGGAAGACCGCGATGCCCTCGACGTTCGCGCCCGCGCCTCCGCCGATCTCGCTCGCGACGCCCGCGTCGGGGTCGAGATCGCAGAGCCGGAAGTTGAACCCACCAGCCGTCAACGACGATGCGCCGAGATCGCAGGAGACGAGCAGGTGGCCCGTCGGCAGCGGGTACGGCGATCGGAAGGCGCCCGCGCCGCCGGCGAACGCGCCCGGCACCGGGTAGTAGATCGAGTGGATGAACTGCCGATCCGCGGGATCACGATCATCCTGATCGGGACCGATCGAGCGGTTCACGATCGCGATCGTGCCGGCACCGTCTGCGGCGTCGAGCGGCGCGGCGACCAACGCAAAGTTTCGATCGAGGAGCTCCACGACCTCCGTCGTCGAACGGAACCCGACGCTCTCGCGCTGCCCGAAGAGCGGGTGGTAGTCACCGCCGTCCAGGTTCATCCGGCGGCCCGCGAACTGGTGGAACTCCAGATCTCGCTTCTCGGCCGTCATGATCACGCGTCCGTCCACCATGAACGACGGCTGGATCTCCTGGTTGAGGAGGAACGTCAGCTGTCGAACCGATCCGTCGGCGTCGACGACGTAGAGGTTCGCGTTCGGCGCGAGGCTCGCCGGGGTTCGCGTCGGTCCCGTGCGACCAACCGGTCCGTCCGTCAGGTAGCCGCGCGTCGAGGCGAACACCATCCGGCCGTCGGGCGCGAACGCGGGATCGAAGTCGTGGAGCAGGATGCCGCTCGCCGAGTCGCTCGGCGAAGCGACCCCGGGGATCGGTGCGCAGCCGCTGCCGTCGAGCCCCACGCGATAGAGCCGATACGGCGTGCTCGCGCTGGTGCGCGCTGCGAACGCGACGAACGTGCCGTCCCACGAAGCGGCAGGCCCGCGGATGTCCGCCTGCCCGGCGGGGAAGCCGCAGCCCGCAGACAGCTCGGTGTCCGCGCCCAGCGCGAGCGGTCCGGCGGACGCCGTGGCAGTGGCAGAGCGCAGCGTTGCGCCGGGGCGATACGTGTCGAAGTCCTCGGCGCGTCCGACGCCTGTCGGGCGGTTCACCCAGACCACGCTCGGGACCGAGTCGGCCGACGCGATGCCTGGATGCGCCTCGCCACGCTCGATCTCGTGCCAGCGCACGAAGATGCAGTACGCAGGGATGTCCGCGAGATCGCCGGTGCGGTCGAGCTCGTCGTCCGTGAACGCGGCGCAGTCGCTCGGGTCTGCAGTGTTCGGCGCGCCATCTGCGCCGACGCCGAAGTCTTCGAAGAGCGATCCGCCGCGATGCTGGATCCCGTGCGCGCCGGAGACCTGATGGCCGGGGAACAGGTTCTTCGCGATGAGGCGGCTCTCGTTCGGGTCGTCTGCGTCGACCGCGAGGAGCGCGCGCGCGATGTCGTAGTTGAGCACCGTCGCGAGCCTGCCGAAGTGCCCGCCCGAGCCACCGCGCAGACGGAGATCGTGGAACATCGAGGGCGAGTGGCAATTCAGGAACATGCAGCCCTTCTCGACGAGCACCGGCTGCACGCGGTTGGCGAAGAAGCGCAGGCCGGCTTCGGAGTAGCCCGCGGGGATCCTCGGGCGAAGCTCGGCGGGCGTGAGAGACTCGGCCCACGTGAAGAGCGCGCGATAGCGCGGGTCCTCCGTCGAGTCGATCACGTCGCCGCCTTCGTGGAAGGTGCCGCCGCGCGAGGTCGAGAGCGGACGGCGCAAGAACTCGGACACGGACGTGGACTCGCTCACGTACTGCGTGGCTACCCAGTAGTTCCAGACCTGTTCCTCCGCGGTCTGGCCGCACGAGATGAACATGTCGGCGTTCGGGTTGCCGTGGCAGACGCCGCCCGCGCAGCTCGTGAGCAGGACGGGCTGCACGTCGGTGAGGAACGACGAGAAGCCGGGGCCGGGCGGTGCCGCCGGATCGAAGCCTGGCGCGCTACCGACGCCCGAACGACACGGGCCTTCGCTCACGCGCAGCACGTGCGGCGGCGATCCCGTGCGCGTGTGGCCGTTGCGGACCCACTGCTGGATCAGCGCGAAGCCCGACGTCCCGAGATCGAACGTGTTTCCGCCCGCGTGACGCACGTCGGTCGTGACCGTGACGAGGCGATCTTCGAGCGGGACGTCATCGACGTCACCGAACGTCTCGACGCGGATCTGGATGGGATCGCCCGCCTTGAGAAGCAGGAGCGGGAGCGGGTACGGACCGTACGGATCGAGCACGTCGCGACGACGCATGAACGAGTCGAACGAGCTGAGGTCGAGGTTTCCGACCGCCGTTCCTTCGGGCGTCGCGAGGTGACAGCCCGTGTTCTGGCGAACGCAGCTCGTCGAGAGCGTCGGCTGGATGTTGTCGTCGTAGTACGACCCCGTCGGGAGATCGCGCGGTTCACATCCCGGGGCCAATGCGAGCGTGAGCAGCGCGGCCGAGACGAGCGTCTTCCTCATCGCGTGCATGGTGAGACTCTACCTCGATCGCCCTCGGCTGATCGTCGAAAAGGGGTTGATCCCCCGTTGAAAAGACCTGGATCGCACGAGCGAGGAAAAGAAAGACCGCTCCGCAAACCAGAAAAGAAAGAAGGCCCGCGGTCGCCCGCGAGCCTTCAGTCCGTGTCGTCGCGCTCACGCGCTCTCGTCCTCTACTCATCGGCTCGCTGCGCCGACCGCTTCGCGCGTGCTCGCAGCGAGCACTTCCGTCCGCGGTCTGCTCCGCGAGCACTCTCGTAGGGGTTCAGTTCAGCGCAGAGCTGATCGCGTCGAGCACGAGCGACTCGTGCTCCGTCGCACGGACCTCGGTGAGCGCCGCGCGCGCATCGGGGGTGCCGATGCGGCCGAGCGCCCACGCCGCAGACTGACGAGCCGAGCGATCCGTGTCGCCGCGCAGCATCGCCGCGAGGACCGGAACCGCATCGACCACGCGCAGCGCGCCGACCACGCTCGCCGCGCGCCGACGGAGGTGACCGTCTTCGTGCGCGAGGAGCGGCATCAGCGAAGCGTGGTCCGCGAAGAAGTTCACGCGGAGGATGACCGAGAGGGCCGCCTCCTGAACGCTCGCGTCGCGATCCCCGAGCGCCGAGGAGAGGTACGTGAGGCCCTCCGGCGAGTTGATGCGGGCGATGCCGCGAACGGCCGCGACGCGAACCGCCGCTTCGCCGTCCGTCATGATGGCGGTGCCGAGGTGGGCGACGCCGTGCGGGTCCATGAACTCGCCGATGGCCTCAGCCGCGCGAGCGCGGTGAACCGGGTCGGTGTCGGTCGCCAGGATGCCGCGCATGTCGTGCATGATCGCTCCGAAGCCGAACGGGCGACGGCGCAGCCACCACGCGGACAGCTCACGGACCGTTGCGTCGTCGTCGTTGATGAGGCGAGCCTCGAGGAGCGGGATGCACGCCGTGCACTCCACTCGCTCGCCATACTCGAGCATCGATGCGAGCGTCGACGGTGCGGTGCGCGTCCGGAGCATCTGCTCCAGCGACTCCGGCGTCGGCGCCTGGGTGTGGGGCGAGAGCTCACCGCGTTCGCGATCGAACACGGAGAGCTCGCAGCCGCCAGTGGAGACATCGTAGCCCTGCCCGGTGGGGCAGCTCTGCGCGCTGGCGACCGTCGGAACGGTGGCCACGGCAATGGCGATCAGGACGATACGGAAGTTGTTCATGTTCGTTCTCCTTCTTCTTCCCGTACCGCTCAGTACGTGACGCCGGCCCAGCTGGTGGCGCCCGCAACGTTGAACCGCGAGTAGTACTGGCCACCGAGGTCGGCCATCTGGATGAGGATGCGGCGTTCTTCGGGGGTCAGCGTCACGCCGACGTCCTCCGGGTGCAGCGGACGGTCCGCCCATGCGTGCACGCTTGCGTCGTCTTCGGCGACCGCGTTCACGACCTCGATCATCCGGCTGTGGCGCGCCGAGCCGGTCTCGACCCAGATGGGCGGCATCTCGCCGACGACAGTCGCGTCCATCATCGCGCCCGGGTAGAGCAGCGTGACGTACGAGGACGGGTACGAGACCACCTCGCGCTCGTAGTAGACCTCGAGCGGCGCGCTCGAGAGGTTCAGCCACGGGATGTCGTAGGCGAGCATCTCGCCGGTCATCGTCGTGACCTCGACGTGGTAGGTGCGGCCCGCGTACGGGTCGGCCGAGCCACCGTCGTGGCAGCTGACGCAGCGCGCGTCGAAGAGGTCCTGCATCGTCGAGTGCGACGGCGCGTTGTACCAGGGCAGCTCGGTCCGATCGGGGATCGGGATGAACGTGGCCGGGTCGCCATTCGGGAACACCTGCTGCGCGAGCGTGGTCGCCGTGCCCATGCGCGGGAGGACCTCGCCGGAGCGCGAGCTGTGGCAGCCGCCGCAGGTCCGGCTCTCGCCGGGCATGCCCTGGATCCAGAGCATCTGGTTGCGGATGGCCAGGCCGAAGCGGTCGAGCGGCTGAAGGTGGACCGGCGTGTAGGCGGGGATCGCCGCGCGCCAGCTACCGTCGGCCTGGACCGGCGTCTCGCCGAGGATCGCCGCGCCTTCGTGCATCGTCAGGCCGAACTGGCCGACGGCGCCGATCTCTGCGGAGAAGCCCTCGATGACGCGCACGTGGGTGGTCTGGAGGAGGGCGTCGTGAAGCGGCATGCCGTCGAAGTTACCGCCGGACACCGTCTCGAAGCCGAGCGAGGTCTCTGCGACGTCGATGTTGCCGATGATGGTCGGGCGCGTCGCCACGTCGCTCGGCGAACCGGCGCCCGAGCGCGGGATGGCGCGGGGCTCGCTGCGGGGCGCGACCGGGATCGCGTAGAGGTCCCAGAGGTTGGGGTCGTCGAAGACCAGCGTGCGGCGATCGGTGTTCGGGTCGAACATGTAGATGCCGAACTGCGGCGCCGTCGACGCGAGCTCGTTGCGGTCGTTGACGTCGCCGTCCGACCACGAGACCAGGAACTGGTCGGTCTGCGGGATGATGCGCGGGTTGCGGTAACGGCCGACGCCCGTGGGCGGCGACTCGCTGCCCGTCGGAACGGCCGGCGTCAGGTTCTCGAACTGCGCCTGCTGGACGTCGATCCGAAGCGGATCCGCGCCGCTGTGCGCACGCGCGTCGATGTGCATGATGGCGCCGGACTGGATCGTGCGGCTGCGGCTCGTGCCGATCGCGACGAACACGCCGGGCTCGATCTCGCTCGCCTGAACGATCGAGTTGAAGTCCTTGTTGAACTGGCCCGCGATGGCCTCCATGCCCGTGCAGTCCGGGTTCATGCGGAAGAGCTTCACGTCGTTGACGGGCCCGAGGTGCTCCCAGCGCGAGTAGCCGATCTGGCCATCGGAGAGGAGGAACGGGTCGGCCGTGTGCGAGAGGTTCTGCGCGCAGACCGTCGGCTCACCGCCGTCGAGCGAGACGACCGCGATCTGAGTGACCTCGCGCGAGTGCTCGTACTCGTCGGCGCGGGTGCCCATGATCGTGTAGGGCTGGTTCGTCACGAACGCGATCTGGTGACCGGGCACGTAGATGGGCCGGATGTCGTCCCAGTCACCGAAGGTGATCTGGTGAAGCTCCGCCGAGCCGTCGATGGTCGCCGTGTACACGTGATAGTGGTCGTCCTCCGCGTGGCGCATGGAGAACACGACCTCGTTGGCGTCGAACGAGAGGTCGAGGCCCGCGATGTCCACGCCCGTGAAGGCCGCAGTCAGCTCGGTGAGCTGGCCGTCGGGCGTCGGCGGGGAGAGCATGAACACGCCGCCGCCGGGCGTGTACCGCTGATAGTCGATGACCTGGCGCGATCCGCCGCTGATGTCGTGGCTCAGATCATCGCGCTCGAAAGCGCGCTGAACGAACACCACGGCCTCCACGCCGGGCAGCACCGAGTCGCCTGGGCCGCCCCCGCCGCAGCCGGCGACGTACGTCGCTCCGCCTGCGAGCGCGAGCGCGCTACCTGCGAGGGCTAGCGTCGTCGTCATCGTCTTCTTCTGCATCCCCATCTCCATCTGCTCCTCCGGGTTGAGGGCTGTGCGGACCTTCTCAAAGCAAGCCCGGATCCAGCCGTGGAATAGGGCGGGCGAGATCACGAATTCAAATGATCACGGGCGGTTACGATGGGGTCTGACACCCTGCGGCCGAGCTCCGGCGCCCTCGTTCGGGGGCTCGCACCCCCGAGGGCGCCCGAGATCGGGGGCCTTGGCCCACGGAAGCGGCGCGCGCCCGATCAGTGGATCGACGGTGGGGGCTGGAACGGGGAGCCGAGCGCACGACCACCGGGCAGGGCGGGCGCGCCCGGCTCAGGCGGCGCGGCGACGACGTCGCGGTCGGCTCCCACGGTCTCGAGGCAGAACCGGGTCGTCTGCGCGAGCATGTCGAGGCGCGACTCGAGCGCGCTGCGGACGACGGGCGAGGTCTCGGCCTCCCATGCGCTGATGAGCTGCTCGAGACCGGCCGTGGGGATCGAGCACTCGGGACGGTCACGCACGGCCTCGAGCGCCTGTCGCGCCGCCGCGATCCGATCCGCCACGGCCCTCGCGCTCCCCGCGGTCTCGATGCAGAAGCGCAGCGCGTCGAGCGCCATCGGCAGCCGCGCCGAGATCGCGTTTCGCACGATGGTGGCTTCGTGCCGCGCGTAGGCGTCGCGCAGCGAGCGAAGACGATCGCGCGGCTCGTCGCACTCGACGGCCGCTGACGCAGTGAGCGCGTGATCGATCGCTTCGAGGTCCGCCGCGGAGAGGCTCGAACAGCTCGGCTCGCTGCCCGGACCGCTCCCGTCCGTGCTCGCCGAGCACTCCCGTCCGCGGTCGGCTACGCGAGCACTCCCGTCGTCATCGTCGGCGCGGGCGCTCGGCGGCGTGGCGATGCAGAGAGAGAGACCGGCGAGCGCGATCGCGTAGGCGGCGACCCGCGCAGCCCGCCTCACGCGCGCGCCTCTCGCCCACGGGACGCGGTCGCGAGCCCGAGCGCGCGCAAGGCCTCGGGGCTCGCCTGCGTGTAGCGTTCTTCGCGCTCGTCGTACACGAGCACGCTCTCGCCCGGAGCGACCGCAGCGCCGGCGTCCTTGAGGGTCGCCTTTCGCGGGCGAGAGCCGTCGGTCAGCGGGATCGCGCGCACGAGCCTCACGAGCACGGGGCGCTCGTGAGGCGTCAGGCGCGCCGCGACGTCGCCCGAGAGCTCCAGAACGTCGAAGCCTTCACGCGCGACGACGGACGCGGCGAGGATCTGCTTTCCGCCCGCGCGATCGAGCGCGTACGCGACCGCCATCCGCACGTGCCGACACGTCTCGAGCGCGTCCTCCACGGCGACCGTCGGCACCGGGCCGTGCTCGGTGCGCGCGACGTCGGCGAGGCGATCGACGAACCAGTAGTCGCCTTCCGCATCGCGTCGCATGAGATCGCCCGTGACGAACCAGGCATCGCCCGGATCGAAGACGCCGCGCACGAGCCGGCTCGAGGTCTCGCGCTCGTTCTCGTAGCCGTCGAAGCTCGCCATCGCTTGCGAGGGATCGACGCGCGCGACCAGCACGCCCGGCTCGCCCTTGCCGCTCACCATGACGTGGCCGTGCTCGTCACGCCGGAAGTCCTCGTTCTCGAAGCTCCACGCGAGGAGCGCGAGGTCGGCGCTGCCCGGTAGGGCCTTGCCGAGCGATCCGATCTTCTTGCCGGACGGATTCGCCAGCACGGCGTTTCCTTCGGTCGACGCATAGAATTCGAGCACGTTGGCCCGCGGGTAGCGCTCGCGAAGCCGGGCCCAGACGCTGTTGCGCATCCCGCTGCCCGCGAAGAGCCGAACCGGATAGCTTCCATCGAGGGCGGTGCGCTCTGCGTCGACGATCGGCCGCAGCATCTCGCCCGCGTAGAACACGACGGTCGCGCCGTAGCGGTGCACCTCGGGCCAGAACTCGGTCGCGTCGAACTGCGGGCTCAGCGCGAGCCGTGAGCCCGACGCCAGCGCTCCGCCGACGGCGACGAGCATTCCGGCTGCGTGCGTCAGCGGGAGACAGCAGTACACGGTGTCGTCGCTGGTGAGCGCGCAGCCCGCCGCAGCGCCGAGCGCCGAGAAGGCCCAGCGTCGGTTCGTGATCCGCGCGGGACGCGGCTGCTCTCTGCGACCGGCGGTGAAGATGATCATCGCCTGATCGCTCGCCTTGCCCGCGTTCAGCGCGAGGCCAGGGGGCAGGACGACCGATGCCGGGTCGATGGCCTCCATGTCGACGACGCCGTCCGGGGGCGGCTCGCGATCGGGACCGGGCGGTCCGCCGCCGAGCGAGAGAACCGGGCCGGCGAAGGTCGCGCGAGCGCGCGCTGCATGATCCGGATCGCTCACGAGCATCTCGATGCCGGCGGTCGCGATCGCTTGCTCGAGCGTGACGCGCGTCGAGTCGGGCGAGAGCAGCACGGCGACGGCGCCCATGCGGTTGAGCGCGCAGACCATCGAGAGGTAGCTCGGGCGCGCCTCCATGAGCACGCCGACCTTCGCGCCAGGGCGAACGCCGGCGTGAACGAGGCCGTGCACCACCGCGGTCACGCGTCGATCGGCGTCCTTGTACGAGAAGGCGCGCCCCTTCCAGAGGAAGAAGGTGTTGTCGGGGATGGACTCCGCCTGCTCGGAGAGCGCCTGCGCCATCGAGATCTGCGTGTCGGGGCCGATCTTGCGGAGCCGGCTCAGCCTCGGCACCTGCCAGCGCAGGTTGTCGAAGAGCGCGCCGGCCTCCCTGGCCACGTCGCCTGCTCGCTGCTTCACGGCGTCGAGCGCGCTCGCCGCGACGTCGAGGAAGACGTCCACGTCGAGCTCGACGTCGTCGAACTCCTCGTCGTCGATGTCCGCCGATCCGCGCGCTGTCTTCGGCTCGAGCACCGAAGGCTTCGGGCCGACGCCGTCCTTCCAGCGCACCCACGCGATCACGGTGGGCCACGTGAGGTTCGCCGCCTTGCTGCCGACGACGATCCCGAAGTGCCCCGCGCGCACGGCGACCTCGTGCTGCTCTGCCTGAGGCGCCGCGTGCTTGATCGCGCGGACGCTCGGCGCGCGCGCGATCTCGTCGTTCGTGCCGACGAAGTAGAGGATCGGGCAGGTCACGTCGGCGAGCGTGACGGTGCGTCCGTCGAGCACGAAGCCGCCCGAGGCCATGCGGTTGTGGACGATGAACTCGTCGACGAACGTGCGGAACGCCGGGCCCGGCCACGCGACGAACCCTTCGCCGCCGAGGAAGCGCCGCCGGCTCTCGCGCTTCTCGAGGGCTTGTCGGTCGTGGAGGTTCTTCACGAACTCCGCGAGCTGCTCGACCTCCTTGCGCGCGCTGAGGAGCTTGAAGCCGGTCGACGTCAGGAAGCCCGGCAGGCCCTCCATCGCCTGGATGGGAATCTCGAGCGCGGCGCGCGCCCCCGCGATGACGCGGCCCGCGACCTGGCTCGAGACCGGCAGGTTCCTCCGGATGTCGACGGGGCTACCGAACGTGACGAGCGACTTGATGCCCGAGCGTCCTCGCTCCGCCACGCGAAGCGCCGCGACCTGGTAGGCGAACATGCCGCCCTGCGAGTAGCCGCAGACGTGCACGTCCTTTCCAGTGCGCGTCTGGATCTGATCGATGCACGTCGAGATGGCCTTCACGTGATCGTCGAGCGTGCGGGCCATGCCGCCCTTCTCGCGCTCCGGCGCGCCGAAGTCGCTGACCCAGACGTCGAGGCCGGCGCGCATGAGCTGTCCCACGGCGCTCAGGTCGGGCGCGATGTCGTAGACCTCGCTGGTCACCATCAGCGGCGGAATCAGGAGCACGGGGCAGAGGCGCGCGTCGACGTGCGTCTGCTCATCCGCGGAGGCCGATCCCTCCGCCGGCGGAGTTCCGTAGTGGCGCAGCCGGAACACCGGCTCTTCGTGAACGATCTGGAAGAGCGCCGCGTAGGGCGTCCCGAGCCGACCGATGCGCATGATCTCGGCGGCGTTCCCGGCTCCGGCCGTGAAGCGCTTGAGCGCCCGAGACAGAGAGGGCCTGGAACGCTTCCGCTTCTTCTTGGGCTCCGCCACGCGTCACTCTCCGCTCGCGAGTGTAGATCGGGTGGGGGGGGCCGCGCTTCGATGACGCACTGCGCGGCCTGGGCGGGCATTCCCTCGGCCAAAGGCCTCGCCCGCTGGCCGGCCTCGGGTCAGCGGTAGCGCGCGTTGCGGTCGCGAACGCCGGCCGCGAGCATCTTGACCGCGTCCGCCACGCGCCGGGCGCGAGTCTCGGGCTTCTTCGCGTCTTCGATCCAGCTGACGTACTCGCGCAGGTGCGAGGGCGAGAGCGAGCCGAACGTCTGCTTCGCCGCCGCGCTCGTCGAGAGCGCCGTGTCGAGATCTGGAGGTGTCTTCGCTGCCGGCTTGCTCGGCTTCGCCTTCGAGCGCGGGGCTTTCGTCGCCGTCGACAGCGACGCGGCCTTCTTCTGCTCGAGCGGCGTCCCCGGTCGCATCCGCACTGCCGACCACTGCTCGTCGATCGCGACGATGGCCACGCCGATGAAGCCGCGCCGCGTGATCGCGTCCCAGCCCGCGTCACGATTCAGGTCGCTCGTGATGCCGCTGGTCCCCTTGGGGTACGCGAGGAACACGATCCCCGCCGCGGCGGCGCGCTCGACCTCGTTCGCGACGCGCATCACGTCGACGCTCGTCCGGACGAAGAGGATCGTCACGTCGGCCGGGCCGCTCCCGCGCGTCGAGATCTTCGCGCCCTCAGGCAGCGGCTCGAGCAACGCGAGCGCGTCCTTGGTGGCGCCACGGACGACGACGGCGTCGCCGGGCTTGATCTGAAGCTTCTTGGCGAGAGGTGACGTCGTCATGCACGGAGCGGAGGGTTACCCGAGCCGCGAGATGCGAGCTCTTCGCGGCTCCCAGGTAGCACATGCACGTCCACTCCGCGTAGCTCCGCGACGAGCACGCCCGATTCGTCGACCAGGGCGATGTCGAACGACGCCCGATCCGACGTGTGGCTTTTCGCCATGACGACGCAGCGAATCGTTTCCACGGAGCGCGCGCCCCGGTAGGCGACGTAGCTCCCGATCGAGGTCGGAAGCGAGGCTCCGCTCAGCGTGTGCTTGGTCCAGAGCACCGCGAGCTGGAGGGCGCCGTCGAGCAGCGCCGTGTCGGTCTCCGCGCCGGTCGCGTCCCAGCCGAGCGCGCGTCGACCGACCAGCGTTCCTTCGATGCCCTCGGTGCTCTCGCCGCGCACGGCGCTGATCGCGTGGAGCGCGGGACCGTGGAACAGGACGAAGCCGTCGTAGACCACGTCGTCGATCGGCGCGAGGCCGGTCAGCGTCGGGACGGGCGCCGTCGCGATCCTCTCGCTCGCCTCGAGCTCGACCACCGCGCGATAGTGCGGAAGACCCTTCGGGCTCGTCAGCATCATCGCGAACGTCTTGCCCTGCCCGTTGGCGCTCTCCTTCGCTTCCACCAGGAAGCGGTCGCCGTCGCCGGCGAAGCCCGAGAGGACGACGCCCTTGAGGACAGCGACGTCGCGCACGGCGCTCACGAAGAGCGAGGGGGCGAGCGCTCGGGCGGCTCGCGCGAAGATCTCGATCGCGCTCACCGCCGGCAGGACGGCGTTGCCCTTCACCATGTGGCTCGCGATGAACGGGTGCGTGTGCCGGTCGACGTGGATGGCGAGCTGGTGCGTCGTCTTCTTCGCCGCAGCGCCGCCCGTGAAGTGGACCGGCTCGCCGCCGAGCACGAGCTCCACGTCGCCGCCCGACCCCGTGGCGAGCTCGTCGACGAGCATCCTCGCGCCCCCCGCGAGCGAGATCATCGGCACGCCCAGCTGCGCGAAGTGCGCCTTGAGCGCGGGCGTGACCATCCCGCCTTCCCACGGGCCCCAGCCGAGCGACTTCACGACGACCTGCTCGCCCTCGGCACGCCTTCGCGCCGCTTCGGCGCCCGCGACCTTGTTCAGGATCTCGTTGGCCATCGCGTAGTCGACCTGGCCCTGGTTGCCGGTGCGCGCAGCGACCGACGAGAAGAGCGCGATCGCGCGGATCGGATCGTTCTGCGTCGCGGTGAGCAGAGCGCGCAGCCCCGTGACCTTCGTGTCGAACACGCGGTTGAACTGATCGTCGGTCTTCTCCGCGATGAGCTTGTCGGCGAGCACGCCCGCGCCGTGGACGATCCCGCGGATCGGGCCCCAGCTCGCACGGACCTCCTCGAGCGCCTTGCCGAGGCCGGCCGCGTCCTGGACGTCGACGGGGACGTAGCGGGCCTCGCCGCCGACGGCCGCGATCGCTGCGATCGTCGCGAGGACCTCGCGGTTCGCGAGGATCCTCTCCACCTGCTTGCCGAGCAGCGCGGGCGTGACGGCCTTGCCGCTCTTCTTCGCGTCCTCGAGCAAGCCCTTCTTGAGCGCTGCGTCGCCGCTCAGGCCGCGCGCTGCGTCGGGCTCGGATTCGAGCGCGGTGCGCCCGGCCAGGACGAGCCGGCACTTCGTCGCGCGCGCGAGATCGATGAGCGTCGCCGCGGTCACGCCGCGTGCGCCGCCCGATGCGATCACCACGTCACCCGGCTGGAGGAGCGGGAGCGAGCTCTCGAGCGCCATCGGGACGCTCTCGAGGACGATGCGCTCTCCGCGCGCCGAGACACCGACCTCGAGCTCGAGGCCGCCGTGCACGAGCTCGTGGGCGAGCGCCTGCGCGACGAGCTCCGGCGAACGGCCGCCGCGCTCGAGATCGATCGCGCGCACGCTCGCCTTCGGCCACTCCTGCGCTGCGGTCTTCGCGAGGCCTGCGATGCCGCCGAGCCAGGCGCGGACGGGCTCCGTGAGGCAGCCGCAGAGGCCGAAGTCGCCGCCCGTGTCCTGCACGGTCGCGAAGAAGCCGCCATTGCTCGCCATGCGCTTCGCGACGGCGCGTGCCGACTGGAAGGCCGCGCGGTCGCTGGCGAGCGCGAGGTCGATGCTCGCGGCCGGACGGAGACCTTCGAGGAGCACCACTGCGTCGGCGTCGGCGGGGACCGTGGAGACGACCTCGGCGCGGACGCCGTGGTGACCGAGCTCGACGGCGAGCGCTTGCGCCACGCCGGCCGCGTCGTCGGTGATCACCACGCGCGAAGCGGAGAAGAGCGCCGGAGAGACGAGCCCGGACGCAGCGCGCCGCACGGCGCGGAGGATGAAGCGATGCGGGGGCGCGGCCTTCGCGACCGCCCCCGATAAAGCAGTCGCCGCGCTCGAGGGGACCGAGACGCTGCTCGCCGGCAGGTGCTTCTGGAGGTGCTCCACGATCTGTCCGACGGTGCGCAGCGCGCCGAGCGCCGACGGATCGAGATCGGGAAGGCCGGGCGCCTGCTCGCGGACGGCGGCGAGGATCTCGACGCGCTTGATGGAGTCGATGCCGAGATCTGCCTCGAGCTCCATCTCCATGCCGATCATCTCGACGGGGTAGCCCGTCTTCTGCGCGACGACCTCGAGCATGAGCTGCATCAGATCGACCGGGGCGCCGTTCGCCTGCGGGCTCGCCGCCGCGGCGCTCGGCGCGCCCTTCGCCGGCGTGGCCGCCGCGCCGGGGAGGTGCTGCTGGAGGTGCTCGACGATCTGTCCGACGGTGCGCAGCGCACCGAGCGCCGACGGATCGAGATCGGGAAGACCAGGTGCCTTCTCGCGGACGGCGGCGAGGATCTCGACGCGCTTGATGGAGTCGATGCCGAGATCTGCCTCGAGCTCCATCTCCATGCCGATCATCTCGACGGGGTAGCCCGTCTTCTGCGCGACGACGTCGAGCATCGTCTGCATCAGATCGACGGGAGGCGCGCCGGCCGACGCACGGGGGGCGGCCACCGGAGCGGGGGCGACCGGCGCCGCCACGGGCGCGGGCGCGGGCGTGTACGCGGGAGACGGCGTGTACGCGGGGGACGGCGTGAACGCGGGAGCGGCGTACGAAGGCGTGGGCGCGTACGACGGCTGCGCGGTGTACGACGGCTGCGCGGTGTACGACGGCTGCGGCGTGTACGACGGCTGCGGCGTGTACGACGGCTGCGGCGTGAACGCGGCGGGACGCGTCGCCGGCTGCCCGGTCAGCATGCTCGCGAGCCCGACGAAGCTCGTCTCGGCCGAGCGCAGGAAGGCCGCGTGCGCGTCCCCCATCGCCTTCGCAAACGCGGCGTGCGCCTCGGCGGTCTGCCGCTGTGACTCCTGGTAGGCCTGGATCCACGCGAGCTGCGCGGACGACGGAAGAGCGGGCTTGTTCGACTGGGTCATGGCGATCACCGGACGGGTCACGGAGGGCGAAACGGGAGAGCTCGGGATGGACGCGGGCGCGCTCGCTCGCTGGGTCGGATGGCCGTTCGCGCTGCCGTTCGCGCCGTGACCGTTGCCGTTCGTGGTCGTCTTCGCCGCCGGCTTCGGCTGGCTCGCGATGGCGACGCTCTGTAGCCCGCCGCTCGCTTGCGTGGAGCTCGGAGGCGCGACTCTCGGCGCCGCGAGAGAGCCCTGAGTGAGCGACGCGGGGGCGCGCTCGGGGTTCGGCTTCGGCAGGCTCTTCGCGCCGCCCTTCGGCGGATACGGCTTGCCGTAGTTCGACCCGTTGAGCATCAGCTTCATCTTCGGCTTCGGCGCCGTGCGCGGATCCTTCGCGACCTCGAACGCCTCCCAGAGCGCGCCGAGCTTGAGCGGAAGCCCCGCCACCGCGAGCCTGGCGAGCGCGCCGTGGAAGTGCGCGAGGCTCGGGGCCTGACGGTCCGGCGAGGCCCTCTTGTCGAGCGGCACCGCGCGGTGCGGACGGTCTCCGAGGATCTTGCCCACGAGCCCGCTCAGCACGGCGCCCGGTCCGACCTCGACGAACGTGCGGACGCCCGCCGCATACATCGCCTCGATCTGATCGACGAAGCGCACCGGCAGCGCCAGCTGGTTCGCGAGCAGCGCGCGCGCAGCCTTCGCGTCGGCGGGGTAGGGCGCAGCCGACGAGTTCGCGAACACGTCGCAGCGCGGCGCGGCGAAGGCCACGCCGTCGAGGAACGCGCCGAACGGGGCGGCCGCAGCGCTCACGACGTCCGAGTGGAACGCCGTCGCCACGTCGAGCCGCTTCACGGTCACGCCCTCGCTCTTGAGCGATGCCTCGATCGCCTCGATGGCATCCGTCGGCCCGCTCAGCACGCACTGATCGGGCGCGTTGTGGTTCGCGAGCACGACCTTCAGACCGGACGTCTCGACCCGCGTCCGCAGCGCCCCAGCGTCGAGCACGACGGCGGTCATCGCGCCGCGCGTCTTCTGGCCGGCGTCGGCCATCAGCTCACCTCGCGTGCGGGCGACGGTGAGCATGTCCGCGTCCGAGATCGCGCCCGCGGCGCAGAGCGCCATGACCTCGCCGAAGCTGTGCCCCGCGACCGCAGACGGAAGGAGCCCGATGCTCTCCATCAGCCGGAGGTACGCGAGGCTGGCGGCGCCGAGCGCGGGCTGTGCCCACTCGGTGGCGGTCAGCTTCTTCTGCTGGGCCTCGGTGGCCGCCGCGTCGAAGACGGGCTTCGGGAAGCAGACCTCGTGGAGCGCCTCCACCGCGCTGCCCATCGGCACGTTCGAGGACAGATCCCACGCCGAGCGCGCCGCGTCCCACGTCATGGTGACGTCGCGGCTCATGCCGATCGACTGACTGCCCTGACCCGGGAAGAGGAACGCGACCTTGCCTTCGTGAGCGCCGCTCTCGAAGTGGATGCCGTTCGGTAGAGAGAACGCCTTGCCCGCGAGCACCTTGTCGGCCGCGGCGCGGAGCTTCGCGATCAGATCCTGGTCGTCCGTCGCGACGACTCCGACGCGCGCTTCGCTCCCCTTCTGCGCGAGCGAGACCTCGAAGGCCTCCTGCGATCGACGGGCGAGGAACGGCAGCATCCCCGTGCGCTCGTCCTTCAGCGCCGCCTCGATCTCGCTCGCGAGCGACTTCAGGGCCTGGCTCAGGCTCGCTGCGTCCTTCGCGCCCACGAGGACGAGCTCCGCGTCGGCGGTCCGCGAGCGCGGCGCTTCCTCGCCCGGGCCCACGTACTCCTCGAGAGTCAGGTGGAAGTTCGTCCCCCCGAAGCCGAAGCTGCTCACGCCCGCGCGCCGCGGGTGATCCTTCGCGCGGATCCACGGGCGCGTCTTCGTGTTCAGATAGAACGCGCTGTCCTCGATCCCCATCTTCGGGTTCGGCTTCTCCACCTTGATCGTCGGGGGCAGCACCTTGTGGTGCAGCGCGAGGACGGTCTTGATGAAGCTCGCCGCGCCGGCAGCGCTCTTCGCGTGGCCGATCTGGGACTTCACGGAGCCGAGCGCGCACCAGTTGCGATCCTTGCGGCCGCTCTCGTCGAACACCGTCTTGATGCCCTCGAACTCCGCCGCGTCGCCGGCCTTCGTCCCGGTGCCGTGCGCTTCGATCAGCTCCACGGTCTCCGGCCCGTAGCCCGCGACCGCGTACGCGCGTCGAACGGCCTTCGCCTGGCCCTTCGAGAGCGGCGCGTAGACGCTGAGCGCCTTTCCGTCCGAGCTCGAGCCGATGCCGCGCAGGACCGCATAGATGCGATCGCCCGCGCGCTCGGCGTCCGAGAGCCGCTTCATCGCGACCATGCCGAGGCCTTCGCCCAGCATCGTCCCGTCCGCGTCCGCGCTGAAGGGCCGGCAGTCGCCCGTCGGGCTCAGCGCCGGCGTCTTCGAGAAGCACATGTACATGAAGATGTCGTTCATCGTGTCGCAGCCGCCTGCGATCACGAGATCCGATTGCCCGAGCGCGAGCTCGTTGGCGGCCATGTTCATCGCGCTGAACGTCGACGCGCACGCCGCGTCCGTGACGCAGTTGGTGCCGCCGAGGTCGAGCCGGTTGGCGATGCGCCCCGCGACGACGTTGCCGAGGAGCCCCGGGAAGTTCGCCTCTTCCCACTTCGTGTAGCTCGCCGAGATCCGATCACAGACCGCGATGACTTCGCTCTCCGGGAGGCCCTGCTCGCGGAGCGCCTTCACCCACACGGGGCGCTGGAGGCGCGCGACCATCGAGCCCATCAGCTCCTGCCCGCTCGTCACGCCGAGGATGCAGCTGACCTTGCTGCGATCCATCGATGCGAACTGCCCACCCTCGCCCTTGTGACCACTCAGCGCGTCTTCGAGGACCTGCTTGGCGACGATCAGCCCGAGCAGCTGCGTCGTGTCGGTCTGCGGAAGGATGCTCGGCGGGATGCCCCACTCCATCGGATCGAAGGGGATGTCCGAGAGGAACGCGCCGCGCTTCGCGTAGGTCTTGTCCGGCTTCGTGTGATCGGCGTCGTAGTAGTCGCTGATCAGCCAGTGCGACTCGGGGATCTCCGTCAGCAGATCTTTGCCTGCGAGGATGTCTCGCCAGAAGCCGGTCTTGTTCACGGATCCCGGGAACAGGGCAGAGACTCCGACGATGGCGATGGGCTCGAACTTCGGCTCCGTCATGTCGCCTAGAGTCCTTTCTCTCGATGCAGGATGGTGATTCGGAGTCGCTCGGACGCCGCGCGCATCCGGCCGAAGGGCCGGATTTCTGGCATAGCTTGGGCCCTACGCAACGTGTGTCATCGTTCCGTCATCCACGGGCGCGGACAATCGGCTTCGACGCACTGCGTCGAACCACTGCGTCGCAGCTGTTTTCAGCCTTCGAACGCGGGTCGAGCGGCGTAGCGCGCGAGGTGGTGCTCCTCGTCTCCGTAGAGCGCCGCGAGCGTCGTCATCCGCTTGAAATAGAGGCCCACGTCGTGCTCGTCCGTGATGCCGATGCCGCCGTGCAGCTGCACTGCCTGCTGGACCACGAGCTTGCCTCCGACCGAGAGCTGCGCCTTGGCGACCGAGACGGCGCGCCGTCGCTCTTCGCGGTCCGGATCGTCGGCCTTCACCGCCGCGAGGATCGCCGTGCTGCGCAGGAGCTCGACCTCGACGAACATGTCGACCGCGCGGTGCTGGAGCACCTGGAAGCTGCCGATCGGCACGCCGAACTGCTTGCGCGCCTTGAGGTAGGCGACGGTCATGTCGAGCACGGTGCTCGCGATGCCCACCGCTTCGGCGCAGGCGGCTGCCGCGGCCATGTCGAGCGCAGCCTCGAGCGCGTGCACGGCCTTCTCGCCGGGCTCGCCGAGGAGGCGATCCGCCGCGACCTCGACGTTCGCGAGCCGGACCATCGCCGCCGCGCGGCCGTCCATGGTCTTGATCGTCTGGATCGAGACGCCCTTCGCCTTCGGATCGACTCCGAACAGCGCGATCCCGGCGTCCGTCTTCGCCGAGACGATCAGGGTGTCCGCCACGTGGCCGTTCTCGACGAAGACCTTCTCGCCCGAGAGCGAGAACCCCGTCGCCGTCTTCTTCGCGGTCGTCTCGATGGCGCTGACGTCGTAGCGGCTCGCCAGCTCCTGCCAGGCGAGCGCGAGGCTCGTCTTTCCCTCGATCATCGGCTCGAGCAGGTGCTTCTGCTGCGCCGGAGACGCGGCACCGAGCACGGCGCCGCCGGCGAGCACCACCGATGCGATGATCGGCTCGGGTACGAGCGTCGTCCCCAGCTTCTCGATGACGAGCGATGCGTCGAAGAAGCGGAGGTCGAGGCCGCCTGCGCTCTCGGGGAAGAAGAGGCCGAGCCAGCCGAGGTCGGCCATCTCGCGCCATACCTTCTTCTCCCAGCCTCCCTCGACGGCATCGCGCTCCGCCGTGCTGCGGAGCTTGCGAAAGCGCTCCACCGGGGAGCTCTTCTTGGCGAAGCTGCCCGCCGCATCGGCGAGCATCCGCTGTTCCTGAGTCAGTTCGAAATCCATGGCAACTCCTGCTTCGCTCGACGCGGACGTTTCGGATCAGCTCGTCGTGGACGGAAGCCCGAGGATCCACTTCGCGATCACGTTTCGCTGGATCTCGTTCGAGCCGCCGTAGATGGTCGTCGCACGCAGGTAGTTGAACGCGGAGCCGACCCACTGCTCGAGGTCGCTCACGACGCCCGGCTCGTTGAACCAGCTGACGCTCGACGGCCCCATGATCTCCATCGCGAGCTCGAAGCACTGCTGGAGGATCTCCGAGCCGCGGATCTTCAGGATCGAGCTCTCCGGCCCGGGCGCGTGGCCGAGCTGCGCACCCGCGAGCGCGCGATAGTTCTGGATGCGGAGCGACTCGAGTCGGATCTCGAGTCGGACGATCTTCCCGCGGAACCCCGGGTGCTCCAGCGCCGGCTTGCCGTCGATGATCGTGCTCTTCGCGATCCGCTTCACGCGGTGGAGCGCGCGCGTGCTCGAGCCGACGGCGCCGATCATCGTGCGCTCGTGGCCGAGGAGCGCCTTGGCCATCGACCAGCCGCCGTCGATCGGCCCGACGACGTTCTCCTTCGGCACGACGACGTTGTCGAAGTACGTGTCGCAGAACGCCGTCGTGTGCCCCGTCGTGAGCATCGGCTTCGCGACGACGCCGGGCGTCTTCATGTCGATGAGCAGGAACGAGATGCCCGCCTGCTTCTTCACGCCCTGGTTCGTGCGAACGAGGCAGAAGATCCAGTCGGCGTACTGCGCGTATGTGGTCCAGGTCTTCTGGCCGTTGACGACGAGGTTGCCCTTGCCGTCGTCGACGGCCGTCGTGCGCAGCGACGCGAGATCGCTCCCGGCTTCCGGCTCGGAGTAGCCCTGGCACCACTTCTCCTCGCCGCTGAGGATCTTCGGCAGGAAGCGCTTCTTCTGCGCGTCGTTACCGAACTGGATGATCAGCGGGCCGACCATCGAGAGGCCGAAGGGCGAGAGCTGCGGCGCGCCGGACTTCTCGAGCTCTTCGCCGAAGATGAACCGCTGCGCGGCGTCCCAGCCCGTCCCGCCGACCTCCTTCGGCCAGTGCGGCGCGATCCAGCCCTTCTTCGCGAGGACGTGGTGCCACTCCATCACCTCGGACATCTCGAAGTGGCTGTCCATCTCCGTCTTCTTGCGGAGGTGCGCGGGCATCTCGCTCTCGATGAAGCGCTTCACCTCGCCTCGAAAGGCTTCCTGCTCGGGCGTGAACGAGAGATCCATCTCTTCTCCTCTGTCGGCGCGGTCCGCGGGTCACGACGGCGTGGCTTGCCGCGCGCGCCTTCTCGCACGCGAGGGACTCTGGAGCCAATCGCGGACGGAATGAAGGGCCATTCAGTCGGAATCCTCACGCTGCTGCGTGAGCGACGTCCGCGAAGAGAGAGCCAGCCTTCAGGCCGGCTTCGCCAGCTGGTTCAGCGCCCACGTCTCCTTGGCGCGCAGCATGCCGAACTGGAGGCCGATCGCTCCGTCGCGGATCCAGCGGATCGTCGCCGGCAGATCGGAGCTCTCCTTCATCGCCGGCAGGTGGATGCGAACCTTCAGCTCGGTTCCGAACGGAAGGTCCGTCGTGCCGTCGACGAGCATGCCGCCGAGGCTGATGTTGCGGCTCGTCGCCGGGATCTGGCGATCGCCATGAACGAGGACGAGCGGGAGGACGAGATCGTAGCGGTCGTACTGGCGCTGAATGGTCAAGGGTCGGCTCCGGCGCGGTGACCGATTCGTGTTTCTCCGATCGCCACCGCTCGCTTAGGCTCGACCCGACTATACCCGCGCGGGCTCGTTCGCGCGGAGCACGATCGAAAGATCGAGGACGAAACATGACGGACGCAGCGAAAGGAAACGAGCGCGCGGAGCGGGTCGGCCTGATCCTCGCGATCGTCATCCCCGCCGCGCTCGTCTCGTACTGGGCCAGCCCGCGCGCGGCCCGTCCGCTCGAGATGCCCGGGCTGGTCTTGCCGGCTCCGGCCGTACGCGCTTCGATCGCGGAGGAAGAGGCCCTCGCTGCCGCGGCGCCGGACGACGAGCTCGAGCAGCACCGTCGCCGGCTCTACCTCGAGCACGGCCTGCGCGAGGTCCACGCCGACGACTCGCCCGAGGCCGCGGCGGGGCGACGCCTCGAGATGAGCGCGGTCATGGACGAGATCGTGGCGGCCGACGGCGAGGATGCGATCGCGAGGATCCGCGCGCGCGACGTCTCGCGCATGCTCCCGGCGCTGCGCTCGACGGGACAGGACGGCGAGCTCGACGCGACCGAGCGCGCGAGCGAGCTGGGCTTGTTCCCGCTCATGCTCGTTCGCTACGGGGCCATCCTCGATGGTCGGCGCGTGGCCCCCGAGATCGCCCTGCGCGCGCTCTTCACCGCGCGTTGGAACGCGATCCACGGTCGCCCGATGACGGAGGGAATGGACCCGATCCGGCTGCGCGCGTACCACGGCTGGCTCGCGCTCGAAGGCGGGCCTGCGCCGCTCTCGATGCGGCTCATGGCGCTCGATCACTACGCCGAGGTGGAGGGACCGCGCGTGCTCGAAGCGCGCGGCACGCTCGAGTACGAGGCGGGCGAATTCGTCGCAGCGAGGCAGTCGTTCGAGCGCGCGTACGCGATGACGGGCTCGGTCCGGCTCCGCAATCACGCGCTCGCCTGTCAGGTCGCGCTGAGCCTCGAGGCGGCCGACATGGCGCCTCCGGACGATCTCGTGGAGTAGGCCCCATGGAGTAGGGCGGACGAGCTTCGGCTTGGCAAAGGCCTCGTTCGGGGGCACCTTCGACCGCTTCGGGCTTCGCGTTCGGTTCTCTTCGGGGGGCACGCGGCAAGGAGGATACGAGAGAGATGCGCGTCAACCTCCGCAAGACCCTGTTCATCCTGCCGAACCTGTTCACGCTCTCGAGCATCTTCTGCGGCTTCTACGCGATCCTGGTCTGCACCATCGCGTCCATCCCGGTGCCGGCGATGCCTGGTGCGTCCGCCTCGGGGGGGAACGGCATCGAGCTCGGCGGCGACGTCTCTGCCGATGCCTTCTACAAGGCCGCGTTGCTGATCGTCTTCGCGATGTTCTTCGACACGATCGACGGTCGTGTCGCGCGCCTGACCAAGACGCAGAGCGCGTTCGGCGTGCAGATCGACTCGCTCGCCGACATCGTCTCGTTCGGCGTCGCGCCCGCTGTGCTGATCTACAGGTGGTCGCTCCACCAGCTCGGCGTGGCCGGCATCTTCGCGAGCTTCGTGTTCCTCGCGTGCGGCGCCATCCGGCTCGCGCGCTTCAACGTCCTCGCGATGGGCGTGGGCGGCGCTCCGAAGAAGCCGAGCAAGTTCATCCTCGGTCTCCCGATCCCGGGCGCCGCGGGCATCGTGGTGTCGCTCGTCGTCGCGAACTTCGCGGTGACGGGGCGTCTCCACGCAGAGCCGTTCGTGGTGCTCGGCGTGGTCCTCGCGCTCTCGTTCTTCATGGTGAGCACCATCAAGTTCCGCTCGTTCAAGGAAGTGAAGCTCTCCGTGACGAGCGTTCTCTTCGTGCTCCTGACGATCGGGTCGACCATCGCCATCGCGCTCAGCTTCCATCCGAGCTTCGCGCTCGTCTGGCTGCTGGCTGGCTACATCTCGATCGGCGTGTTCGAGGCGATCCTCGATCTGTCCCGTCGCGCGACGGGCCGGCCCTCGCGCCTGGTGGACGACAAGCCGCTCGAGCCCCCCGCGATCCCGGCCGCCGAGGCCGAGCAGCCCGCGCGGTCGTCTCGGCCATGACGCGCGCGCTGGGCGTCGTCGTGCTGAGCGCTGCGGTGCTGACGCTCTCTGCCTGCAGTCCCGCGCCGCTGGAGCCGCGCTTCGTGCGGAGCTGCCGCGGTGAGTACGTGGACGCGTGTCGTCCGTACACGTACGCGCAGATCGTGGACGCGACCTTCGGGCCCGCCGCGATCCCGATCGGGGATCCGACGGCGACCGCCCACGTGACGGTGACCTTCGAGACCTGCGGCGCGATGACGCCCGCGCAGCCCCGGATCGATCTCTCGGCGCTCCTCGGTCAGCTGGACGACGGCGGTGTCCCGTCGCCGGTGCCCGACGGTGGGACGAGCAGCGCGCGCGTGGTCCCGCTGGCGTCGATCGCGCCCTCGATCAATCCCACGGCGACGACCGTGGATGTGATGATCGAGAACCCGTTCTTCGCGGACGTGCCGGCCAACACGACGATCATCCTGCAGTTCACGCCCGTGATCGACGGCTGCGCGGGCGAGGTGTTCCGCCTTCCGTACCGCACGGGCGCGCTGCCGATGCCGTAGCTCGCGGCCTCCTTCGTCGCTCGCCCTCCTGCTACCGTTCGGCGGCGCTCGGGAAGCACCTCGGTGCGCAGAGGCGCTCATGAACCATCCAGGTTCCGCCGAGGTCGTCTCTGTCTGCTCGAGACGCTCTGATCGGTCGGTGCGGCGATGCACGGGGCGCGCGACGAAAGTTGACGACTGGGCAGGCGGCCTCGCTCGTTTCGGCCCCGATCGCGACGGAACGGACGGTGCTTCGTGTCGCTCGATGTCGCCCCGGGTCACTTCCACGTTCGCTGCCGGGCTCGTCGCGTGCACTCTCGCCTGCAACGCATCGCACGTGGCCACGGGCGACGCGTCGCTCGAATCAGGGCCGCACGCCGTGGTCGACGCCGCACTCGCTCTTCGCGCCGAGCGCACTCATTACCTGAAACAGTCGAGCACCCACGACGGGAGCGAGCTCGGCTACGACGTCGCGATCGACGGCGACACGATCGTAGTCGGCGCGCCCAGGGAGAGCGGCGGCGCGACCGGTGTAGACGGCGACGAGGCACCGTCCGACTCGGCCGAGGCCAGCGGAGCGGTGTACGTGTTCGTCCGGCGCGGCGCGACGTGGGTCCAGCAGGCGTACCTGAAGGCATCCAACGCAAGACGACATGCCTCGTTCGGCACGAGCGTCGCGATCTCCGGTGACACGATCGTCGTGGGCTCACCCGGCGAGAGCAGCGCCGCGACCGGGATCGACGGCGATCAGGGCAGCACCGCGGCTCCCTGGAGCGGGGCCGCGTACGTGTTCGTGAGGACCGGCGGCGTGTGGACACAGCAGGCCTACGTGAAGGCCTCGAACACCGATGCATCGGATCAGTTCGGGTTCAGCGTCGCGATCTCCGGTGAGACGATCGTCGTCGGCGCGGTCACGGAAGCAAGTGACGCAACGGGCGTCGACGGTGATCAGTCACGAAACGTGTTCGCGCAGAGTGGGGCCGCCTATGCGTTTGGACGGCGCGGCACGACGTGGGCCCAAGAGGCCTATCTCAAGGCATCCAACACTGCGTCGGACAGCCAGTTCGGTTGGAGCGTTGCGATCGACGGCGACGTCATCGTGGTGGGCTCGCCGCTCGAGAGCAGCACCGCCGTCGGCGTGAACGGAGATGCCGGGGTCGAGGTCGCGATGTACTCCGGCGCCGCGTATGTGTTCAGACGGGGCGGCGGGCACTGGGCGCAAGAGGCCTATCTGAAGGCATCGAACACCCATGCTGGCGACGACTTCGGTTGGAGCGTCGCGATCTCCGGTGACACGATCGCAGTCGGCGGTCACAACGAGGATGGCGGTGCGACCGGTGCGAACGGCGATCCAACGCGCGACGACGTCCTCGACAGCGGCGCGGTCTATGTCTTCTCCCGCGACGTCGGCGTGTGGGCGCAAGAGGCCTATCTGAAGGCATCGAACACGGGCTCGGACGATCGGTTCGGATGCAGCATCGCGCTCTCGGGCGACACGCTCGTCGTGGGCGCCTGGCGAGAGGACTCGGCGGCCCGCCTCGTGGACGGAGACGGAGCGAGCGACGCGAGCACGGACAGCGGCGCTGCGTACGCGTTCGTGCGGAGCGATGAGGGATGGAGCCAGGCGGCCTACCTCAAGGCCCCGAACGCGGGTGACGGCGATGCGGCAGGGTGGAGCGTCGCAGTCTCCGGCACTGTCATCGTCATCGGTGCCCGGGGCGAGGACGGCTCCGCCACGGGGGTGGACGGCACAGACACGGACAGCGCAAGCCAGAGCGGGGCGGCGTACACCTTCGAATGACGCTCGCGGCGTACCTACCTGACGACGTCGCTCACCCGATGCGGCGCCGTACGCGCGCGAGGAGCTCGGCTCCACTGAACGGCTTCTCGATCGTGACGTCCGGGAAGCGCTCGACGAACGCGCGCGCCAGCGGTGTGAACGCGCCGCCGGTGAGAAAGAGCATCGCAGCCGCCTGCTCGGGAGCCAGCTGCGTGAGCCGCTCGTGGAGCGCCATTCCGGTCATCTCGGGCATCATCAGATCGCACAGGATCACGTCGTAGCGTTCACCTCGCTCGATGCGGGCGAGAGCCGAGCGTGCGCTGGGCTCCGACGTGACGTCGTGCTCGCGCGACAGCAGCAACGCGACCACCTTGAGGATCGTCGGCTCGTCGTCGACGACGCCGCCGCCGGCTCGACGTGGGCACGGATGGAGAGTTCCAGGTGCCCTGTCTCCGAGGAGTCGCCTCGCGAGCGCCCGATCTCCACGACGGCTGTGCTCCGACTCTGCGCGATCGTTTCGGCACGTGCGGTGGCGGAGAGCTACACCGGGCACAGGTCCGATCTCGACGCGGCGGCGATTGACCATCTGGTCGCGTACCTCGAGACGCTCTGAGCGGGACGTCTCTGACCTCCGCAGTCGCCGGCACGCTGCTGCGGTCGACACGACGCCCTGGCGACGCGCGACGCCTTCGTGGATCTGTGGGACTCGTCGCTACTCTCCGCAGGGGTTCGCCCCGTCCGTGCTCCAGCGGCCGTTCGCATATGAATAGAGCGCGCGCCCCGCCGTGGGGCTCGACTCGACCACCTCGAGCGTCTGCGCCTCGTCGTCGAACGTGATGGCGCGCTCCTCGTCGGAGACCGTCTCGCGCTCGGGCCCCGACTCCACGAGCGATGTCGTGCGGCAATGCCACGCGCGCGACAAGCGGTCTCCGTCGAGCACGAGCGCCGCTACCTCGACATCGAACGTGCGCGGGTCGTACCCGCCCTGCGCGTTCTCGAATCGCACGAACACGACGTCGCGAGACCCGTCGACGTGCATCACGTGCAGCGTCGATGCGCCCGGAGACGCCTCGAACGTTCCCGGATCGTCGAGCGGAGTCATCTCCGACGCGACGGCGGACCACCCCTCATCGCCGTGCCGAAGGATCCATACGTACGCGTGGTGCACCTCGCCCGACGCGATGTTGCCCGTCATCACGGCTTCGCGAGGCGGGGCACCGTCGAGCTCGGCCATCGTGATCGCCGCGTCGTCGATCGGGCGACCGATGTGAAGCGCCGACGTGAGCTCTGCGACGCTCGGTGGGGCCTCCGAGACCGCGCGCGCCGTCGTCCCGGCTGGCTGTGCGGCCGCACCGCACGCCAAGGCGAACAGCACCACCGCGGCGCCGAGAAGACGTTGGTGGTTCATCGGACGCGAGCATAGCCGCGTCGCGGACGGACGCCGTGTGATGGCCCGGCCCCACCGCACCGCGTCAGAGCGAAGCGTGCGGGAGACCGCCGTCGACCACGAGCACGGTCCCGGTCACGTAGCCGGTCGTCAGCAGGAACAGGACGGCGTTCGCGATGTCGTCCGGAGTACCGACGCGGCCTGCGGGGAGGGCCGCGGCCATGTGACCGAAGATCTGCTCGAGCTGCTGGTCGGGCACACCGGTCCAGTAGCTGGTCCGCAGCGTGCCCGGTGAGATCGCCCTTCATCGCGCGCCGGTTCGCGCCGCCCGAGAAGAACGTGATCGAGCCGCCCGGACGGATCTGCCGCGCGCCCTCGTGCGCGACAATGATCAACCCGCTCGACCGGTTCGAAGCGCAACCACTCGGACCCCAAGATGGCCCGCGCCTTCTCGCTGATCGACGACGTGCTCCAGCTCGACCTGGCGGAAAGTACATCCCGAGAGCTGCGGGGCTTCCAGTCGGCCATTGCCTTCGCCAGCGGGGCGCGCTCGGGGTATGCGATCCTCGAGGGCGACGTCGTCATCGACGTGCGCTGAAGGGACCCGCAAGGACATGCTCGCCGACCTGCTCGAGATTCTGCCCGCGGACGCGCTTCACCTCGCGCTGGTGATGTCGATCGCCTTCTTCATCGGCCTCGAGCGCGAAGAGCACAAGCAGCAGGCGGGGCACTTCAGCTTTGGCGGCGTGAGGACGTTTCCGCTCATCGGGATCGTCAGCTACGCGCTCGCGTTCATGTCCGACGCCTCCCTCTGGCCCTGGCTGCTGGGCTTCGCGGTGGTCGGCGGACTCATGATGCTGTCCTACTATCACAAGTGCTCGCTGGACCCGTCGGCCGGGCTCACGTCGGAGGTGTCTGCGCTCGCGACCTATGTCGTCGGCGGGCTCGTGCACCAAGAACACTATTGGTTCGCGACGACCGTCGGTGTGGTGAGCGTGCTGCTCCTCGAGCTCAAGAACGGGCTCGAAGGGCTGACGAAGCGTATCGCTTCGAGCGAGATCGTCACGGTCGCGAAGTTCGCGTTGTTGTGCTTCGTGATCCTGCCCGTCATCCCGAACCACGAGTTCACGGACCTTCACTTCAATCCGTTCAAGGCCTGGCTGGTCGTCGTCGCGGTGAGCGGTGTCTCGTTCGCGAGCTACCTGCTCCAGCGACTCCTCAAAGGACGTGGTGGAGTCCTGCTCTCGGCGGTCCTCGGTGGCGCGTACTCGTCCACCGTCACGACCGTCGTGCTCGCTCGCCAAGCGAAGCAGACGCCGCGGCCGAACCTGTTCTCCGGGAGCATTCTCGCCGCGTCGAGCGTCATGTACCTGCGCCTCGTCCTCCTCCTCGCCTTCTTCGACCGATCGCTCGCGTGGATGCTCGCGATCCCGTTCGTGACCCTCGCCGTGGTCGGAGGGCTCGTGGGATGGCTGGTCTCGAGACGCCCGGACGACGGAGACGACATGCTTCGAGCGGCCGTCCCCGCGAAGAACCCGCTCGAGATCGGGACGGCGCTTCTGTTCGCGGCCGCGTTCGTCGTCATCCTCGCGCTGACGAACCTCGCACATTCCTATCTGGGCAGCGCCGGCCTCTACGCTCTCGCCGCTGTCATGGGGCTCACCGACGTCGACCCGTTCATCCTCGGTCTCGCACAGGGCGGCAGGGACATGACGCCGCTCCCGGTCGCTGCGACGGCGATCGTCATCGCGGCGGCCAGCAACAACGTGTTGAAGGCCATCTACGCTTACGTCTTTGCCGACCGCCAGACCGGGATCAGGAGCCTCGTCTTGCTCCTGTCCCTCGCCGCTCTGTCGCTCCTTCCGCTCTTCTGGATCTGACCGAGACCAGAGCTCGGAGCTCGGAGCTCGCTCGGTGGTATAGGCTCCGCATCCGATGAGCGAGCGCCCCGCGACGACGACCTTGCGACTCCGCGTCGTCGGCGTGAACGACGTTTATTCGCTCGAGGAGCTGCCGAGGCTCGCGAGCCTCATCCAAGCGGCCAGGACGATCGACGCGCCGGATCGGCTGCTCGTCACGGTGGCGGGTGATTTCCTCGCGCCGAGCCTCCTCTCGAGCTTGGATGCGGGGCGCGGGATGGTGGACTGTCTGAATGCCCTCGGGGTGACGCACGTGACGCTGGGCAATCACGAGGACGACCTCGAGACGCAGGACCTCTTTGCACGTCTCGGGGAGCTCTCGGCGAAGGTGCTCCTCACCAACGTCGTGGGCTTTCGTGGACGCCACGTGATCTCCGACGTGATCCACGTCGGCGCGCTGCGCGTCGGTCTTGTCGGCGTCGTGAACGGCGACTCGGCGCTCTACCACCGTCCGCCGTTCGGAGGCGCCGATGTGCAGGCAACGAACGAGTCGGCGGCGCGGGAGGCGATGCGACTGCGCGCGGACGGCTGCGTGGCCGTGGTGGCGTTGACCCACCAGAGGATGACCGACGATCGCGCGCTCGCGGAGCTCGGCGTGGTGGACATCGTGCTCGGCGGGCACGAGCACGATGGCTTCCTCGAGACGGATCATCGCGCGCCGCTCGCGAAGGCGCCGATGAACGCGACCTCCGCAGTGGTGGCGACGCTGTCGCTCGACGCCAGCGAGCGTGGTGCCGTGAAGGTGACGACCGAGGTGCGCCTCGAGCCGGTCGCCGGCTATCCGGAGGACCCGGCGATGCGCGCCCGCGTCGACGCACACCTCGAAGCCGTGCGCGTGCTCGAGGCCCGGACCCTCCTCATCCTGCCCGAGGGAGAAGTGCTCTCGTCGGTCGGTGCGCGGCACAAGCAGACGAGCTTCGGAGGCTTCGTGTGTTCGCGACTGCGCGACACGCTCGGCGCCGAAGCGGGGATCTTCAACGGCGGCGGTCTCCGCGGCGGCACTGCGAGGCGAGGGCGGTTGACGTACGCCGACTTCCAAGAGGAGCTGCCGTTCGACAACGAGGTCGTCGTCGCGTCGCTGCCCGGCGCGGTCCTGCGCGACGCGATCCGCTACTCGCGCACCACGCTCGGCGGAACGGGCGGCTTTCTCCAGGTCGACGACGGCGCGCAGATGGACGAGCAAGAGGAGCTCGTCACGCTCGCCGGCGCCCCGCTCGATCCTGACCGTCTCTACCGAGTGGCGCTCGTCAGAGATCTCTTGCTCGGTACGGATCGCATCGAGCCGCTCCTGGCTTTCGCGCACGCGCACCCAGAGGCCGTGCCACCAGTGACCACCGGCATCGACCTGAAGGTCGCGCTCTTGCGCACGCTCACGAGCGCAGCGCCCATCGTGAACGGCTGAGCAGACTCGGTAGTGCGGGACGAACGCGCGGCCTGCTATCGTGATCTCCGATGCCGCGGTCCAGAGTGCTGTCGGGCCTCGTCGCGCAGCGGGATCGCGCTCACCAACGCGGGCGTCTCGACGCCGAGCGGCGCCGTACGGTCGAGCCCTCCGCTCCGGACGAGACGCTCGCCGACTGGCTCGACCACCACGGTCCGCGCGGCGATCCGGCACGCATCGAGACGCTCGAGCTCGACGAGATCCTCCGCGCGACGGCCGAGATCGCGCTCGCGCCCGAAGAGCGCCTCCGGCAGGTCGCCGCCTGGCTCGAAGCCACGCTCGTCGCGAGCGACGAGCAGCCGCGTGCGTGGCTCGCGCTCGATCGGATCTACCGGGCGGCTCTGAAGCTCGCGACCGACGACGCTTCGGTCCATCGATCCCGCGCCGTGAGCGCGCGAAGGTGCGCCGAGGCGCTCCAGACCGGTGGGCCCGGCGCCCATCCGCACCGTGACGCAGCGCTCGCGCGGATGCGGGCCGTCGCATCGGACGCTTGCAGCGAGGCGATTCGATGCGCGCCCGACTCGCCCGATCCGTGGTTCACGCTCGGCCGCCTCCGCTACGGCGATCGCAGCGGAGGGCCCGCCGTTGCGCTCGAGGGCTTCGAGCAGGCTCTCGTGAGAGACCCCGCCCACGCCTGGTCCCTCCTCTACCGCGCGCACTGCCTGCAGGATCTCGAGCGGTGGCGAGAGGCGGCGCTCGGGTACGCCGACCTACCGCCTGCCTTCTTCACCGGAGCACGCGCGTGGCGGTACGAGCACTTGCTGGAGCAGCGCGCTTGGTGCTGGCTTCGCGCGAACGACGTGGCACGCGCGACGACCGAGTTCGAAGCGCTGCTCTCGCGCTGGGAACGAAGCCCCGCCCTCGCACGCGAGGCCTGGGGGACGCACGTCGTCGAGGCCGCCGAAGGCCCACTCCGCGAGGCGCTCCACGCGCGCGTGAGCGCCCTCGCCGAACGTGCGAAGGCCGAACAGGATCGCGGACAGACATCGCCCTGGCCAGGTCTCGTATCGAAGCCGGCGCGAGCGCTCCAAGGTGAGTCGGAGCGCGGTCCCGAGGAGCGGTGACCGTCTCCAGCACCCTCACGCGCGCTCAGCGATAGGCGGGGCCCGCGCCCGTCGCGAGGGTCGCGAGGAGATCGGCCGCGCGCGCGATCGGATCGGAGGTCGGGATCTCCTTCCAACCGATCTCGACCCAGCCGTCCTCGAGCGTGAGCTTCGCAGGCCCGATGTCTCGCCGCGCGTGAGGCGCGACGTGATCCATCCAAGCGCGGTCCCCGCCGCCGATCACGCCGGCCGCGTCGAGCTCTGCGGCGTGCACCGCCGTCGACGCAGTCTCGAGCACGAGCGTGGCGGTCAGCCCTTCGGCGCCGAGATCGACGTCGAGGTTGGCGACGCCCGCGCTCGCCGCATCCAGATCACGCCGTGACGGGTGGCGGCGGAGAACGTCGCATGAGCTTCATCGCGAAGTCGGTGCCGAGGCCGAGCTGATGACCGAGTCGGATCACGAGGATCGCGTAGGCCTCGATGTAGCGCGCGTTCTCGAGCGGCCCGGCGTCGACGGCCTCGAAGTCGGTGTCTTCCACCAGCTGCGAAACGACCTTCTTCGCGTCGGCGTCGTCGCCGCAGAGGAACATCGTGGGCTTCACGCCGGCGAAGAGGCGGGACTCGGCCCCCAGCAGCTGCTCGAAGGCCTGGTTGAACGTCTTCACGACGCGGGCGCCCGGGGCCATCGCGGCGAGCACCTCGGCGCACGAGCGCGTCTCCGGCTGCCCGTCCGCAGTCTTGCGCGGGCTCATCGTGTTGGTGCAGTCGATCACGATCTTCCCCGCGAGCGACCCCGCTTGCGCCACGACCTCGGAGACGAGCGCCCACTTCGTGGCGAGCACGATCACGTCGCTCGCAGCGACCGCCTCCTTCACGGGGAGCGCGCGCGCGCCGAGCTCCTTGGCGAGGACGTCGAGCTTCGCTGGATCGCGCGAGAAGGTGATGACGAGCTCGTGGCCCTTCCGTGCCCACAGCTTTGCGAGCCCACTTCCGAGCTTTCCGGGACCGACGATGGTGATCTTCATGCGCCGGACTCTACACGGATCAGGAGATGGGTCGGCGAAAGCCTCGTCCATGCACGCATACGCGAGGCACGGCACCCTCACCGGTGCGCACATCGCCCCGCCACCGCCACACAGCGGCACGTGTCGACCGCGCAAGCCTGACAATCGGCGTCAGTCGCACAAGCCACCGGCGCCGAAGGCGGCGGCGCTGGCGACACCGCCTCAGGCGCCGACGTCGCACCAGAGCAAGCCACCATCAAGACCGTGATAGCGAGGACGAGGCGATCGCCGCCGCACGCGCCCGCGTCAGCGCGAAAAGAACGTGACCACGCCATATACGAACAGGACTCCCGACGCGGCCGGAAGCAGCAGCCACGCGAGCGATGCCGGGCGCGCGTCGATGCTGCCCGCGGCGACGAGCGGCGTCGCGATGCCCGACATCGCCGCATAGACCGCGATCTCGCCGCCCGTGCTCGGCCCGGCGTCCATCGCGAGCGTCGCGATGAGCACGCCGAGCACTCCTGCTGCGCTGAGCAGAAGGCACAGGACCCGTACGAGCAGCAACCAGATGGGCGGCGCAGGTGGGGCGGGCGGTGCAGCCGGGGGAGCAGCGTCCTTACTCATCGCCCGAGTCTACACGCGCGACGTCATGCGCGTTCTCCGCGCCCGCACGAGCGCCGCGGAGCATCACCGTGGTGCAGAGGTTCGGGAGGAGCGCCCCGGGCAGCTCACGCTTGACGTGGCTCGCTCACTCCCGGAGCGTCGATCCACGTGCCAGATGCAGCGCGAAGCGAGAGGTTCACGACCGCGAGGACCCGTTCATCCGGACTACGCTCCACAGGCTCGCGACCCGAGAGCACAGGCCGCGCTGCGTGCACGACGCCGCGTCGCTCGCCTGTCGGCTTGCGGCCAGCTCCACGACGCTTGCCGCCGTGCGTGATGAACACGATCTCTTTCTGCCGCACTTGCGATCGCTCCATGCGATTCACGACGGCGAGCTCGCGCGCGACTGACACGTATGCGCGACTTTCTTCGCGACCGAGCTCGATTCGGCACTGTTTCGAAATGCCAATCCGTCTCGAAAGTCCGGACGGCGCGAACGGTCGCGTCTTCAGGGCGCCACTGCGACCTCGAGCGGGATGGCCCGCTCGAGGTCGCCGAAGCGGGCTCGCAGGATGGTGGACCCGCTCGCAGTCGCGACGACGAGCTCCGTGCTCACGTCGAGGCCGTCGAGCGGCTCCAACGTGGCCAGCGTCGGATCATCGAGCGACCAGGACACGGTCTCTCCGAGCGCGAGCCGCGCGCCGTCCGAGCTTCGTCCGACCACGATGACGAAGCCGTTGCCCTCGATCGATTCCTGCTGAAGATCGATCGGATCGAACCCCCCACTCCACAAGACAAAGGCGCCGATCGTGATCAGCACCGCCTCGCCGACCTCGACGGTCCACTGCTCCACTCGCGCGTGATCGAGCGCAATGTCGATCGTCGCCGCGCCGACGGACAGGGCGCGGAGGGTGACGATCCCGCTCGCTTCGTCGATCGCGGCGTCGAGCACCCCGGGGTCGGACGACCTCACGCCGAAGCGGCCGAATCGGTCGACGGGGACGGGCGTTCGCGTCGCCTCCGCCCCGAGCGCGAGCGTCCAGGGGTTGAGCTCCTCCGTGGGGACGGTGACCCGACGAAGCCCACAGCCCCGCACGTCGCAAGCCCCGAATGCGCAGTCGGCGTCGGTCTCGCAGGGCACGATGCATCGATCTGCAACGGTGCATCGCGCCAGCTCGCCGAGCGAGGCGCAGTCGATGTCCTGGCCGCAGGGCTGAGTGCATGTCACGAGCGCCGTCGCCCCGCCGAAGAACCCTGGAGCGCTGATCGCTCCGCAATGCGCCGGTGCCGCGCAAGCATCTCCGCACGCGTCAGGCGCACGGCCGCCACATCCGCTCGCCAGCGAGAGCACGGCGACGGCGACCAGGAGCGTGCCGCGGTGCGCCGTCACGCGACCTCCTCGGAGTGCGGCTGCGGCTCGCGGGCGTCTTCAATCGACCACACACTGACGCAAGTCCGGCACAGCAAGAGCGGCGCGAGCGAGCCTCGATGTCTCATGGGCGCGTATGGAGCAAGCCGAGCGCCAGCTGTCGCGAAGCTCCATCGCGCTCGGCCACGCGATGCGTACTACGCGAGCGGGTTGGCGTAGAGCGCGTCCAGGTCGAGCGCCACGCCGAGCGACTCGAGCACGACGCGCGCTCCCGGACCGTGGTCGCGGTAGTGCCAGAGGTCGGGCTCGGTCGCGTCGCGCGTGAAGACCTCGACGCGGGCGTGCTTCTGCGAGACGAGGACGTACTCGCGCAGCGCGGGGATGCGCTGGTAGTGCGCCCACTCGTCTCCACGGTCGTCGCTCTCCGTGGACTCCGAGAGAACCTCGACGAGGACAGTCGGGTTCGTGACGGCGTTCCCGTCCTCGGTGTCGTGGGCGAGGGCGTGGCAGACGACGGCGACGTCGGGATACGTCGAGCGGCCGGTCGCGGCGACGCGCACGCGCAGATCGGACGAGAACGTCGCGCACGGCTTGCCGTGAAGCTGCGCGCTCAGGTCGCGGATCAGCGCTGCGGCGAGTCGAGAGTGCTCGGGCGAGCCACCCGCCATCGCATAGACACGGCCGTTCACGTACTCGTGCTTGGTCGCCGCGGCGGACTCGAACGCGACGTACTCGGCATGGGTCATCGCGGCGAGCTCACGCGCTTCCATGCCGAAACGGTAGCACGAGGCGTCGCTCCTCCCTGCGAGCGAGCGGCGAGTCGGCGCACACGCTCAGCGCCCGGCGTCGCCTCGCGGCTCGCACATGGTCGCGAGGCACGCAGCCGCGTCGTCGTCACGCCGGAGGAGATCGCAGTCGGCGCCCGCGCAGTCGCAGCCCGAGACCGCGACGCAGCTCTGGCCATCCCAGGCGAAGCCGAGGATGAGGTTACAGAGCCCGCTCCCGTGGGCGTCCCACGCGGGGCACGTACTGCTCGAGCACCCCGCCGCGAGGGCGACGAAGAGGATCGCTGGGAAGACACGCATCCGGCGATCTTCGCACGAGCTCGGCTGGATCTCGTCGCCGAGCGGCTCCCTTGGCGATCAGGTCGACGTCCCGAGCGGCGCGGGGGTCGTCGATCCAGCGCGCGTCCTCCCCTCACCCACTCGACCGAGCGCTGGACGCGCGCCGCTTCACACCCGAGAAGGCGTGTCGACGGCGCATGCGTTCGCTCTCGGCGGATCGGCCGGAGGTAGCCCGCAGAGGCGTCTCTCCCCCCGCCGGGACCCGTTTTCCGCGCCGCGAGCCCCCTTCACGCAACGCTCGGAACCTCGTGCCGAGAACCATTGCGCAGGCCGCCACGGTGGTGGCCGCTCCTGGTTCCCCACGAAGAAGAAGGTTCCTCCCATGCGTAGCCCCAATGTTTCTGTCGCTTCCGATCGGCTCCTCGGCCTCGGGCACTTCCTCCATGCAGCGCTCGTTCGCGACGCCGCCACGGTGGATCTCGCGCCCCCGTTCGAGACCTTCGTCACCACGCTCGAGGCCGCCACGGCGACCTCGGCCGCTGCCCTCCGGGCGCTCATCGTCCCGCGCGTCGCGGTCCGCTTCAGCGAGCGCCAGATCGAGCACGCCATCCGCGGGCTCGCTCGCGGCGCGCAGGCGCTCGAGGGCGGCAAGTCCGGCGGGCTCATCACCTCGGCGCTCTTCCCCCACGGGATCACCGCGGAGGTGCGGCCGATGGGCGCGACCCAGCTCGAGTCGGCTCACCGCCTGCTCGATCGGCTCATCGCCCAGACCAGCGCGGCGCCCCTCCGCGCGTTCCACGAGCCGCTGCTTCGCACCGCCATCGCCGACATGAGCGCGCAGCTCGCGTCGCGGGACGTGGCGACGCGGGCCTACGACCAGGCGATGGCGAACGAGCTCGGCGCCCGCGCCGACTTCTGCCGCGCCTACGACGCGCTGGGCGGCGCTCTGCGAAGCAAGTTCCCCAAGGACCGTGCGGCGCAGTCGGTGTTCTTCGATGCACTCCCGATCCGCAAGGGCGCACGCGGTGAGCCTTCGGCGCCTCCGGGGGTCGATGCATCGCCGAGCGCGTAGTGCGCGGCGCCCGATGAGGGCGAGACCAAGCAAGAGAGCCTGGATCCTGCGAGGGATCCGGGCTCTCTTCTTTTCGAGCGTGAATTGCCTGGAGGCAAGTCCCGACGTGCGATGTGCGGGGAGGTGCTTGCTCGCGCCGCAACCGGGGGTGCGCCGTCCGAGCGCCGGTTGCGTGGAGGCAACCCCCGGTGAGCGGTGATCGCAGAGGGATCTGTCTCCCCGTCAGATCAGGCTGACGCGGCATGCGAGAGGGTGCTGCGCACGCCGCAGACGCCGCTCACCGTGCCGACCGGGTGTTGCCTCGAGGCGATCGCCACTCGCGCGAGTCATCACCGCCAATTGCCTCCAGGCGATCGTCGATCGACGGAGATCACGCCCGGAGTGGCGCGGCGCTCAGGGAAACGCGCCCGGCAGGTCGAGGGGATTGCGGCAGACCTCGCGCTCGCTCGCGTCTCCGCGGAGACGGACCGGTACACAGGTTCCGCCGCAGCGGAGGCCCGGCGCGCACAGGAAGTTCGCGTCGAAGCCCTCGTCGCCGTTCGTCGCGCGGCAGTCGGCGCCTGCGGGGCGTGACAGCGCCAGGGCGTCCGCCATCGGACCGAAGAGCCGATCGAGCTCGCACTCCACGGGCAGGCGCGCGGTCACGCAGCCGGTGAGCGCGCGGTCCAGCAGGGCCATGCAGGTAGCGACCGCCGCCTCGTCGACGCGCAGCGCGTGGTCGTCGGGGATCCCGACGAGCAAGTGGTACTCGCACGACGCGAGGAGCTCGTCCGGAGAGAGGAAGCCAGAGGTGATCGCCTCCTCGTCGCACTGGCACGCATCGACCGCGCGTGCGGCGAGCGCTGCCATCGGACGGCAGTAGCGCTCCTCGAGGAGCGCGCGGTTCGCATCGCCGTGGGCGGGGGCGTTGACCTCCGCGAGGATCTGCACGGTTGACGGCGCGCACGCGCAGAGGAAGAGCGCAGCGGCGTTGGTGATGGCGGAGAGCTGTTGGTGCGTGAGCATCGCCGCGCCAAAGCACGATGGCGGCCGCCGCAGGTTCGCGCGGGAAATACGCAAGGCGGATGCGATCCTGATCATGCGGCGCGCCTCGGCTCCATCCGGTGCGTGGCGGCGTACGTCGGCCAGGCGGCGTCCCACCGATCCGACAGCACGAGACCGCGTATGGTCATG
>JBBSAT010000038.1:0-38306 GCA_038252025.1 Polyangiales bacterium | reverse complement strand
GCTTCGAGTCGGGCGCGATCCATCCGGTGGAGCTGATGGTGATGATGCCGTGGGGCGGCGCGGTCGACTTCAAGCGCCAGATCGAGCGCTATCGAGAGTGGAGCGCGATCGCGATCCTGCTGCGTGATCGCGCGGAGGGCCGCATCCACGTTCCGCGCGTCGGCCCGCCGAGCTGGGAGTACGCGCTCACCGGCGCCGATCAGCGCCACGTGCGCGAAGGACTGCGCCGCAGCGCGGAGCTCTACGCAGCGTGCGGAGCGAGCGAGGTGCGCTCGACGAGCCAGCTCCCGGTCAGCTGGCGTCCCGCGAGCGGAGAGAAGCTCGACTCGTTCATGCATCGGCTCGACCGCATGGGATACGGCGCGAACGAGTCGACCTACGCGAGCTGGCACCCTCAGGGGAGCGCGCGGATGGGGATCGACGAGCGCGCGAGCGTCGTCGACGAGAACAACGCCGTGCACTCGACGCCGGGGCTCTACGTCATGGACGGCTCGTGCTTTCCGACCGCCTCCGGCGTGAACCCGATGGTCACCATCGAGGCCCTCGCGCATCGGGCGGCGAGCCGGCTGGCCCTCGCGCTGAAGTGAGCGAGCACGGAAAGGTCCTCGCCGCGCTCGCGATCGGGAGCCTCGCGATCGGGTTCGCCGCGATCTTCTTCCGGCTCGCCGCGCCGACGGATCCGCTGCTCGCGTCCATGCTGCGCCTCGGCATCGCGGGCGCCCTGCTCGCTCCCATCTCCGTCCGCGCGATCCGCGACGGCTCGCTCTCGCCGCGCGCGGTGAAGGTCGCGCTCGGCTGCGGCGTGGCCTACGCGCTGCACTTCGGGACCTGGGTCGCGTCGCTCGAGCGGACGAGCGTGGCGGCGTCCGTGACGCTCGTGACGGCCACGCCCTTGTTGCTCGCCGTCGTCGCGTTCGCGCGAGGCCGGGATCGCCCGAGCCTCCGGACCACGCTCGCGATCGTCGCAGCGACCGGCGGCGTACTGATCATCGGCGCGAGCGACGCGACCGAAGCGCCGCCGGGAGCGGTGGTGGGCGACCTGCTCGCGCTCGCTGGTGCCGGCGCGATGGCGGTCTTCCTGCTCGCGGTGCGCGAGCTCGGCGCGCGCGAAGAGAAGCCCGTCCCGGCGTTCGCGTTCTCCGGCATCGCGGCGCTCTCGGGCGCGGCGGTGCTCGGCTCGAGCCTTCCGATCGAGGCAGCGCTGTTCGGGCTCTCCTCGCCGAGCGGCGACGCGCTGTTCTTCATCGCGCTCGCGGCCCTCATCCCGCAGATCGTGGGGCATGGCCTCCTGACGTGGGCGCTGCGGAGGGCGAGCCCGACGGAGGTGGGCCTCGCGACAGCCGCCGAGCCCGTGCTGGCTACCGGCCTCGCCGTGATCGTGTTCCACGAGCATCCGACGGCGCTCGTCCTCGTCGGGGCAGCGATCACGCTCGCCGCGGTCGTCGTCGGCGTGTCGGGAGCGAGGGCGCGGTGAAGCGGTTGCGCTCGCCCGGCGCGAGGATACCGTCGCGCCCTGTCCCAGCATAGAAGCGCGGTGGTCCACCTTTCCGAAGCGTGACGCGTCCTCTACACTGGGCGAGCCGTGTCCGATCGTCGTATCGCCCTCGTCGCGGTCGACAGCCTCTGGCGCGACCCGAAAGGAACGTTCTACTCGTTCTCCTACGGGATCGAGAAGCTGCGCGCGTCACTCCACAGCGCCCACGATCTCGCGGACGTCGACGTGCTGCTGCTCGATCTGCGCAGCGGCGATCCGGAGGAGTACTTCGAACAGCTGCGCGCGTTCCGGCCGACCCTCGTCGGGCTCTCGACCTACATCTGGTCGCTCGACGTGTTCGCCGGGCTGACCGAGCGCCTCCGCCAGCACGATCCCGACGTGGTGATCGTCGCCGGCGGCCCCGCAGCGCGGCGCACCGTGCTCGACCTCGCGCCGCATCGCGCGCTCCGCGATCGGCTCGACGCCGTCATCACGGGCGAAGGCGAGGAGATCCTCCGGGAGCTCGCGCGCGAGCACCGCACGCCCGGCTGGCAGAAGCGCGTCCATGGCCTCGATCTCCCGGGGCACGGCCTCTGGCGCACGTCGCCGCCCGCCGAGCGGCCCGAGCTCGATGCGTATCCCTCACCCTATCAGCTCGACCTCGCGCCGCTTCGGAAGACCGGCTACGTCGAGACCTTCCGCGGCTGTCCGATCCACTGCGCGTTCTGCCAGTGGGGTGAGCAGAAGTCCGATCGCGTGCACAGCGTCGAGTACCTCGCGCGCCACCTCGAGGGCCTCCGCCGCTCGGACGCGCTCAACGTCTTCTTCCTCGACGCTGCGTTCAACCTCAGCCCGCGCGCGTTTCGCGCGCTCGTCGCCGCCGAGAGCGAGGTGCACGCGCTCGCCGACAAGACCGTCCACGGCCACCTCTATCCGACGTACCTGAAGGAAGAGCACCTCACGTTCTTCGAGGGGCTCGGGCAGGTGCAGGTCAGCGTCGGCATCCAGAGCTTCGATGAGAAGGTGCTGGAGCGCCTCGGGCGCCCCTTCGACATCGAGCGTTTCCAGAGCGTGTTGAGGCTCATGCGCGGCCGGCTCGACGTCGACATCGAGCTCATCTTCGGCCTGCCGGGTGACAACCCCCTCTCGTTCAGGCGCACGCTCGAGACGGCCCTCGAGCTCGGCAACAGCGTGAAGATCTTCCGCTGCCTCGTCCTTCCCGACGCGCTCATCGAGCGAAGCGAGGCGCTCTCGATCGATTTCGATCCGCGCACCTTCTCGCTGCGTTCGGCGGAAGGCTGGACCCCCGAGGCGCTCGAGAGCGAGTGGGAAGCCGTCGTGCGTCTCGCCGAGCAGGCGCGCGATCCGATCCTGAACGACGACTGGGTCGGCTGGGTCATCGACACGCCGGAGGCGCGCGCGCGCGGCGCGGCCAACGTCGCGCATGCGCCGAGCGTCGTGACGTCGAGGTCGATCGACGAGGCTGGCGTCCTGCGTCTCGGTGAACGGATCGACGCGGCGGCGCACGGCTGGGCGCTCGAACGCGTGCACCGCGATCGCGCCGAGGTGCTCTTCGAGCTTCGATCGCCCGCCGGGCCCGTCACGCTCACGGTCCTCTCGGTCCAGCCCGGCAAGCGCAGCTTCCTCGTGAAGGACGGGCTCGCCTACTCGCATCGCGGCGACGTGGACGCGGCGAGCGCGCCTCTGCTGCGGCGTGTGATCGACGTCGTCCATCGTGACGCGCTCGCGCTCCTCGGCGAGGAACTCGGAGAGCTCGCGTCGTGAGCGACGCCTTGGCGCACGCGGCCGAGCTCGAGACACGCGGGTTCACCGTCCTGCCCGCCGCGTACTCGCTGGCCTGGGTCGAGACGCTCCGCAGCGCGCTCGAGGCGGAGTACGACCGCGCCGGTCGCCCGCCGCTCGTCGCGAAAGGTCACCTCGTCGACACGGGCACCGACATGGCGGCCACGGCGGCCGGCTACGCGGTGCGACAGATCCTCGACGTGCGCCCCGAGCTCGCGCCCATCCTGCTCGACGAGAAGCTCGTCGCCGTGCTCCGCGCCGCGCTCGGCGAGGACATGCAGCTCGAGCTGGCGGGCGGGCTCCTCTCCGACGCGTCACGCCCTTTCTTCAAGTGGCACAACCACATCGGCGGCATCGACGATCACAAGTGGGAGAAGCGCAGCGACTATCCGCGCAGCGGGCTCCCGCAGCGCGTGCTCGTGCTCGTCTATCTCCAGCCGCTCAGCTCCGCGCTCGGCTCGTTGCTCGTGCTGCCGCGCCGCGCCGACGATCCGGTCGAGGCCCCTGGCGCGCTCGAGTCGCATCACTGGGCGGGCGAGGAGATCGTGGAGGGGCCCGCGGGCACCGCCGTGCTGATCGAGCAGGCGACGTGGCACGCCGCCCTCCCGCAGACCGCCGAGGGGCTCCGTATGTTCGTCGGCTTCTATTTCGCGTCGTCTTCGGCGCCGCCCGGGCCGGGCACCGACGAGGCGCTGCGCGCGCTCCACACGGACGTCCCGCTCCTCCGCTCGGTGCTGCCGGCGAAGTCGTCGTGAGCGAGACGGTCGAGAGGCTCTCCGAGCAGCTCCGCCGCGAGTCCTTCGCGGTCTGGCCCGCGCTCTACGGCGCCGAGCAGATCGCCGCTTTCCGCGCCGAGCTCGCGCGCGTGCATCGCGACGCTGGAGCGCCCCGGCCCTACGGCGAGGGCGTCACCTGGCTCGCCGAGAACCTCGAGCTCTCCTCGACGGGCCTCGTCGTCCACAAGCTCCTCGGCCGCGCGACCGCGCTGCAGCAGGGCCTCCTGCCCGCAGACGCCGTCGCGATCGTGCGCAACTTGCTCGGGGCGGACATGCGCCTCGAGATGGTCGCTGGCGTGATCTCGGACCACACGCGCCCGTTCTTCCAGTGGCACATGCACGTCGGTGGGATCGACGACGAGCGGTACCGGCGCGAAGTGCGTCGCCCGACGTTCGAGGCACCGCAGCGCATCGCGATGCTCGTCTACCTCGACGAGATGCGCGCGGACGACGGACAGCTGCTCGTGATGCCTCGACAGATCACGGACCCGATCGCACCGCCGTTTCCGATCACGCAGCGTCACTGGGAGGGTCAGGTCGCGGTCGAAGCGCCAGCGGGCACCGCCGTGTGGATGGAGCAGAGCACCTGGCACGCGGTGCTTCCGCGGAAGGAGGGCGCGACACTGCGCATGTTCGTGGGCTTCTGGTTCGCGTCCGCCGATGCGACGCAGGCCGAGCGCGTGGACGAGACCCTGCTCGCGCTCGACGCGCCGGACGAGATCCTTCGCTCCGTGCTGCCGCGGAGCCGAGTGTGAGCGCGACGGCGCGCGAGCTCGAGGCGCGCGGCTTCGCGGTGCTGCCCACGCGCCTCGCGCCGGGCGAGCTCGAGACGCTCTCGAGCGCGCTCGATCGCCTGCGTGCGGACGTCGGCGCGGTGAGGCTCTACGCAGAGGACGACGTCGTGCTCGGAGACGACGTGAAGGTCAGCCCGGTCGGCCTCACCTTCTTCGGCGTGCTCGGCCGCGCGCCGGAGCTCGCTTCGCTCTTCGTGCGCGAAGATGTCGTGCCGATCCTGCGCGAGGTGCTGGGCTCCGAGCTCGAGCTCGAGCAGGCGTGCGGCGTGATCTCCGACGAGAGCCGTCCGTTCTTCTTCTGGCACAACCACGTGGGCGGCATCGACGGCGAGGACTTCCGTGCCCGCGCGCCGCTCGCGCCTTCTCGGATCGAGCGGCTCGTCGTGACGTTCTACGCGACGCCGCTCGATACGGCGCACGGAGCGATGCTCCTCCACCCGCGCGCGGTCGGTGACGCGCTCTGGCCCCCGCATCCGCCGGGGCGAACGCCATGGCCCGACGCGACCGTCCTCGACGCGCCCGCCGGCTCGATCGTGGTGCTCGACGAGGCGACCTGGCACGCCGTGGCGCCGATGGAAGCCTCCGGCGTTCGCCGCTTCGTGGCGTTCTTCGTCCGGCGCGCGGACCTGCCCCCGACGCGACGCGTCGACACGACCATCGCGCCCGCGCTCGCGGCCGACGCGCAGCTCGCGTCCATCTACCGCGCGGCCGCAGCGGTCGATGGCGCGCCGCGAGGACGCGGATGAGAGCGCGCGCGTGAAGGTGCTCTTCGTCTACTTCACCGATCCGCCGCGGCCGTTCAGCTCGTCGGTCGCGGCGCTCTCGTCCATCGTCCGCGCGTGCGGGCACGCCCCGGAGGCCCTCGAGATCTCGTGCAGGGGCTCCGTCTCCGCCGCGGTCGCCGAGATCGTGCGACGCCTCCCAGACGTGATCGCGATCTCGGCGATGTCCCGCGACTGGCCGGGCGCCGCTGCGATCCTGACGCGCGTACGCGAGCAGAGCCGCGCGTTCGTCGTGGTCGGCGGCTACCACGCCACGCTCGCGTCCAGCGACGTGTCGTCCTGCGCGGCGGTCGATGCGATCGTGATCGGCGAAGGAGAGCGCCCGCTCCGGGCCCTGCTCGACGTCCTCGCCGACGGCGACGCTCTCGACCTGGTCCGGTGACGCTGGGTACGCGCTCGGCGCGGTCGACGACACGGACCCGCTGCACACGGCCGATGCGCGCGTTCCGATGGGCGCTGGAGAAACCGTTCTGCCCGGCGAGATGCGCGACTTCTTCGTCTCGCTCGCCGCACCGGGGGTGGCCGGCAGCTACCTCACGGACTGGCGGATGGTGCGCGAGCCGGCCGGCTGGTTCGGCGCGGTCGCGTCCCAGCCGGTCGATGTCTTCTGTGACGTCGCCGTCGCGACCGACTTCGACCTCGCCGCGGTCACCATCGTCTCGAGCCCAGACGTTCGCGGCTTCGCCGTGACCTCGACGATCACCTCGCTCGCATTCAGCCCCGGCACGATCCACATCGATCACACGCTGCGCGGAACTTGGCCACCCGTCGTGATCTCCGCGGACGGCACCACGCAAGAGGCGACCATCTGGGTGTTCTTCCACATCGGCGGCACCTGGTACGCGACCGGCGGTGAGCGGCTGCGCCCCGACCAGACGGACAAGGCGCTCGAGAACCCGTCGCACATCGGGGCCGACTGGCTCTACGACCCGGGCCGCTGGGGAGTGATGACCAACTACGTACCGAGCCCCGGCGACCTCGTCGGCTTCATGGTCGTCGCCGGGTCGACGCGCTCGGACGACCACGTGATCGTCGACGAGCGCACTGGCGTCGTGCTCGTCCCGTTCCCCGCAGACGATACGGCGACGATGTTCCCGCCCTTCGCCTTTCAGGAGTGAGGCGCGGCGAAGGCGAGGAGGGCACCGCGCTTGCTTTTCAGCTCGTTTTTCGGTATTGTTTGAGCACAAACTAAATACGACCCCACCGAGAGAGATCTCGAGGAGAAGAGAAAGAGAGCTGTGAGCCGTGAAGGATGGAACCGAAGGCACCCGCACTTCCGAAACCTTGCGACCGAGCGACGCGCGACCCCTCGGCGAGATCCGAGATGAGATCGCTGCGATTCGAGCCGATCGCGACGAGGCGCTCGATGCGCTCCGTGCCCGGAGCGGAGCGCTCCCGGAGCCGAAGAGTCGAGCCGCGGAGTGGACCGGCGTGGCGACCGTGCTCATCGCCCTCGCCGTGACCCTCGCGGCGATCGCGATGGCCCAGGGCCGCGCCGCGAGTCGACCCCACGCGCTCGTGAGCGGCCCGGCGAGTACGATCCCGTCGGCCCATGCTCGCGCGGAGCACCACGAGACGCCGCCGCCGCCGCAGGTCGCCGCGCCGCCGCCCGAGGCGAGCCTCGTGGGCGATCCCCCGGCCGCGGTGCCCGAAGCCGACGCGTCAGTGGTTCGCACGCGCCACGCCGCGCGGCGGCGCCGTCGTCGCGCCCGACGCGCGCATCGCGGCGCGACGAAGGCCCCGAGCGTGGCTCGGGACGATGGCCTCGGGCTGCGCGTCCACTCGGGCGAGGGTGTGCTCAGCGACGAGTTCCTCCACCGTGCCGGGACGCACTGAGCCGATCGGGCCGCCGGCCCTGGACGGTCAAGACGTCAGTGCAGTGAGGAAGACGGCCTGAGCAGCTCGGCGCCGAGCGCGGAGACGTCCACGCCCGACTCGATCGCCCGCCGGTACTCGCGCGGCGTCATCGAGAGGTGGCGCTTGAAGGTCCGGCTGAAGGCGTCCTCCGAGCCGTAGCCGAGCTGGTCGGCGAGCGTGGCGAGATCGACCCCGCTCTCGCGAAGGAGATCGGCCGCCGCCAGCACGCGCCACCGCGCCAGGTACTTCGCGGGGGACTCGCCGACGAGCGTCGTGAAGCGCTCGAAGAACACGGTCCGCGAGAGGCCGGCGCGACGCGCGAGCGACTCGACGGTCCACCTCGCGCCCGGCTCGTTGTGGATCAGCGCGAGGGATCGGCCGATGTGGTCGTCGCGCACGGCGGCGAGCCACCCGGCGCGCTCCTTCGGCAACGAGCTCGCCGCGCTGCGGAGCAGCTGGACGAAGAGCACGTCGAGCACGCGCGTCACCATCGCGTCCGTGCCGGGCCTTCCGCGATCGAGCTCGCGCTGGACGAGATCGAGCGTCACGTCGAACCACTCGACCAGATCGGTCTCGCCTCGTGCGACATGCACCACCGGAGGCAGTGCGGAGAGCAGCGCAGCGCCGGCCGAGTGATCGAGCCGGAAGCTCCCACACAGGATGGAGGTCAGCGCTCCGCGCCCGCCGTGCTCGACGCGCGCGCCTGGGCCGACGGAGAGCGAGCCGATCGGGACGGGTGGCTCGGTCCGTGATCGATCGCCGATGGTGTGCGCGCCGCCGTGCGAGAGCAGCACGAGGTCGCCGCGACCGAGCTGGAGCTGTGCCCCCGTCGGTCCGTCGCCGAGCCAGCACTCACCGTCCATCACGACGTGGAAGATCGCGCCGCGGACGCCGCTCGTGTGCACGGCCCACGGCGCGGTGAAGCGCGCCCGAGAGAGGACGTGCGACACGAGCCGCATCGACCGAAGGATGTCGGAGAGCACGTCCACGTTCGAACAGCCTATCCGCTCTCAGGCGAGCGGCGCGAGGCGGAAGACGAAGCCGCCCGGCGCCTGGAAGTACGCATGCTCTCGGTCCTGATAGGCGAGGCGAGGCGTCTCGAGCGCGTCGAGCGCGCGGCCCGCCGCTGCTGGATCGGCCACGCGAAGCTCGAGCCACGGGGCACGGACGGCGAGCTCCTCGGGCAGCGCGTCGACCGCGTCCACGAAGAACACACCGAGGTGCCCTCCGTCGCCGAGGCGTGCGACCTCGGCGTCGGGCGGCGAGTCGATCCCGCTCACACCGAGCGCTTCGAAGAGAGAGCGCCACCTGCCAGCGTGCGCGCGTGATGCAGTGATCTTCACGTTGAGGCCCATCGCGGTCTTCATGTCTCTTCTCCTTCTCTCGCTGCGAACGTCACCACTGGTGCCACGTCGTCGACTCGTAGATCCCGATGGTCGGCGGCGCAGAGAAGAGCCCCGCGAGACCGGCCTGGAAGTCCGGGTTCGTGTACACGGCCTCGATCGCATCGGCGCTGGTCCACACGTCGATGGCCAGAAACGCAGAGGGGTCGTCCACTCCGAGGAACACCACGTGGCCCACGTCGCCGGCGCCCGTCGCCGCGCTCTCGCCGCCGCTGGCGGCCGCATCGTGCAGCGTCTGCATCGCCGCGAGGTCCATCGAGGCGAGCGTGCCCTGGACGACTGCGAACCAGCGCGGCGTGCTGGCGTCGGCCGCGTCGAGATCGCCCCACTGGTGCCAGTCCGTCCGCGCGTAGAGCACGGGCGCCGTGGGCGCGGCGAAGAGCGTCGAGAACGCGGCGATGAAGTCGGGGTTCGAGTAGACCGCGCGCGCACCGTCGAGGTTCGTCCAGCGATCGGTCGCGAGGAACTGATCCATCTGCGTGCCGAGGAGCGTCGTCCCGAGGAAGACCTCGTGGTGGATGTTGCCTGCGCCGCGCGCCCCCGCTTCGCCGCCGCCGGCGACCGCATCGTGCATCGGCTGGATCTCGGTCGGTGTACCCGCGAGCGTTCCGATCGTGATCGCGATGTAGGTCTCGGCCGCCGGGCCCGCGTCGTCGCCCATCGCGGCGTCGTCGCCCGTGGCCGCGTCGTCCGCCATCGCCGCGTCGTCCGCGATCGCCGCATCGCCCGGCATCGCGGCATCGGTCGCGGCCGGGGTGCTCGTACACGCCGCGAGGAGCGCAGCCAGCCAGAGCACGTTCGTCTTCTTGTGTCGCATCATCATCCTCCGTGGAAGTTCGTGAGGAAGACGGTGGCGTCGAGGACGCGAGAGCACCACGGTCGCCCGTCCGGACGATCCGACGATTCGTCCGCGACCGTCGCCGTGCGCGCGACGGCCCTCAGCGCTCGGCGCGCGTGAAGGCTTCGAGCGCGCTCTTGCCGGTGGTCAGGTCGAGCGCTTTGGCCGCGGCGTCCATGCGAACGCTCGGCAGGCCCGCGGCGACGAACACGCCTCGCGCATGACGAACGACGCCCGCGAGCGATCGCCCGAGGTCGTTGAGGTTCACCTCGGGCGCACAGACCATCGCGGTCATGCGCTCGAGCTCCTGCGCGAGGGCGCGCCACGCATCGCCCTCGGGGCGCACGATGAAGCGCGGCACGGCTCTAGAGCCGTTCCTGATGGCGGGCCGTCGACGGATTGAAGCAGCACATGTCCGAACTGTACGCCTGGCCACGAAACCTGGAGAGCCGCGCGCTGTCCAAGCTCGCATGACGAACGAGTCGCCGCGCCTCGGCGCCCTGCGCGAGGCCGGCCATGTCGCGCGGTGAGACACACGGCGAGCCCTTCCCGACGGGCGCGCTCACCGCCCTCGCGTGCATCGCCGTACTACTCCTGGGCGTGGCCGGGGCGCTGCTCCGCCCGTGGCACAGGGAGCGCGAGCTGATGTCGTACGGCGCGCACACCTTGATCCTGCGCGTCCGCGGCAACGCGCTCGGCTCGCACTGCGAGCTCGAGGATCTGGCCGTCCCCGGCGTCGTCATCCCGTCCGCGTGCGGCATCGCCGTCCGGGGCCCGGAGCTCGGCCCACCCGACGTGGTGCACACGGAAGGCCGGCAGACCTGCGTGATCCAGATCTCCCCGCTGAGGGAGCTCGCCTGCTTGCCGGGATGGGCGCGCTGGATGGTGGTGCACCAGGACTTCGTCGCAGTCGCGCAGCAGGGCTCGGCCGCGCTCCGTGTCACTGAGATCGATCGCGCCACGGGGCACATGAGCGGCTATCCCGCTCCGTCAGAGGCCTACGTGGCGAGCGCGCTCGGAGCCGACGCGACGCCGATCATCCGCGTGGAGTGGCCCGTCCCGCAGGCCTTCCGCCTCGAGCGCGACGGGCTCGTGCCGATCCCGGAGTGAGCGCGCTCGCGAGCGCGCGCCGCGGCGCTATCCGATCAGCTCCGCGATGGGGCCGGTGCAGTGCGCCGGATCTCCGAACGTCGAGGCGTCCACGCCGAAGCACCGAGCGAGCGTGAGGAGCAGGTCGTTGCTCGATCGTCCGCCGAGCCGGAGGCACCGACCCGGCGCGAGCACGCCGCCGGCATCCCCGACGAGCACGGCTGGGACGTTCGTGTGGGTGTGTCCCTGACCATCGCCGAGCTCGTTGATCCAGAGGATGCACGTGTTGTCCATGACGGTTCCATCACCCTCGGGAAGCGCCTCGAGCCGATCGACCAGGTAGGCGAGCTGCTCGGCGAACCACGCGCCGATGCGTCCGAGCTTCTCGCCCTGCACCGCGCGGATGTAGACGCCGAAGTCAGTATCGCTCTCGCCTGCGAAGCGTGCGCGCAAGTCCGGCGTCGGCTCGAAGTGCGACAGGTGATGATGCACGTCGGCATCGGAGAGACCGAGCCAAGGGAACGTCGCTGTACCGACCGACTCGGTCCACTGGAGGCTCGCGACGCGCGTCTGCCCGCATCCGAGCGCGAGCGCGAGGAGATCCATCTGTGCGCGTCCCACCTCGGGCATGTGCGCGTAGCTTCCAGCGTCGAGGTCGGGCGGCGCCGCGGCCGTGCACATCGGCCCGGTCTCGAGCCGCAGCTCGATCTCTCGGATGGCGCTCGCGTGCGCGTCGAGCCGCAAGCGGTCGGACGCTCCGGCGCGCGTCCGAAGCGAGGCGAGGTCGCCACGCACCACGTCGAGAACGCTCGGGCGCGTGCGGCGGCGTCGCTCGATCTCGGGTCCTTCTCCGGAGCCGAAGACGCGATCGAAGACGGCGCGCGGATCGTCGACGGGCGGGAGCGGCTCGCCCGCTCCGCGATAACACATCCGATTCCAGACGTTCGCGTTCGTTCCGCCGACGCCGCCGCGCCGCAGCACGCCGAGCTCCAGCGAACGGTACGGCGTCTCGGCCGCGAAGCGATCGGCGATGAGCTGGTCGATCGACTCACCGCCGCCCCAGCCGGCATCGGGCGCGCCCTGGCCATCGAAGCCCGAGCCATGCAACAGCGAGACGCCCGTGAGCATGTGCCCCATGCCTCGTTGATGATCGTCGCCCGGTCCGCTCGCCGCCGACGGCATCGAGAGGCCGTCCAGCACGGTCAGCCGCGACCGATGCCGCTCGAGCGGCGCGAGGATCGGCGAGAGCACGAAGTCGCGCTCTCCGCCCGACGGGCTCCATCGTTCGTGCACCGTGCCGTTCGGCGTGAAGAACACCACGAAGCGCTTCGGCGACGCGGTCGTCCGCGGAACGTCGGCGCGCGCCGCCCGCATCGTTCCCAGCCATGCGAGGGCCGCGCCCATCCCGAGCGTTGCCGTGCGTCGTCCCATCCTCGTCCGGTTCATCGCGAGCCTCCCGTCGTCTCTGTCGTGCGGCCGTCGAGCGCGTCCACGCGCCGAAAGCGAAACGGGTCGCTGGTTGCGATCGCCACCGCCAGCTCTCGGATGTCGCCGCCCGAGCGCCGAAAGTCCTGCGTGGCCCGCTCGAGCGAGCACGCATCCTCGGGCGCCTCCCTTCGGGCTGCCGCAAACCGGAAGGCCTGGGTCGCGAAGCATCCCTCGACCTGGGCGCTCCCGGCGAGGCGCGCAGCCAGCTCCGGGGCGCCGTCGAAGTCGCCGTCGGAGTCGCCCGTGCCGTCGAGGTGGCCAGTCGCGTCGACGGGGATCCCGGCCTCCTCCGTCCGGAAGCGCCCGGTCGCGTCGTAGTGCTCGAAGCCGAAGCCGATCGGGTCGATACGCGAGTGACAGCCCTGACATGCGGGGCTCGATGTGTGCTGCGCGAAGCGCTCGCGGGTCGTGGCGCCGACTGACACCTCTGGAGGTGTGACGTCCATCGGAGGAGGTGGGAGCGCGTCGCAGAGGAGTCGGTCGAGCACCCAGACGCCTCGTCGCACCGGATCGCTCTGGGCCGGCTGCGCCAGGAGCGTCATCAGCGCCGGATGGGTCAACAGGCCCGCACGCTCCGCAGGGTCGAGCTCGACGCGCACGAGCGCGTCTCCCTCCGGCCCTGGTACGTCGAGGATCTCGGCGAGCGGGCCGTCCGCGAACGTCCAGCTCGCGCCGAGCAGCGTCGCCAGTCGAGCGTCGTCCTCGAACAGCACGGCGTCGACGAAGGCCTCTGCGGAGGCGCGCATCCGACCGGGCATGTCGGGCGCGAGCCCAGCGCGCACGACCCCGTCGAGACGCGCGAGGCCGAGCCACTGGCCAACTAGCTCACGGAGGCCTTCGCGAGCGTGCGGATCGCGGAGCATGTCGCGCGCGACCTGGTCGGCACCTTCGGCGTCGTCGAGCTGGCCGGCCTCGGCCGCGTCGAGCAAGGCGTCGTCGGGCCCGGCGCCCCACAGGAAGAACGCCATGCGAGCGGCGAGCGCGTAGCCGTCGAGCCGCGTGACGCCATCCTCGCCGGACGAAGGAGCAGCGAGCTCCGTGTGATAGAGGAAGCTCGGCGATGCGAGGATGGCCGTGAGCACGGCCTCGAAGGCCACGCTCGCGCCGTCGACCGCGCTGACCTGTCGATAGAGAGTGAGCAGACGGTCGAGCTCGACGCCGGAGAGCGGGCGGCGAAACGCGCGGCGTCCAAACCGCGCGAGGAAGGGCACGAGGCAGCCCGCTTCGGGCTCGCGCTCCGGATCACACGAGGCGAGCGCGATCGGGTCTTCGGCAGCGTGAGCGGCGAGAGCCTCCGCCGCATCGAGCCAGGACTCCACGTGGAGGCTCGAGACCGTCGCACCGGTCGCGTAGCCAGCGATCCCGTCGTCGGCCGGAAAGCCGCGCGCCGGCGCGCTGTGGTCGCCCAGGAGATCACGGACGGTCCGGTCGTACTCGCTGCGCGTGAGGTGCGGGAGCGCGGCCGGTGCGACCTCCTCGCTCGTGCACGTAGTCGGCTCTCGCCCGTCTGACCGCGTCGGCCCGTCATCGAGACGTCCCACGCACGCGGGCACGAGCGGCAGGACGAGTATGGAGAGGATCTCGAGGATGGGTCGCGCCATGGGGCCTCCGCCCCGCTCCTTGCGTCTCGCGTACCAGCGTCGAACGCGTTTGATCCGCGAGGGTTCTGGGCTGGGTGCGCTCCCCGAGGTCGCACCTCGGCGGGCCGCAAGTCGCACGCTCGAACGAACGCGATGCCGTGCTCGACGCAGCGCCAGCGCGGCGGTCGCGATCGCCCGGACGACGGACCATGCGAGCGGAGCGCCGGGGGTGCGACCGGCGAGGTCGCAGTCGCGCTCGGGCAGGTCACGCTCTCGCTCGCGATCCTCGGTGTTTCGTGCGTATTCCGCGGAGAGCGACGACGGCACGCCGCCTGCTGAAGGCCCCGGCGGAGGTAACGTCATGCGAACCCAGTCCAACTCTTCTTCCCGGTCTCTCCTCGCTCTCGGCGTCATTGCATCGTGGTCGGTGCTCGGCTGCGCGGCGGGAGGTGGATCGCTCGCCGCGAGCGACGCGCTTCACGCGGAGCTGGAGACGTGCCCCGACGCGACGGCGGTCGGCGTCCCGTGCGACGCGTCGCTCGCCGACTGTGCGAGCGCCACCGACTTCGCGGTCGCGTGTCGCTGCGACGCGGCGGACGGCACGGCGCGCGTTCGCTGCGACCCGCCGCTGCCAGTCCCCGCCCTTCTGATCTGCGCAGACGACGTCGGTCCGGGCACCGCGTGCGACGGTGCCTCGACGGACTCGGCCTGCGTCCTGCCACGTGGCGGGCGCTGCGTCTGCCGCGAAGCGACGAGCGATCCACGCGTGCCCGCCGGCGCGATTTACGAGTGGGCATGCGAGGTCCCGCCTCCGCTGCCCCGGCGCTGCGATGCGACGGTCTCCGCGGGCGGCGCGTGCGCGGGCCTCGAGGGATCGATCTGCGAGCTCGGCGGCGCTTCATCCTGCACCTGCACCTCCACGAGCGCTCCAACGAGCGATGGAACGATCGACGGCACGCGCGGCGACGCGCGGTGGGCGTGCGCTGCGGAGCCGACGGTGATCCCGCCGTGCAGCAGCGCCACGGGGACCTGCGCCGAGGCGCCCGAGTGCCTGCTCGACGACGGCCGTCACTGCCGCTGCATCGAGAGCTCCGCCGACGGAGGGAGCCGCTACGAGTGTGGCCCGCCCCCGCCGCCCCCCGCGTCCTATTGCCCGCGCGGCGTCGCTCCGGGGAGCACCGACCGCGTGGAGTGCGACGCGATCGGGACGAGCTGCTCGGTGGCGGGGAGCACGACCGACGATCACTGCCGCTGCGTCGAGGACACGCTGCGCGATCCGGCGCGACTGGTGGGCGTCTGGGAGTGCGCGTCCACGGCGGTGAGCGCTTCCGCTGCGTGAGGTGAGGTTCGCGGTCGCGCGCGGGGGAGCGAAAGGCTCCTCCGCGCGCCGTTCGTCGGTAAGATGCCGAGAAGAGGTGGTGGTCATGGCCCGGTTTCACGAGATGCGCGTATGGCTCGCGGTGGGATGCCTCTTTCTTGCGGGCTGTCCGGAAGACGCGGGGGCCACGCCTTGCAGCAGCAACCTCGACTGCCCCTCGACGCGCTCGTGCGTCGCCGGCCGCTGTCGGTTCACGACGGACGACGCGCAACAGCTCGACGACGCCGGTGCCACCGATGCGAGCGCCGATCGCGACGCGATCACTCTCGATGCGAGCGCGGATGGCGGAGGCACCGACGGCGCACGATGGGACGATGCCGGCAGGCCCGGGGTCGACGGAGGCTGTGCCGGAGGGCCGTGCTGCAACACGGACGCGGTCGCCTGCGGGCTCGGAAGTGTCTGTCGTCCCTCCGCGCGCGGAGCAACGCTCGGCGCCTGCGTGCCTTGCGACGCCACGGCGAGGGTCGTCTGCGCGTCGTTCGCGAGCGGGAGCGAGGTGGAGACGCTCGGGTCGGAGTGCGAGGCCTTCGCTGCAGGCGCCCAGCGCGTGGACCGGAACGCGTGTCGCTGCGGCGACTCGGCGCGCTGCACCGGAGGGCAGATCTGCAACCTCGGCGTGCGGCACCTGCGCGACTGCTCGGACGGAACCGCGCCGCAGGGCCTCTGCGTCGTCCCGAGCGTTCCCAGCTGCGACGTGCTCCCGCACCGCGAGCTCGCGTGCGACGGGACGACGGTGTTCACCGACGAGTGCGAGCGCCTGAGCACCACCGGCATGGGCGTGATGAGCCGCTACGCGCTCGACTGCGCGACGACCGGGCTGGCGGGCGCCTGCTTCGACGACACCGAGTGTGGGGCCGGCTCCAGCTGCTATGCGGCCGCCGAGGGCTGCGTCGCCGGCACCTGCCAGTCGGATCCGAGCGCCGGTGCGTGCTACGACTTTACCGACTGTCTTCCTTGGCAGGACTGCACGACGACGTGCACTGGGTCGAGCGATTGCGCGCGCGGCACGTGCATCGACGTACGCTGATGAGAGCCGCGTGAGCCAGTCGTCGCGCTACCACCCGAAGATCCTCATCGGTCGCGGCGCGATGGGCGAGGTCTGGCTCGGCACGCTCGAGGGGCCGGAGGGCTTCCGGCGCGCCGTCGTCATGAAGCGGGCGCGCGCAGACCAGCCGGAAGGCCGCCAAGCGCTCATCGACGAGGCGCACGTCGCCAGTGTCGTCTCGCACCCGAACGTGGTGCACATCCACGAGCTCGTGAAGACGCAGGACGGGCTCGTCCTCGCGATGGAGCACCTCACCGGGCTCTCGGTGCGAGCGCTCCTGCGACGGCTCTCCGCCGATGGGGCGCGCATCCCGCCAGCGATCGCAGCACGCATCGCGCTCGACGCTGCGCGCGGGCTGCACGCCGCCCACGTCGCGGTCGATCTCTCGGGCGAGCCGGTGTCCATCGTCCACCGCGACGTGAGCCCGGAAAACCTGGTGACCACGGAGGCGGGGATCACCAAGGTGCTGGACTTCGGGATCGCACGCAGCCGGCTCCGCGCGGCGACGGGCGCGAGCATCGTGAAGGGAAAGCTCGCGTACCTCTCTCCCGAGCAGGCGCGAGGCGAGCCGCTCGACGCGCGCTCCGACGCGTTCGCGCTCGGCAGCGTTCTCTTCGAACTGCTCTCCAGCACCGCGCCGTTCCGGAGGGAGGACCCGAGCGCCACCATAGAGGCCATCGCGTCGGGGCTCGTCCCACCCCTTCCCTCGGACGTACCGACGGCGCTCACGAGCGTCGTGCGCCGGCTGCTCGCCCGCCGACGAGAGGATCGCCCGCGAGATCTCGGAGAGACAGCCGACGAGCTCGAGGCGATCGCAGGGCGCGAAGGACGCCACCGCGACGTGATGCTCTTCCTCCGGGCCGAGGCCGGCGACGTGCTGCGGATGGGACGAGAGCGCCTCCGGGCGCTCGCGACGCCGGCCACCGAGCCGCTCGCCGCCATCGCGACGCGCGTCACGCACCTCCATCCGCTCGCAGGGACGATGGAGTCGCTCGATCCCGACTCGACGGGAACGGACCTCGACCTCGACGTGACGAGGCTCGACGAGATCACGACGGCGCTCGCGCTCACGCGACGAAAGCCAGCGAGTTGAGCCACCGCGGCTCGAAGGGATAGCGTGCGTCCATGGATGAGACCGAGGTCACGCGCGCGGCGAGCCCGCTGTCCGGCTCCCTCACACTCCGGGTCGTCGCGGGCCCGGACCTGGGCAAGCGCATCGAGGTCGACGACGAGGTGCTCGTGGGCACTTCGGAGGCGTGCGATCTGGTGCTCACCGATCCGACGGTGAGCCGGAGGCACGCCAGCTTCACGCCGAGCGCGGCCGGCATGCGCGTGCGGGATCAGGGCAGCAAGAACGGAGTCCTCGCGCACGGGCTGGTGCTGGGCGACGCCGAGGTGCCCGCCGGCGCGGAGCTCGTGCTCGGCAACACTCGCCTCGCGGTGACTCCGGCAGCCGCCTCGATCCGCCTCCGCGCCCCCCTCACGAGCCGCGAGTCTTTCGGTCGGTTCGTGGGCGCGGCTCCGTCGCTCCAGCGCATGTACGCGCAGCTCGAGCGCGCCGCGCCCTCCGACGCCACGATCCTCCTCGAAGGCGCGTCCGGTACGGGCAAGGAGCTCTTGGCCGAGGCGATCCACGAGAACAGCCCACGCCAGGGCAAGCCGTTCATCATCGTCGACTGCGGCACGCTGAGCGAGACGCTGGTCGAGAGCGAGCTCTTCGGCCACGAGAAGGGCGCGTTCACCGGCGCAGACCGCCGCCACCTCGGTGCGTTCGAGTCGGCGAACGGCGGCACGGTCTTCCTCGACGAGATCGGCGAGCTTCCGTTGCCCATGCAGACGCGGCTCTTGCGCGTCCTCGAGCAGCGTCACGTGCGCCGCGTCGGCGGGAACGACCGCCTCCCGATCGACGTACGCGTCGTCGCGGCGACGAACCGCAACCTCGAGCGTGAGGTCGACGAGGGCCGCTTCCGACTCGACCTCTTCCACCGCCTCGCCGTGCTGCTCGTGCGCGTACCGTCACTGGCCGAGCGGCTCTCCGATCTTCCGCGCCTTGCGCGCCACTTCGCGACCGGCTTCGGTCGCGCTGACGCGTTCGACGACGCCGCGCTCGAGCGCGCGATGCGCCACACCTGGCCCGGGAACGTGCGCGAGCTCCGCAACTGGGTCGAGCGCCTCGTGCTGCTCGGCGAAGCGGCCGGAGCCATGCCCACGCCTCGAGCGGCCAGTGACGCCAGCTCCTTCGAGGCCATCGCCGCGGCCGACCAGCCGTACCGCATCGCGCGCGCACGCGCGCTCGAGACCTTCACCGACACGTACGTCGCGCAGATGCTGGCGAGGCACGGCGGCAACGTCTCGGCGGCAGCGCGCGCGGCCGGTATCGCGCGCCGCTACTTCCAGCGCTTGAAGTCCGATGCACGGGACTAGCAGTGCGGCGCGCCTCGCGATCGCGGTACGCTGAGCAGCACGTGCGGACTCTCGGCATCGTTCTGGCGCTCGTCGTCGTCTGCGTCACCGTCCCGTGCAGAGCGCAAACACCGCTCGTCCAGGCGCGCTCGGCCTACCAGGCGGGGGCTCTCGACCGGGCGCAGCGCGGCTACGAGGCCGCCCTTTCGGGAGGTGGGCTCGGCCCGGCGGAGCTGGCGGAGACCGAGCTCTACCTCGGCGTGATCGCACGGGCGACTTCGGATCCGGCCGCGATGCGCGCGCACTTCGCCCGCGCGGTCGCCGTCGATCCGAGCGTGCAGGCGCCCGCGGAGCTCCCGCCGCGCGGAAGACGTGCGCTCGAAGAGGCGCGCGCTGCGAGCTCCGGCGCGATCACGCTTCGCGTCGCACCACCCGTGGTCGCCACCTCCGGGCCGGTGGTAGTTCGTGCCGTCGTCGAGCGCGCGCCTCCTGGGATGATCACCGACGTGCGCTTCACCCTCGGCCCCTGGACCGCGACGGTCCCCGAGAGCGTCGGTCGCGTGGACGTTCCCGAGGACGCATGGCCGCGCGCTCCGGGAGACCTCGTCGTCGAAGCCCTCACGACTGGGCGCAACGTCGCGAGCCGCGTTCAGCTCACCGTGTCCGCACGGCCCGCGCCATCCGCACCAACGCCGCCCGAGACGGTGGCAACGGAGCCCGTTCGGCTCTCGCCTGCCGACGCGGTCGAACGGCTCGATCGACAGGAGGCCACGGTGGTCGTGATCCCGATCGAGACCTCGGCGTTGGAAGAGCCGGCGGTCTGGATCGTCGTGGGGCTGGTCATCGTCGCCGCGGTGACGGCCGCGGTGCTCGCCGTCACGCTTCACGACCGCTACATCGTCGGCGTCCCGCGCGTCGAGGGGCTCTCCTTCCCATGACGGAGAAGGGCTCGGGGCACACCGAGGAGATCGCATTCCCTGGCGCGGCCCGCGCGCCCGAGCTTCCCGCGCGCATCGGTCGCTACGAGATCCTCGCCGAGCTGGGCTCGGGCGGCATGGCCAGCGTCTACCTCGCGCGCCTGAGGGGCCCGTCCGGCTTCTCGAAGCTCTTCGCCATCAAGCGCGTGCATCCGCACCTCGCGAAGGACCCGCTCTTCGTCGACATGTTCGTCGACGAGGCGCGCATCGCCGCGGCGCTCGAGCATCCGCACGTCGCGCAGGTCATCGAGCTGGGGCTCGAGAACGGCGAGCACTTCATCGCGATGGAGTACCTGCACGGCGAGCACCTCGCAGCGGTCGCGCGCGCCGCCCGCGCGTCGGGCGGGCTGCCGATTGCGATCGCTGCGGCCACCGTCGCGCACGCCGCGGAGGGCCTGCACCACGCGCACGAAGCGCGCGACGCCGCAGGGCGACCGCTCGGCATCGTCCATCGCGACGTGACGCCTCACAACATCTTCGTGACCTACGAAGGCAACGTGAAGCTGACGGACTTCGGCATCGCGAAGGCCGAGGGGCGCATCGTCCGCACGGACACCGGCACGGTGAAGGGCAAGTTCGCGTACATGGCGCCGGAGCAGGCGCTCGGGCGAGCGATCGATCGACGTGTCGACGTGTTCGCGATCGGCGTCGTGCTCTGGGAGCTCATCACCGGCGAGCGCCTGTTCCGCGGAGACAGCGACGCGGAGACGTTGCTGGCCGTGACGCGGTGCGAGGTCGCGCCGCCGAGCACGCGGCGATGCGACTGCTTTCTCGACTTCGACGCGATCATCCTCACATGCCTCGCGCGCGAGCCCGGCGAGCGGTTCGACACGGCGCAGGCCATCGCCACGGCGCTCGATCGCGTCATCGAGGCGGCGGGCGGCGTCCGGACACGTGACATCGCCGCGCTGATGCAACGGCTCTTCGCGGCGAGGATCGAGGAGCGCCAGCGCTGGCTCCACGCCCGCGCGGAGACCGGGCAAGCGCGTGGCGAGGAGCCGATCACACACGTCGGCCGAAAGAGCGCCGAGCGCGCGCTGGCGAAGGAGCCCGACAGCACGACCCCCTCGGGCACGATGAGCCTCAGCGTCTCCGTGATGACGGAGACCGAGGGCCCGGTGCTCCCGCTCGTCCGGCCACGCGCAGATCCGAGCGCGCGCGTCGCGACCCCGGAGGCCGTTCCCGAAGCGCAGCAAGCCAAGGCGCGCGCGCGCGTTCCGTCGCGGTTCCCGGACGAATCGAGGCCAGCAGCGCCGAGAAGAGGCTGCACGTTCGCCGCGCTCACGGGGGCGGCGGTCGTCGCGATCGCGCTCGGCCTGCTCGTCCGGTGCGGCTCGACGAGCGACGCGACCACGCCTCCGCTGGTCGCCCCTACCGTCCTGCCCCCCATCGCTCGATCGCTCGACGCCGGGGTGGACGCACGATCAGCCGTCGCCGCTCCGGTCGCCGTCGACGCTTCGCTCAGCGTCGACGTCTCGCTCGCGGTCGATGCTCCGGACGCGTGGACCCCAGCACCCATCGAAAGGCGACGGGCCCACGCGCTGCCGGCGCCGGATGGGTGCCCTGCCGACGGGACGGGCAGCGTCGACTTCGTCTGCGCAGGTCACTGGGCATCCATCTGGGTCGACGGCACGCCATGGCCGGACGAAGCGCCCGCCATGCGGCAGCGCATCCCCGCGGGCCGTCATTCCTTCGACTTCCAGATCGATGGCGCGGGGGCACGACGTCACGTGGCTCGTTGCGTCCGCGCCGGAGAGTCGACGACCATCGGATGCCCGCCATGAGAACCGTCCTCGCACCCATCGCCGCTCTCTTCTGTCTCGTCGCGTGCGATCACTACATCGAGGTCCGTCTGACGCCCCAGAGCGACGGCCTCCTCGACGGGCTCCAAGGCGAGCTCCGGGTGTACGCAGCCAGTCCGTCGTTCGAGTGCCCAGGCAACGCATCGCCGCGCTGGCCAGATCGCTGCACCGATGCTGCGCTCGAGCCTCTCGTCCGAGCGCCGGCGCTCGCGGTCACCGGCGGCGCCGCGCTGATCCGCGAGATCGCGGTCGCGGGCTCCATGCCGGCTCAGGCGGTCGGGGAGCTCGAGCCCGCGCGCTACGCCTTCGTGTACGTCGGCACGCGCGACGGCTGTGACGTCGTCGCCGTCGGCTGCACCGTCGTCGACTTCCCCGCCGACGTTCGCATCGACGTCGCACCGCCGGTTGCGAGCTCGCCGGGGGCGACGTGCCTGACCGGCTGCGGCGCCGCTCGAGACGCCAGCGGGTGCGCGCCGTGTACGACGCCTTGAGCTTCTGACGAGACCCACGTGAGCACCTCCGAACACGCCGCCGATCTCCTGGAGCGCGGGTACACCATCCTCCCGCGCACGCACGACGATGCGGCCGTCGACGCGATCCGCGCGCGGCTTCACGCCATCCACGACGCGCATGGCGCGCCCGCTCCCTACGCCAGCGCCGCGCGTGAGCTGAGCGCGAACGCGACGCTCAACCCGACCGGCTTCGTGCTCTTCGAGCTGCTCGGCCTCGCGCCGGAGCTCGCACCGTTGCTGCTCTCGCAGGAGCTCGTCGACGTCTCGCGCGCGGTGCTCGGGAGCGACGCCTTCCTCGAGCTCGCGGGCGCGGTGGTGTCGGACGCGGGCCGGCCGTTCTTCTCCTGGCACAACCACATCGGCGGCATCGACGTGGAAGAGCAGCGCGCCAGCAAGGTCTTCCCGCGCTTCACGCGCTCCGAGCGCCTGATCGCGGTGGTCTATCTCGACGAGATCGACCAGGAAGGCGGGCCGCTCCTCGCGCTGCCGCGGCGCATCGCGGACCCGACCGAGCCGCTCGCCGATCTGCGAGCGCAGCGCTGGGACGGCGAGGTCACGATCACGTTCCCGCGCGGCTCGACGCTCATCTTCGAGCAGTGCACCTGGCACGCGGTGCGACCGCAGCGCCGCGAGGGGCTCCGCATGTTCGCCGGTACCTACTTCACGTCGCGCACGGCGCCGAAGACGCGCTCGGTCGATCGCTCGCTCATCGGCTTCCGCGGCGGGGGACCGCTCCTTCAGTCGGTGCTCCGCGCGCCATGATCGGCGAGACGCCGAGCCTCGAGTCGTGGCTCTCTCGCGCGCTCGAGGGTCCGTTTGCCGCGCGCGCGGAGAAGGTCGCCGGCTGGATGCGCGATGCGGACCTCGCAGCCGAGACGCTCGAAGCCTCCGTGCGAGGCGCGGCCGGACACGTGACCGGGGGGCGCATGATGATCGAACGGGTACCGCCCGCGGCGGCGCCGGCCTTCTTCGACGCCCTCGGCGTGGCCTTCGATCCGCGAGCACGGGCGATGGCGGACGAAGCCCATCGGCTCGGCCTGATGACGATCGCCGGCTGGGATGCGCCCGCGGGCGCCGCCAAGCTCTACGTGAACGCGTCGGACGCGAGCCGCGAGCTTCGCGTGGAGCTCGCATCGGCTCTCGGTCTCGAAGGCGCCGATGCGCCGCACGTGGTCGGCCTCAACGTCCGTCCCGCCGCCATCGAGACGAAGAGCTACGCGCAGTCGGCCCTCGCGCCCGGCGATCTCGACCCCGCGCTCGCGTCGCGCCTCTCGCCCTTCGTGCTGCTCGGCATCGTCGGCGGCTGGGTCGTCTCGCGGACGCATCGCCCCGAAGGTACGGTCGCGCGCGCGATGTTCGCCGCGATCAAGGCAGGCCATCCCGACGCCCGCGACGCGCTCGGCGCCCTCCCCGGTTGGAGCGACGAAGCGCTGGCCAAGGCCGCGCCGTTCCCGCTCGCAGCGCTCACCTCGATCGGCTTCGACGCGCGTTCCTCCGCGTGGACGGTCTACTTCAAGGCTCCGGGCGTGGTGCCGGCGAGCTGGTCGCTCGAGCCCGTCTTGATCGCGCGCGCGGGCGACGCCGAGCTCGGCCTCTTCGTGGAGCCAGCCGCGCTCGGCAGACGTGCGTGGGCCGTGGTCGCCGGCCATGCGCTCTCCTATCGCGTGCGGGCGGGCGCGCCGGAGCGAGAGGCCCTCGAGGCGCTGATGCGCTGGGCCGGCGCGGAGCTCGCCGCCGGCACGGATCCCGCCGAGCTGGGACGGAGCTCCTCGCTGCCCACGCCCTGGCGCATCGCACCGTGATAGCGTCTCGCGTGGCGCAGCCGCGCATGACCTCGACGTACCTCGACCCCAGCCTCGCGCGCGTGCTGCGCATCGCACCGAGCACCGCGGACGACGCGTACTACGACTACTGCCTCGAGCCGTACGCGCCGCGGCGTCCCTGGGCGGACAAGTACCGCTCCGAGAACCTGCTCTGGCACTCGCTGATCGTCGGCGGCGCGGACGCAGCGCTCGAAGCACCGATGCGCGCCATCCAGACGTCCGTTGGCCAGGACCTCACCGTCTGGGGCGTGAAGTGGGACGGCGCGAGGCTCTGGTGGGAGCTGTACTTCTACGATCCGCAGAAGGAAGACCCCAAGGTCACGGTGACGAGCGTCGCGCGCGCGCTCGCTCCGTGGGTGCGCTTCATGCCGACGATCGACGAGGCCTGGCCGTACATGATGGCGAGCTTCGATCTCGATCCGAGCGTGATCACGCGCGGCCAGGTCGATCAGGTGAGCCTCTATCTCACCGGTGAAGCGGGCCACGCAGGTCGTTCCTACGAGGTCACGTCGGGCGGGCGCGAGCTGACCAACACGTATCGCTTCCTCGAGGCCAAGCGCGAGGTCGACCCGATCGTCTCGCTCGTGAAGGCGAGCGTGTTCGTGGACTGGTCCGAGCGCGACACGCTTGCGAAGGTGATCCCGCCCGAGCTCTGGGCGTGCAAGAAGATCTGTGTGGCGAAGAAGCGGCGCGCCGACGGCATCTACTTCTCCGGCATCACGGTCGAGCAGCTCCTCTGGTTCTTCCGACGCTTTGCCTATCCCGCGCCGCTCGTGGACTTCGTGGCTCGGCACGAAGCTCACTTCTCGCACCTCTTCTTCGACGTCGGCATCGACTATCGATGGGACGAGGCGACGAAGACGCTCGTCACCTCGAAGTCCAGCTACTACGGCACCTTCTGATGCAGAGCTTCAAAGGACGCTTCGAGCCGACGCGCTTCGATGATCTCACGGTCACCGTCGACTTCCACTGCCACAGCGCATGTCGGTTCTGCATCGTTCAAGAGGGAATGAACCGATATCGGGGCTTGCCGCTCGCGCGCTTCGACGAGGTGCTCGAGGACAACAAGCGCCATCGAAAGCATCGTCGCGTGATCTTCACGGGCGGCGAGGTGACGCTCGAGCCTTCGCTGTTCACGTTCATCGAGCACGCGAAGGCATCGGGCACCTTCGAGCACATTCGCGTGCAGACCAACGGTCGTCGGCTCGCGGACCGTGCGCTGGCGGAGCGCTTCGTCGCGGCAGGCGTCGACGAGTGGTTCGTGTCGCTCCACGGCCACGACGCCGAGGCCCAGGACTACATCTCGCAGCGGAAGGGCAGCTTCGACGAGGCGATCGCGGGGCTCCAGAACCTCTCGGAGCTCGGCGTCACGCTGATGACGAACACCGTGCTGACGACGCTCAACGTCGATCATCTCTCCGCCATCGTCGAGACGGTCCGGCCGTTCCGGCCGGTACGTATGGAGTTCTGGAACTACCTCCCGATGGAGGACTTCCAAGACGAGCGCGGTCTGCTCGCCCCCATCGAAACGCTCGGGCCGCCGCTGCGGGCAGCGCTCACTCGCTGTCGAGACGCGGGCATCGAGGCGGCGGTCAAGTACGTCCCGCGCTGCATCCTCGGCGAGCACGGCGATGCGCAGGACAACACCCAGCCCGACGTGGTGATCGTCGAGGAGTTCTACGACGTCTATCCGAAGTTCGCGTGCATCCACGAAGCGAAGTGCGAGCACGCCGAGTCCTGCCTCGGCCTTCACCATCCCTACATCAGCAAGTACGGGTGGGAGGAGACCGTGCTCGTCCCGACACCGCGCACCACACCCTGGGAGGAGCCCGAGCACGGGCTCTGGCGCGGGTCCGACCAGCCCGGGAACAAGCACCGCGAAGAGCATCTCGATCATCCCGAGTGGCGCGCGCTGGTCGAGGGGGTGGCCGAGCGACAGACCGCGACCCTCGTGTCCGTGCAGGTGCAGCGCCGCGCGTGCGTCATCCGGTTCGCGCTCGAGGGCGCGAGCGTCGACCTGGTGCTGACGACCCGCGACGAGGCGTCACTCGCGCTCGTGCGGAGCGCGTCCTTCAACGTCCACTACCGCAACATTCAGGGGAGCGCGGGAGAAGCGCTCGCCGACCTGGTGCGTGACGCGGCGCGGACGGTCGTCGAGCGAGACCGAGGCGCGTTCCGGCTCGAGACGCGCAAAGGGCTGGTGGGCCCCGACTCGGTCCGACGCCCGCCCCGTCCCCGCTGACGCCGCCTCCAGATCGGCTCGCCCAGATGGTGGCGCACGCCTGCTGTCGCGGTAGAGTGACGCGAGCGTGTCGACGACGTGACGCGCGGAGGCTCTCTCGACGAGAATGGCCAAGGCGGCACGCACATCGCTCGCTCCGGATCGCGTTTCCACGCGACCGAGCATCCAGCCGCCGAGCGAGCCGAAGCGAACGACCGCCGAGACCCACGCGATGCTCGTCGCCCGACGCGCGCTCGAGCTGTCCGACGAGGTCCCGCGGCCCAAGCGCACGTCGAACGCGCCGCCCCCGCCCGAGCCGACGCCGTCGGCTTCGTTCGATGCCGCCGGCCCGAGCGGCGGGCTCGACGAGGACGAGCTCGCCATCGAACGCTCGAGCGACTTCGGCTCCTTCCTCGCGAACCTGTCGCGGCGCTCCGAGACGACGGCGTTGCGCGTGCACGACCGGACGCACCTCGAGTTCGCCATCGACTATCGGCTCCGCGAACACCAGCGCGTCGAGAAGTTCGAGTGGGAGGCGTACTTCTTCGCGCCGGAGAGCCTGCGTCTCGACAGCCGCACCTACAGCAAGGAGGACGTCTACGAGGACCTCCAGACCTATGTGCGCTTCGCGGTGCCCGAGTGCACGTACCACGAGCTCGTCGACGTCCCGCTCGAGCGCGACCGGTCCGCGCTCTTGGCGAACGACACCGAGCTCGCGATCCGCGAGCTGCGTCTCTTCGCGTGTCAGGTGCGCGCATCTGGCGCCGAGGCGAAGGCCCACATCGTCGAGGGGCTCGAGAACGGCGAGGAGCGGCCGCGCTTCATGGCGGCGGCTCACCGCATGATCTCCGACACCGACGTCATCAGCGACCGGCTCCGCACGGTGCTCGCGCTCGCCAAGGGCCGGCCCGATCCGCTCGAGACCGCGATGCTCTGGATCGACGAGGACGTCTCACGGCTGCTCGAGACGCTGATGGGAAACCTGGCGCTCGGGACGCGGGGCTGCGAGGCCGGAGCCACCGAGATCGGTCAGAGCGTCATCGTGGCCGCCGAGGCCGCAGCGCTCCGCCAGGCGCGCTACCGGGACGAGGCCGGGCTCGAGGGCGTCGGGCGCGTCGGGATGAAGTCGCGGCGGATCGAGCAGATCGAGTTCCGTCGGCACGTGCTGAAGCGCTTCACGTCGTCCGTGCTCTGGCTCTCACCCGAGGTGCGACCCGCGGCGACCTGGGTGCTTCACGTCCTGAACGCGGTCGCCGCGGCGGCCGCGATGGCGTTCGCGGTGGTGGCGGCCATCTGGAACGGCGCCGACATGTCCTCGAACATCACGCGATGGGCGATCGTCGCGATCATCGCCTACGCGCTCAAGGACCGCATCAAGGCGCTCCTCCAGTCGAGCTTCGCCGGCGTCGTGTCGCGCAACTTCGCCGACCGCAGCTGGCGGATCCGTGATCGCGAGCGGAAGATCGAGCTCGGTGGGATGGAGGAGCAGTCCGGCTTCGTGGCGTTCTCGGACGTCCCGAAGGAAGTGCTGGAGGTGCGTCGCACGACGCGTCGTCACGTCCTCGAGGAGCAAGCGCGCCCCGAGACGGTGCTCTTTCACCGCAAGGAAGTCCTGCTCAAGCGCGATCGGATCGCGGCGGCCGATCCGCGCTTCGACGCGCTCACGGAAATCCTGCGCCTCGACATGCGTCGGTGGCTCGTGAACACGGATGATCCGAAGCGGTCCTTCGTCTTCGCCGATCCGGACGCGGGCGTGCTGGGCCGCGCGATGGCGCCGAGGGTCTACAACATCGCGGTGGTCTACCGGCTTCGCCACGAAGGCGAGGCAGCGCCTTGGCATCGCGTCCGCGTGGTGGTGAGCCGGAAGGGGATCCGGCGCGTGGAGACGATCAACTGAGGAAGGAGACGCGTCGTCCGCTATCTCCCCTCCAGCTCCTCGATCGTCTTCGGCCAGTTTTCCTTCAAGAGCCGCGACAGCGATCGATCCGCGAGCAGCTTCCCGTCGGTCTGGCAGCGCGCGCAGTAGTTCGACTCGTTCTCCGCATACACGATGCGCTGCACCTTCGTGCCGCAGACCGGGCAGGGCTGTCCGTACTTTCCGTGCACCGCCATCTCGGGGCGGAACGCCGTCACCTTCCCCGGGAAAGTATCGCCCGTCTCCTCGCGCAGGCGCACCGTCCACTCCTCGAGCACCTCGAGCGTCGCGCGGTGCAGCGTCGCGATGGCGGCGTCGTCGAGCCGATCCGTTCGCGTGACCGGCGACATCTTCGCGCGATGCAAGATCTCGTCGGAGTACGCATTCCCGATGCCGGAGAGCAGGCGCGGATCGGTCATCGCGCGCTTCAGCGTGTGCCTCTCCCGACGCAAAGCCGCCGCAAATTCGGCGAAGCTCGCTCCGATCGGCTCGAGCCCGCCCCGCGAGAAGGCTTCGAGGCTCGCCGCGCCTCGCGCCAGATGGAGGCTCGCGCGCTTCTTCGTGCTCGCCTCGGTCAAGAGCAGCGTGCCGTTCGGAACGTCGATCGCGAGCAGTCCGATCCGACCGGGCACCTTCGCCTTCGGCTCGTCCTTCCACTGGAAGCGCCCGGACACCATCAGGTGGATCACGAGGAAGAGGTCGTCCTCCAGCGAGAACACCAGGCGCTTGCCGATGCGCGACATCGACACGATCTTCTTTCCGACGACGTCCGCGATCTTCGGCTCGACGGACCGGAGCACGAAGGGGCTCGCGAGCCGGATGCCCACGATCGGCTGGCCCACGATGCGACGCGAGAGCGCCTCGATGTAGACGGTGAGATCGGGAAGCTCCGGCATCAGTCGAGCCCCAGGCCCACTCGGCCGGCCGCCGCGTCGACGCCGACGCCGGACTCGCCCTCGCCCGTGTGCAAGGTCTGGAGCCACATCGTGTCCGACGCGACCGGCTCGATCGTCGGCCGGGCGTAAGTGTCGACGCCGCCGCGATCGACGAACATCCCGATCGTTCCGCTCGCCTGCCGGAGCTCGTCGCCTGGGCTCTCGATCGACGCATTGCCGAACGAGAACGTGCTCGTCGCCACGTACTCGTCGTCGCCGCCGAGATCGACGAAGAACCCGTAGCCGCCTGCGTTGCCGGAGCCGAGCGAGAGGTTCGGCGCGTGGTAGTGGTCATCGCCCGCGCGATCGACGAGCCAGCCGACCGAGAAGTCGTGGCCGACGCCGACCGACGTGTTGCGGTAGCCGTCGCCGCTCTCGGCGACGCGATAGAAGTCGTTGCCCTCGTCGTCTTGGAGCAGCGCGACGGCGTAGTGCGCCGCCGAGCCGAAGACGTACCACCAGCCGTCATAGTGATCGGCGCCGGCGCCGTCGAGCAGCATGCCGGTGCCGAACCAGTAGCCCGTCCCCTCGCCGAAGATGCCCGTCGTGTACGTGTCGTCGCCGCGCTGATCACGAAGCACGCCGAGGCCGCCGCTCATCGGCACGCCCGCGGCGGAGTCGTCGCGTCGCCCGAAGCCTGCGCCCTGTGTGAAGCTGGACTGCGCGACGCCCGGAGCCTGCGGCGACCAGTAGAGGACGTCGGTGGGATGCGAGAAGAAGTCGTCGGTGCCGTGGCCGTCGTGGAGGACGCCGACACCGCGCACGTAGCCGAAGCCCTGCGAGAAGGCGTAGGCCGTGTAGTGATCGTCTCCGTACGCATCGAGCAAGAGGCCGATGCCGAACGAGGCTGCGCCCTGCACGCCGGCCTCGCCCTCGTAGACGTCGTTGCCTGCATCGTCGAAGAGCACACCGACGCCGAGCGCACCGTAGCCCTGCGACATGCGCAGCGATCGGTAGTGATCGTCGTCCATGCCGAGATCGAAGAGCATCCCGATGCCGAGCCGGCCCGCGCCCTGTCGCGCGCTGGTCGAGTAGCTCGACGGACCGCTCGAGGCCGAGGAGGGCGCGCGACCACGACCGTCCGAAGGCAAGCGGCGGTGCCCGACCGGACCCACGTCCGACGCCACGGGGACCTCGTGGTAGGCGTAGTCGTCGGTGCCGTCGAGATCGATGAGCAACGAGACGCCGTTCTCGGGAGACGCGGTCGCGCCCACCGGCGCGCGGTACGTGTCGTTTCCTCCGAGGTCGATGAGGAGGAGCACGGCCTCGAAGCCGGCCTCGTAGGTGTCGTTGCCGGGGCCGCGCAGCGCGATCACGCCGGCAGGGGTCGGGATCGTGAGCTCGACGCTCTCGCCTGCGATGCTCGTCAGCGCGTAGGCCTCCACGGTCGCCGCGAGGTCGATCGCCGCCTGAGCGAGCTCGTGCATGTCCACGTCGCCGAGGAGCAAGCCCTGCGCGCGCTGGCCGATCGTGCCCGTCGCGCCGACTCCCGGGAGCACCATGCCGGACGGAAGGTCGAAGGCCTCCACCCGCGTCGGCGCATCGACCCTCGCAAGAGCCCTCTCTCGCGCGTGGAGCGCGACGGTGGTCGCCTCGAAGATCGGCGCGAGCGTCATCTGCGCGGCGGGCGAGAGCGTGCTGATGGACGCCGCGATCGCGCTCAGGTCCGGAGTCGCTCCGGCCGCTTCCACCAGACCGGCGATCGCGCGCAGGAGATCGCTCTCGGTCGAGACGTGTGATGCGACGGGATCGAGATCGGCGAGCATCGCGGCCTCCGCCAGCGCGTCCTCGACGGGATGCGTGGAGTCCGCCGCCGCATCGAGCGCGCGCGCGACGTCGCTGCCGAAGCGCGGCACGAGCGGCGCGTAGCCGCAGATCCGATCAGTGAACGAGAGCCAGTACCGATCACACAAGACCACCGTGCCAAAGCAATCGACGCTCGCCGAGTCGAAATAGAGGTCACACGCGGTGCGACCGATCGCATAGAGCGCGGTACCGAAGAGCGTCGTGGGATCCTCCAGCGCGCACGCGCAGTCCGGCGGGGTGCACACCGAGGCACCGCTCGGCGCGAGCATCGGCTCGCACGGCGCGTCGGCGTCCGGCAGGCAGATCGCGAGGCTGTCGGCGTCGCCCGCGCCGTAGCAGTCCCCGCTCGCGCAGGCGGCGGACGCGCAGGAGGTCAGCGTGTGGTCGGCCACGAGCGCCGCACACGCCTCGGGGCCCGTGACGAGGTCCGGCGCACAGAAGCTACCGCCAGCGCGCGGAAGGCAGCGACGCATCCCGATGGGGCAGTCGACGTTCGAGAGACAGGCCGTCGTGCAGACCTCGCCCGAGTCGAACGCGATGCATCGATCGTACGTGCCGCTGCAGGCATCGACCGAGCAGTCGCTCCCCGGCGGGCTCACGACGCAGGAGCCGCTCGTCGGCCGACACTGGGTCGGCAGACCGTCCGCCTCGATCTCGCAGCGCGCGTCGAGCGAGAGATCGACGCACGCGCTGTCGTCGCCACAGCCGATCCCGCACGCATGCTCACCGCCCGCGAGCGCGAGGCAGAGCGCGCCTGGCGCGCAGTCCTCGTCGCGATGACAGACGCCGCAAAAGCGCGGGCCGGGCGGGGGCCAGGCGTCGAGCCCCACGTCGGCGCTCGCGGCGTCGACGATCATCGGTGCGTCGCTGCCCGCATCCGTCGGGGCGACTGGGCCCGAGCCACAGGCGACGAGCAGAGAGAAGAGAAGAGAGCGCCGCGCGATCGACATGGTCCGATGATAGCGGCGCATCGCGGCGAGCGAGCGATCGCGGGGCAGCGAGCAGCGCGCTCGCCGTGAACCTGGGGCAGCTTGCGGCGATCGCACCCGATCCAGATCGCCGCACTTCACGAATTTTCGACGACTTTTCGTCGGAAAAACGGTGGGCCTACATGTCGGCAAGCACGTTGCTCTGTGGTGCCGCAGGAGGCGAGCGATGACGAGAACAGGGGCGCGAGAGCGCGAGGATCGGTCGAACAGGCGCGCGGCCATCGGGCGCGTGCTCCTCGCCGGGCTGGTCGCCGTCGGGACGACTGCGATGGTCAACGCGCGCGCAGAGGCGCAGACCGCGCCTCCGGCGGCGACGACGCGGCCCCTCACGACGGTGCCGAGCACGATGCCGCACGAAACCGTCATCGAGATGCAGGACACGTACGGCTCGGGAGCGGGCCCGGCGATGATGGGGACCGGCTTCCTGATCCTCACCGCTGGCTGGGTCAGCAGCTTCGCCGTCGGTCTCCACGAAGGCCCCGAGCTCTTCGTCACCGACGCCCAGCTCAACCAGCCACGACGCTGGTTCGAGGACTTCCGCTTCACGTCGTTCATCCCGGTCGCAGGGCCGTGGATCGCGCTGTCGCAGATCCCGCAGGGCACGTTCGGCGACGACTGGTGGGGCGTGTGGCTCGTCGCCAACGGCCTCGTCCAGGCCACGGGGTTCACGCTCTTCTTGATGGGCCTCATCGCGCACTACGCGCACGAGGGACGCGTGAGCCGTCGCCAGTCGATCCACGTCACCGACGCCGGCCCACAGATCCAGGTGCTCCCGAGCGTCGGCGTGAACCAGGCCGCGCTCACGGTGTCGGGCACCTTCTGACGAGGCGGACAGCGCGCGTGGGCGAGCCGGCAGCATCCTCGGAGGTCGTCGGCCTCGCGTTCTTCACGGCAGAAATCTCGGGCGCGAGGAAGAAACCCGAGATCGCATCCGCGCGCCGCGCGTCGATGCCTGCCTGGAGGCTGACATGCGTGTTCTCTTCGGAGCGCTTCTCGCGCTCGTGGTCCTCTCCGTCTCGACCTCGGTCATGGCTCAGCCCGTCACGCCGTGGGTCGGCGGCGCGCCGCTTCGAACCCGCGTCGTGCTCGAGGGCTCCGGTGAGGCATGGGTCGGCGTATGGGTGGACGCGCCCGTCACGCCCGGAACGCGGGTGCACGTGCCGATGGCCGTGTCCCTCGTCGTCGACACCTCCGGATCGATGGCCGGCGAGAAGATCCGCAACGCGCAGATGGCCGCCTCCGGCCTGCTCGAGTCGCTCGCCGACGGAGACATCGTCTCGATCTACGGCTTCTCGAACGGCGTGACCGAGGTGGCCGCTCCGACCGTGATCGACGCGTCGAGCCGCGGCGCCCTGATGCAGCGCGTAGGCATGCTCGCGGCGGGCGGCGGGACGAACATCGAAGGCGGCATGCGCGCCGGCGTCGCGCGGATGGCGCAGGCGCCGGCGACGCACCCGATCCGTCGCGTCTTCTTGATCTCCGATGGGCGCGCCAACATCGGGCTGATGGACCCGCAGGGCCTCGGTGACCTCGCCGCGAGCGCGACGGAGTGGGGCACGCAGGTCACCGCGATCGGTGTGGGCTACGACTACGATCCGGCGACGCTCAGCGCGATGGCGGTGAGGAGCGCGGGCCGGCTGCACCACCTCGCGAGGGCGGACCAGATGGGCCCGATCCTCGAGCAGGAGCTCTCCTGGATGTCACGCTCGGTCGCCCTCAACGCGCGGCTCGAAGTGAGGCCGGCGGCTGGCGTGACGATCGTGGCCGGCGCGACGACGGGCGCCGTCCTCGAGCGAGGCGTGCTCCGCTTTCCGCTCGGTGCGCTCATCGCCGGTCAGCGACGCGAGGTGCTCTTCCGCGTGCGCGTCGAAGGCTCGCTGGGCCGCCGCTCGCTCGCGAGCGCGCAGCTCGTGTTCGACTCGCCCGACGATCGCAGCGCGCGGACACAGTCGGTCGAGCTCTCCTTCGAGGTCGGGCGTGCCGGCAGCGAGTCGCCCGAGACCCCGCGTGTCGCGGCGATGCTCGCGCAGCACCAGGCCAGCGAAGCAGAGCGCCAGGCTGCGCAGATGATGGCGGACGGACGGCGGGACGAGGCGATCGCGGCGCTCGAGACGGCGCGCACGCGGCTCCACGGCGCTCGTCAGGAGTACAATTTCGACGACGAGGTCGTGTCGGGCGCGCTCTCGACGCGCGAGGCCGAGCTCGACGCCGAAGTGAGCCGCTCACGCGCCTCGACGGCTCCGAGCGAGATGCGCGAACGCAGCTACGAGCTGCAGGCGGCGCCCATGAGCGCCGAGGGCTACTCCGGGCTCTGAGCGCCCGAGCGCCGGAGCTCACGCCCCTCGGGCCTCGCGCAGGGCGCGGCTGATGTCCTCCGGCGGGACGCCCACGTAGGTCGAGGCCCAGAGCGCACACTCGTCGCTCGTCGAGAGCACCTTGAGCGGATACGGGGCCCGCGTGAGCAGGACGAAGCCCGACGCGATCGTCCGTGCGGTCGCGGCGACGAAGCCCTGCGTCTGAACCAGATACGCCATGCACTGGATGTGCGGCGCGAACTCGCGCTGGAGGCTCTCGGACGCGGTGCGCACCTCCTCGCCCATCCGGAGCGAGATGCCGGGCTCGATCACCGTGATCGACGCATAGCCCTGCCCGCGGCACTGAGGGACGAACGTCCGCAGCTCGCGGGCGAAGGCCAAGAGGCGCGGGAGGGTCACGTCTTTGCGCCAGACCGTGACGGCGACGCGCGGCGCGAACACGAACGAAACGTCCAAATCGTAGGCGACGACGCGCATCTTGCTGGGGGGAGCCATCCGCTCGCGACCTTACCCGTCCGGCTCGTTGGAGAGAACGCCCACGTGGCTAAATGCCGCTATCTCGCAACTCAAATGTGCTCGACGCGCCCATTCTGCTGGACGCGCGCCGGGCACGTTGACGTAGCCTCGCCTCCCATCGACGAGGAGGAGGACGCATGGCGCAGAAGGAAATCGCAGTGATCGGCGGCGGCGCAACGGGCGGGGCGCTGCTCTGGGCCCTCACGCGGAGCGATGAGCAGCGCGACGGATTCCGTCCGACGCTCTTCCACGACGACCCGACGTTCGGCGGGCACTCGGACACGTACTTCGTGAAGTTCGACGCCCAGGGCAAGGGGACGATCGTGCCGGACATGGATCCAGGCGCGTACGCCATCGACATCGGCGTGCAGTTCGTCTGCGAGCCCGTGTATCCGAACCTGTATCAGATGCTGAAGCTCCCCGAGTTCAACGGCATCCAGAAGATGGCCCTCAAGAGCCATCCCGAGCTGCGCATCGCTTCCGCGTTCCGAGACGACATCAACTGGGGCAATTTCCCCGGCTACCAGTCCGGGCCGGCGTTCGCCAAGGGCTACACGCCGAGCGCCGTGAAGGACGCCGAGCAGTTCTGCGAGGACCTCCGCTTCTTCGATCTGAGCTGGTGGATGAGCTGGGACATCGATCGCTACCTCACGCACAAGGACTTCGATCGAAAGGGGGACTTCTTCCGCTACATGCTCGTCTCGTATCTCACGATCATCAACGGCTATGGCACGAACGAGCTGCTCTCGATGACGAAGCGGGACCTCTTCCCGATCTTCGCGAAGATCCCGCTCTTCCAGCACGTGGGGCCGCTCGGCAGCTTCACCAAGCCCGGCCTCGGCTGGGACCGCTTCGAGTACGGCGCGCAGCGCTGGGTCGAGGGTATGGTCGAGTATGCGGGCGAGCGCGGAGCGACCGTTCACACGGGTACCTACGTCAAGCGCATCGTGCCGAACGCCCAGGGCGACAAGGTCCGAGTCGAGTGGGTCGCGACTGCACAGAAGGACGATCCCAACGCGCCCGTGCACTCCGCCCTCTTCGACTCCGTGGTGTTGACCACCGACATGAACGTGAACAGCGAGCTCCTCGGGCATGCCGAGAATCCCTTCTGGCACGTTCAAGACGACTACGTCGCTGGCTGGGACCTGATGCCGGGCCTCTGCGTGATCCACCAGGACACGGACGTCCTCGCGCCCTCGCTACGCACCCAGAAGGAAGACGCGCACTTCAACGCGTACTACACGTGGGACGGCAACACGGAAGGCAACCTCTTCAATCTTCCGTACAAGCTCGAGAACACGTTCACCACGTATCTCATGCAGAACATCGTGGGATGTCCGGCGCCCTGCTACGTGTCGATGTACGGAGTCGCCGACCACGCGAAGCGTCCCGATCCCTCGAAGGTCATCTTCGAGAAGAAGTGGATGCACGGCCGTTGGGTCTCGACGCACGACATGACCCGGAAGCGCGGCCTCCACGAGGTGCAGGGGCTCGGCAACGTGTGGTTCGCCGGGAACAACTGCACCGTCGACTCGGAGGAGGGCGCGCTCATCGCGGCGCTCTCGCTCGCGAAGAGGATCTCCGGCTTCGACGTGCCGTGGGACGACTTCCTGTCGAAGCAGACGTTCGGCTTCTTCGAGGACATCATGTTCCCGAAGCCGACCCTCTCGGACGTGCTCGCCGGTGGAACTGCGTAGACGCGAAGATCGCGTAGCGCGAATCAGACGAAGGGAGAGCGCTCGAGATCCGAGCGCTCCGTGCCCTCGAACGCGAGGATGAGCTCTGCGCCCAGAAGGGACGCCGGCGTGCGATAGCCGGGCTCGAACGTCCCGCGCAGCACGCGCTCTGCGATCGCCAGGGACGTGTGCGCCGTCAGCGTGTATCCGTCGGGTGTCCGCAGGTGCGTGCTCACGCTCGTGGTCGCGTCGTGCGCCTCACCGACGAGGAGGCTGAACGAGCTTCGACGCTGCTCCGGTGTGGGTCCGGCCGGGCCGCGGTCGATTCGGCGCCTCATGGCGCGCTTCACCGTCTCTGCGCCGAGCAGTCCGCCGAGCCTGCCCGCGAGCTTCGCGCCGACCACGGCCGAGCGCGGCACGCCCATGTAGACCTCGATGTTCGGGATGTGCGTCGACGTCCACGCGGTCGAGACATCGCCCCACGGGATGCCGAGCGTGGGACGAGGTCCGCGCCCGAAGTCGACCGACGCGCTGAGCCGGCCCGTGCGAACCGGCGTCAGCACACCGCCGCGGCGCACGAGGTTCGACTTTCCGAGCCCCTCCACCACCGTCAGCGCCGTGCCGTGCGAGGAGCTGCCGCCGACGGACGTGAAGGCCAGCCGCAGGTGCGTCGCCGTCGGCAAGCGCTGCTTGAGGTGGACGGCGAGGCAGTCCGACGGCACCACGTCGAAGCCAGTGCCCGGCATGAGCATGACGCCTGCGTTGCTCGCTTCGGCATTGCGCGCGGCACAGGCCTCGAAGACCTCGACCTCTCCTGTGATGTCGAGATAGTGAGTCTTCGTGCGGATACAGGCGTCGACCATCGGACGCGAGGTGCGCGAGAACGGGCCCGCGCAGTGGATCACGACGTCGACGTCTTGGAGCCCGGCATCGAGCGCGCTCGGATCGTCGAGCCCGAAGGCGCGCCACGGCATGCCGAGCTCTCCGGCGAGGCGCTCGAGCGACTCCCGCGAGCGACCGGCGAGGATCGGCGATAGCTGCCGTTCTCTGGCGAGCCGCGCGACGAGGTCACCGGTGTAGCCGTACGCGCCGTAGATCAGACATCGCATGGGGTGCTTGTACTCCCGTCCGGCCGGCGCGCCCGGCCTCACGGCGTCTTCTTCCGCGAGGGCTCCTCGTGGCTCGGCGGGAAGCTGCTGCGTCGCTCGATGCCCGCCCGCTTCTCGAGCAGCTCGACGCGCGCGAGCACCTTCTCCTGTAGCTGATCGAGCTTCTCGTGAAGGTGCGCGACCTTCGCCTCGGCCGAGACGTTGACGTTGTACTCGATGTCGTTCCGGATCCGATCGCGCGCGATCTGTCGATTCTGAGAGAGCATCACGAGCACGGAGAGGATGATCGCCTCGAGCGAGACGGCCATCGTGAGCAGTCCGAAGGGGAACGGGTCGAAGCCGCCTCCGGGCAAGCTGTCGAGCGGATCGACGTTCATCACGATCCACACGGCGAAGAGCACGACGTGGATCGCCAAGAATGGAATCGAGCCGGAGAACTCGGTGACCCAGTCGGCGCCCCGCTCGATCGCAGACCGCTTGTCCTCTGTCTCCTCGTTGATGTCCTTGGCGGCCGAGGCGGCGAGCAGGCGCGACGTCTCGCGGAGGCGGCGCCCGGTCGCGCTCAGGAGGTCCATCGCGGCCGCGGGCTTGACGCGGAACAGCTCGTCGAGATCGCCACGATCGACGACGATGAGATCGGCCTCCTCGATCACGGTCGCGGTCGCGTTTCGCGCGCCGCCGTCGAGAAGGGAGATCTCGCCGAAGAAGTCGCCCGCGCGCGCGGTCTCGAGGACGACGCGATCACCGGTCTGACGCGAGATCCAGATCTCGACAGCACCGCTCCGCACGACGTACAGCGCACCGCCGGGTTGGCCGATCTGGAAGAGGACCTTCCCCTTCCGCGCGCTGACCTCGTCGACCAAGGCGGATCCGATCCTGAGCGCATCGGTTTTGCCGCCTGAAACAAGGGCTTGAGCTGGGTGAGCATGAGGATCAGCCTGTCGATGGAGGTCCGCATGTCGAAGAGCAAGAAGGCGCCGCCGATCCAGAGCGCACGGGC
>JBBSAT010000037.1:0-38339 GCA_038252025.1 Polyangiales bacterium | reverse complement strand
GAAGATGGTCATGCCGGGTGACAACGTCTCGATCAAGGTCGAGCTCATCACGGCCGTCGCGCTCGAAGAGCAGCAGCGCTTCGCCATCCGCGAGGGCGGCCGCACCGTCGGCGCCGGCGTCATCACCAAGATCACCGAGTAGCTCGGTCTCGCACCGATTCAGGACCTTCCATGACGACCAAGATTCGCATCCGACTCAAGGCTTACGATCATCGACTGCTCGACCAGAGCGCGTCCGAGATCGTCGAGACGGCCAAGCGCAGCGGCGCTCGCGTCGCGGGCCCCATCCCGCTGCCGACGCGGATCAACCGGTTCACGGTCCTCCGAGGGCCGCACGTCGACAAGAAGTCGCGTGAGCAGTTCGAGATCCGCACACACAAGCGGCTCCTCGACATCCTCGATCCCAACCAGCAGACGCTCGAGGCACTCATGAAGCTCGATCTGTCCGCGGGTGTCGAGGTCGAGATCAAGTCCTGAGTTGAGACCTCCCTCTCGAGGGAGGTTTACGGAGACGTTCGATGGCAAAGCTCCCCGTCTATAACCTGCGTCGCGAAAGCGTCGGAGAGATCGTTCTCTCGGACGACGTCTTCGGTCGCGACGTGAACGAAGATCTCCTCTACGAGATCGTGAAGGCGCAGCTCGCGTCTCGTCGCGGCGGCAACGCCAAGACGAAGAATCGTGCCGAGGTGACCGGCACGACGAAGAAGATCTACAAGCAGAAGGGCACCGGTGGCGCACGCCATGGTGATCGGAACGCTCCGAACTTCGTCGGTGGTGGTCAGGTGCACGGCCCGACGCCGCGCAGCTATGCCTACCGCCCGACCCGCAAGATGCGTGTCGGTGCGCTCGTGAGCGCTCTCTCTCACAAGCTCAAGGAGGGCACGCTCACCATCGTCGACAGCTTCGAGCTCGACGAGATCAAGACCAAGAAGCTCGCTTCGGTGCTCTCGGCGCTGAAGGTCGACAAGGGCTCGCTGATCGTCGACGCGACGAACAATCAGAAGCTCCGCCTCTCGGCCGCGAACCTCGAGGATCATCAGGTCCTCCCGCCCGAGGGCGTCAACACGTACGACATCCTCCGTCATCCACACCTCGTGCTCACCAAGAGCGCGGCGCAGGCGCTCGAAGCGCGCTGCAAGAGCTGAAGGCCGGCCATGATCATCGAGCACGTCATCAAGCGCCCGCTCATCCTCACGGAGAAGGGCAATGCGCTTCGCGAGGGAGAGAACAAGTACCTCTTCGAGGTCTCACGCGAGGCCAACAAGCACGAGATCAAGGACGCGGTCGAGACGCTCTTCAACGTCAAGGTCGTGGGTGTGAAGACGATGGTCGTGCGCGGTCGCATCCGCCGCATGGGCCGTGGTCACGCGAAGACGCAGAACTGGAAGAAGGCGATCGTCGAGGTCAAGGCCGGCGAGACGATCGACCTCGGAGAGGGAACCTGAGCCATGGCGATCCGCCACTTCAAGCCCACGTCCGCAGGACGCCGCTGGTTCGAGGTCCCCGACCTCGCCGGTCTGACCAAGAAGCGCCCTGAGAAGCGCCTCACGGAGTCGAAGGCGACCATCGATGGCCGCAACAACCAGGGACGGATCACGGTCCGCTTCCGTGGTGGTGGACACAAGCGCCGCTACCGCGTCATCGACTTCAAGCGGAACAAGATCGGCGTTCCGGCCAAGGTCGATTCGGTGCAGTACGACCCGAACCGGTCGGCCCGCATCGCGCTGCTCTGCTACGCGGACGGCGAGAAGGCCTACATCCTCGCGCCCGACGGTCTGAAGATCGGTGACACGATCCTCTCGTCGAAGAACGCGGACATCCAGCCGGGCAACGCGCTGCGGCTCCGATTCATCCCCGTCGGCACGATGATCCACAACGTCGAGCTCAAGGTCGGCAAGGGTGGCCAGATGGTCCGCTCGGCCGGCGCCGCCGCTCAGCTGATGGCGAAGGACGGGAACTACGCCCAGCTCCGCCTTCCTTCCGGGGAGGTCCGCATGGTCCACCTCGACTGCCGAGCGACCGTTGGACAGGTCTCGAACCTGCACCACGCGCGCGTCTCACACGGCAAGGCCGGCCGCTCGCGCTGGCTCGGTCGCCGCCCGCACAACCGAGGCGTCACCATGAACCCGGTCGACCACCCGATGGGTGGCGGCGAGGGACGTACTTCTGGCGGTCGGCATCCGTGCTCTCCGTGGGGTCAGCTCAGCAAGGGCAAGAAGACCCGGACCAACAAGGCGACCGACAGGTTCATCATCAAGCGCCGGAGCAAGTAAGCCATGCGTTCAGCCAAGAAGGGTGCCTTCGTGGACACCCACCTCCAAGACAAGATCGAGAAGACGCTCAAGGCGGGCGATCGCCGCGTCATCAAGACGTGGTCGCGCCGCTCGACCGTCACGCCCGAGTTCGTCGGCCTGAACTTCAACGTCCACAACGGGCGGAAGTTCATCACGGTGTTCGTCACCGAGAACATGGTCGGCCACAAGCTCGGCGAGTTCGCGCCGACGCGCACGTTCGGCGGGCACGCCGCGGACCGCAAGGCCCGCCCCGCCATGAAGAAGTAGGGTCCGCTCTATTTTCCCGGCCGGGACGCCAGGGTTTAGCCGGCGTTTCGGAGTGTATCGAGTTCGATCGAAACTGTTCTTGAGGGTCGACTAGTCGTGTGTTAGATCCCGCGCCCTTTTGGCGCCGGGGTCACGCGACCCCGTCGGACGACTGATGCAGGTCGAAGAAGGTCTAGTCATGGAAGCCGTCGCCAAAGCACGATTCTCGAGGATCACGGTCCGCAAGGCCCGCACGGTGGTCAACCTGATCCGCGGCAAGAACGCCGCGGAGGCGCTGGAGATGCTGCGGTTCACCCGCAAGTCGGCCGCGCCGATCGTGTTCAAGCTGCTCGACAGCGCAATCTCGAACGCGCGGCAGAAGGACCAGAACGTCGACCTCGACACGCTCCGCGTGACGACGGCGTTCGTCGACAAGGCTCCGGACCGCTTCATGCGGCGCTGGCGTCCCCGGGCGATGGGCCGCGCCACCAAGATCGTGAAGGGCGTCAGCCACATCACGATCATCGTCAGCGACGGCGCCTGATTCTTTTCGCCGAGTTTTCTTTTTTCGAAGGGCACGCGAAACGTGGGTCAAAAGACACATCCGTTCGGATTCCGCCTGGGGGTCATCAAGACCTGGAATTCGAAGTGGTACGAGGACAAGAACTACGCGAAGTGGCTGCACGAGGACATCTCGCTCCGCGCCCACGTTCGTGAGGACTACGCACACGCCGGGATCGCCGCCATCGAGATCGAACGCGCGGCGAACAAGGCGAAGGTCATCATTCACACCTCGCGGCCGGGCATCATCATCGGCAAGCGCGGCGCAGGCGTCGAGCAGCTCCGCAACGAGCTGCAGGCGCTCACGCAGAACGAGCTCTTCGTCGACATCCAGGAGGTCCGGAAGGCCGAGACCAACGCGCAGCTCGTCGCGGAGAACATCGCCACGCAGCTCGAGCGCCGTGTCGCGTTCCGCCGCGCGATGAAGAAGGCCGTTCAGACGGCGATGAAGTTCGGCGTCAAGGGCATCCGCGTGTACGCCGGTGGCCGCCTCGGCGGCGCCGAGATCGCCCGCTCGGAGAAGTACCGCGAGGGCCGCGTCCCGCTCCACACGCTCCGCGCCGACATCGAGTTCGGTGTGGCGACCGCGAAGACCACGTACGGCACGATCGGCGTCAAGTGCTGGATCTTCAAGGGCGAGGTGCTCCCGCAGCGCCGCCGCCGTATCCAGGCCGTTTGAGCCGCTGAACCGACCGATCAGGACGAACAGGACTTCCCATGCTCAGCCCCAAGCGCACCAAGTTCCGCAAGTCGCACACGATGCGGCTCACCGGCGTCGCAAGCCGCGGCAACAAGGTCTCCTTCGGTGACTTCGCCCTCCAGGCGACCGAGGGCGGCCACGTCGACGCGCGCCAGATCGAGGCCGCGCGTATGTCGATCATGCGCAAGGTGAAGCGAGCCGGAAAGCTCTACATCCGCGTCTTCCCCGATCGCCCGTACACGAAGAAGCCGCTCGAGACCCGAATGGGCACCGGCAAGGGCGGCGTCGAGGGCTGGAACGTCCACGTCCTTCCCGGGCGCGTCCTCTACGAGATGCAGGGCATCCCGGAAGAGCTCGTCCGAGAGGCCTTCCGCATCGCGGGCCACAAGCTCTCGATCGCGACCCGCGTCATCAGTCGGAGTGATCAGCTGTGAAGCCGCAAGAGATTCGTGAGAAGACGACCGACGAGCTCAAGGAGCTCGAGCAGGCCATGGCGCGTGACCTCTGGAAGTCGCGCTTCTCGAACCATTCGAACCAGCTCGACGACACGGACAAGATCCGTCGGCTTCGTCGCGACATCGCACGTGTGAAGACCCAGCTCGTCGAGCGCACGAGCGAGAAGAAGTGATCATGGCCCAGAATCAGACAGCTAGTACGAAGGCCGCGCCGAAGGCGAAGGCCCCGAAGGCGAAGGCCCCGGAGTCGGCCGCCGCCAAGGGCAGCCCGACGCCGAAGCCGGAGGCCGTGCGCGGCTCGCGCCGGACCATCGTCGGTCGCGTGGTGAACGACACGGCCAACGTCGGCCGCGCAAAGAAGACGGTCGTGGTCGAGGTGGTTCGCCGCCTTCGCGATCCGGTGTACGGAAAGTACGTCAAGCGCAGCAAGAAGTTCCACGCGCACGACGAGACCGAGCAGTTCAAGACGCACGATCTCATCGAGATCCGCGAGAGCCGGCCCCTCAGCGCCACGAAGCGCTGGGTCGCGGTTCGCCTCGTCGCCCGCCCCGAGGAGGTCTAGCCGTGGCCACGAACCAATTGCCTGAAGGCCGGTCGACATGATTCAGCAGCAGAGTGAGCTGGACGTCGCTGACAACAGCGGCGCCAAGCGTGTCGAGTGCATCAAGGTCCTCGGCGGCTCCCGTCGTCGGTACGCCGGCCTCGGCGACCTCATCGTCGTCGCGGTCAAGGAAGCGCTGCCCACCGCCAAGGTCAAGAAGGGTGAGGTCAGCAAGGCCGTCATCGTTCGGACCACGCGGCAGTACCAGCGCCCGGACGGCAGCTACATCAAGTTCGACTCGAACTCTGCGGTTCTTCTGAACGCGCAGCTCGAGCCGGTCGGCACCCGCATCTTCGGGCCGGTGGCGCGCGAGCTCCGCGGCAAGAAGTTCATGAAGATCATCTCGCTCGCTCCCGAGGTGGTGTGATGAGCAGCCGCATCAAGAAGGACGACCAGGTCGTCGTCATCACGGGCAAGGACAAGGGCGCCAAGGGTCGCGTCCTCTCCGTCCTCCGCGAAGCGGACCGCGTCCTCGTCGAGGGCGTGAACAAGGTCAAGCGCCACACGAAGCCGACGCCGAAGAACCCCCAGGGCGGGATCATCGAGCGCGAGCAGCCCATCCACCTGTCCAACGTCATGATCCTCGACACCAAGGAGGACAAGGGCACCCGCGTGAAGATGGGCGCCGACAAGGACGGGAAGAAGATTCGTCTCTCGGTCCGCTCGGGCGCTGCGCTGGACTGATCGGCTCCGACGACGATACGTCTCTTGAGAATAGGGTCATCGAGCGACTCCAGGTGAGCGCTCGAAGGACAGGTGAAGAAGATGAGTGAAACGACGAACGAGCTGCCGCGCCTCCAGAAGTACTATCGCGAGCACGTGATCGCGGCGGTCATGAAGGATCTCGCCCTCACGAACGTGATGGAGGTTCCGCGCCTCGAGAAGATCGTGGTCAACATGGGTCTCGGCAAGGCTGTCGGGAACCAGAAGATCATCGAGTCCGGCTCGGAGGAGCTCACGAAGATCACCGGTCAGAAGCCGGTCGTCACGCGGGCGAAGAAGTCCATCGCGACCTTCAAGCTTCGCGAAGGCCTCGCCATCGGCGCGATGGTCACGCTCCGCAAGTCGCGGATGTGGGAGTTCGCCGATCGCCTAATCAATCTCGGCCTCCCGCGCGTGCGCGACTTCAAGGGCGTGTCGCCGAAGGCGTTCGACGGCCGCGGAAACTACACGCTCGGCCTTCGCGAGCAGATCATCTTCCCCGAGATCGACTACGACAAGATCGACGAGATCAAGGGCCTCAACATCACCTTCGTGACCACCGCTCGCACCGACGAGCAGGGCCGCGCGCTTCTGCGCGAGCTCGGCATGCCCTTCCGCAAGTAGGGTCTCGAGTAGTTCATCCGGTCCGCTTCTCGTTCCTTCCTGGAGACACGATATGGCCAGCGCCCGCGCATTCGCGAAGATGGAAAAAGAGCCCAAGTTCAAGGTGCGGTACGTCAACCGCTGCAAGGTGTGTGGCCGTGCCCACGCCGTGTATCGCAAGTTCGAGCTCTGCCGAATCTGCCTCCGAAAGTATGCCCTTGCCGGTGACGTCCCCGGCGTCACGAAGGCGTCCTGGTGAACCGATGCTGACCGACGCAATTTCCGATCTCCTCGCCCGTATCCGCAACGCCTCTCAGGCGCACCACGAGCGGACCGACATTCCGCTCTCGAAGATCCGGGTCGAAGTGGCCGAGATCCTCAAGCAGGAGGGCTACATCAACGACGTCACCGTGAATCGTGAGGGTCACGGGACGATGTCGATCTTCCTCAAGTACGGTCGCGACCGGAAGAGCGCGATCGTCGGCATGCGCCGTCGCAGCCGCCCGGGCCGGCGCCTCTACGTCGGCTACGACGCGATCCCGAAGACCCAGAACGGCATCGGCATCGCGATCCTTTCGACCTCTTCGGGCATCATGACCGACCGCACCGCACGCGAGAAGCGCGTGGGCGGCGAGCTCCTCTGCGAGGTCTGGTGATGGGCGAGCAGGTTGAACCCGTTCAGCGCGTCTCCCGCACCGGCAAGAAGCCGATCCCGCTTCCGGCCGGCCTCACGGTCACCCTCGCGGGCGGCAAGCTCACGGTCAAGGGCCCGAAGGGGACCATGGAGCGCCAGATCCACTCCGCCGTCGAGGTCGTGAAGGACGGCAACGCGCTCGTCGTCAAGCCGCGGCCGGAGAGCGGAGACTCGGGAGCCCGTTTCCAGGGCCTCACCCGCGCGCTCGTGAGCAACCTCGTGCAGGGCGCATCCACCGGCTACAAGGTGTCGCTCGACCTGATCGGTACCGGCTACCGCGCAGAGGTGAAGGGCCAGGACCTCACGCTCGCGCTCGGCTACTCGCACCCGGTGCTGTTCTCGATGCCGGTCGGCGTGACGGCGACCGTCGAGATCATCGACGTCGGCGGAACGAAGAAGCCGCGCCTTCACCTCAGCTCGTCGGACAAGAGCCTGCTCGGCCAGACGGCCGCGCGCGTTCGCTCGTTCCGTCCGCCGGAGCCCTACAAGGGCAAGGGCGTGCGGTACGTGGACGAGAAGATCCGCGAGAAGGCTGGTAAGGCCGGCGGCAAGGGCAAGAAGTAAGCTGACGCTTACGAGCCCGCAAACTAGAAGTAACTGACTCTCGTTCCGCTCTTGGAACAGGACGAGAACCGAAGATGACCTAGGTAGGGTCGGCGGTGCACTGCAACGCCACATGGCCCGGAGGTGAGTGAGTATGGCAACGCACGAGGCACGCCTCAATCGTAAGAAGCGGATCCGGAAGAAGGTCGAAGGTACGCCTGAGCGTCCGCGGCTGACTGTCTTCCGAAGCGCCAAGCACATGTACGCGCAGGTCGTCGACGACACGAAGGGCACCACGCTCCTTCAGGTCTCGACCCTGACGAAGACCATCCGCAGCGACGTCGGCGAGAAGGTGAAGACCGACGCCGCGAAGCTCATCGGAACGGCCGTCGCCAACGCGTGCAAGGAGAAGGGCATTGCGAAGGTCGTCTTCGACCGCAACGGCTACCTCTATCACGGGCGCGTCAAGGCCCTCGCCGAGGCAGCCCGCGAAGCCGGTCTCGACTTCTGATCCGTTCTAGATTTCCGATTCCGTAGGAAAGTGCCACTCATGACTTCGACCATCGATTCAGCCACTCTCGAGGACCTCAAGGAGCGGGTGATCCACATCAACCGCGTTGCCAAGGTCGTCAAGGGCGGTCGCCGGTTCAGCTTCAGCGCTCTCGTCGTCGTCGGCGACGAGAAGGGCCATGTCGGCATCGGTCTCGGCAAGGCGAACGAGGTGCCGGACGCCATCCGCAAGGGGAACGACCGGGCTCGGAAGAACCTGGTGAAGATCCCGCTCGTGGGCGGGACCATCCCGCACGCGGTCGAGGCGAGCGCGGGCGCGGGCAACGTGCTCCTTCGTCCGGCCAGCGCCGGAACGGGCGTCATCGCCGGCGGCGCGGTTCGCGCGGTCGTCGAGGCTGCGGGCATCAAGGACGTGCTGTCCAAGATCCTCGGCACGAGCAACCCGCACAACGTCGTGCACGCGACGATGGCCGCGCTGCTTCGGCTGGAATCAGTCGATGACGTTGCGCGTCGTCGTGGCAAGACGGTCGAGGAAGTTCGCAACACCGGTGCATCCGGCCCGAGCAACGGCTGAGGGCACGGCTTTCGTTCGCTGATCTGATCGCCGTCGAAGGATTCGAGAGACTCTCATGAAGCGCAATCTCAAGGTCACCCAGGTTCGGAGCGGCATCGGCTGCCCCGAGTCGTTCCGCCGGACTCTCAAGGGGCTCGGGCTTCGAGGCCCGCACTCCGTGTCGGTCGTCGCGAACACGCCGTCGTTCCGCGGCGCGATCAAGAAGGTTCTCCACCTCGTGACCGTGGAGGAGGTGCAGCATGGCTGAGAATCCCGAAAACATCGTTCCGATCCTCTCGCGACTCTCGCCCCCCAAAGGCGCCGTCAGCGGCAAGAAGCGCGTCGGTCGCGGCGTCGGCTCCGGCCTCGGCAAGACGTCCGGTCGCGGCCAGAAGGGCCAGAAGGCTCGTCAGCCCGGCAACATCCACAAGCTTCACTTCGAGGGCGGCCAGATGCCGCTCAACCGTCGTCTTCCGAAGCACGGGTTCGTGAACCCGTTCGCGAAGGAGTACGCGGTCGTGAACCTCGCGGATCTCGACGTGTTCGACGCAGGGTCGACTGTCGACGAGACGGCGCTGCGCGCGAAGGGCCTCGTCAAGGGCCGCTGGGATGGCATCAAGGTCCTCGGGACGGGCGAGCTCACCCACAACCTGACCGTCAAGGCGACCGCGTTCTCCGCTTCGGCGAAGGCGAAGATCGAGAAGGCCGGCGGCGCGATCGAGATCACGGCGCGCGTCATCAAGCCCGTCGTTCGTCACAAGAACAAGCAGGCCAAGACGGCCTGAACGAGCTCGCGCCCGTGCCGCCCCCGAGCGGCCGACACGGGCCGGCTTGACCGCTACGTCTCGATCGCGAAAGACCCGGCCTCCCATCAGGATCTCATGAGCGCGCTTGCCAACATCGCCAAGATCCCGGAGCTGCGTCGGCGGATCCTCTTCACGCTGATGATGCTCGCGGTCTACCGCGTCGGCATCTTCGTGACCACGCCGGGCGTGAACCGCACCGCGATGCGGCAGATCGTCCAGACCTCCGGGGGCTTCCTCGGGATGTTCAATCTGTTCTCGGGCGGCGCCCTCGAACAGCTCTCGATCTTCGCGCTCGGGATCATGCCCTACGTCTCGGCGAGCATCATCCTCCAGCTCATGAGCGTGGTGGTGAAGCCGCTCGAGGAGCTCCGCAAGGAGGGCGAGTCCGGCCAGCGCAAGATCAACCAGTACACGCGCTACGGCACGGTCGTGCTGTCGACGGTGCAGAGCATCGGGATCGCGCTCTGGCTCGAGGGCCTGAACTCGACGTCGCAGTTCGGGGACGTCGTTCGCGATCCAGGCTGGGCTTTCCGGATCATCACGATCATCTCGATGACGACCGGCACCGCTTTCATCATGTGGATGGGCGAGCAGATCACCGAGCGCGGTCTCGGGAACGGCATCTCGCTGATCATCTTCGCCGGCATCGTGGCGGACCTCCCGGACGCGGCCGCGCAGACCATCCAGCAGATCGGCATCGGACAGATCCAGCCGATCTCGTTGCTCATCGTCTCGGGCATCGCCCTCGGCGTGGTGGCGACGATCGTCTTCTTCGAGCGCGGGCAGCGCCGGATTCCGATCAACTACGCCAAGCGGATGGTCGGGCGAAAGCTGTACGGGGGCCAGAGCTCTCACCTCCCGCTCAAGGTCAACTCGGCGGGCGTGATCCCGCCGATCTTCGCATCGTCGCTGCTCATGTTCCCGGCGACGCTCGCGAACCTGAACGTTCCCGGCATGCAGACGCTCCAGGACTACCTCTCCCCGGGTAGCTGGCAGTTCAGCGTCACGTACGTGCTGATGATCGTCTTCTTCGCGTTTTTCTACACTGCGGTGACGTTCCAGCCGGTCGAGGTCGCGGACAACCTCAAGAAGCAGAACGCGGTCATTCCCCGGATCCGTCCCGGGAAGTCGACTGCCGAGTACCTCGACCACGTGATGACGCGGGTCACCGTCGGCGGCGCGCTCTACATGGCGTTCGTCTGCTCGGTTCCGTCGTTCCTCCAGCAGATGTTCCACGTTCCGTTCTTCTTCGGCGGAACCTCGATCATGATCGTCGTGGGCGTGGCGCTCGACACGGTCCAGCAGGTCGAGTCCCACCTCATCACGCGGCACTACGAAGGGCTGACTGGCCCGCAGGGACCGCGGATTCGCGGTCGGAGGGCCTGAGGTCATGGACGTGATCCTCTTCGGGCCCGCAGGCGCGGGCAAGGGAACGCAGGCGCGTTTCCTGTCGGAGAAGCTCGGGATCCCGCAGATCTCGACTGGCGAGCTGATGCGCGCGGAGCGGAAGTCGGGATCGGAGCTCGGCAAGCGCTTCGACTCGTTCATGACGCAGGGAAAGCTCGTTCCGGACGAGCTGACCGTGGAGCTGCTCGAGGCCCGCGTCCGCCAGGACGACGCCAAGAAGGGCGCGATCTTCGACGGCTTTCCGCGGACGGTCGCCCAGGCGAAGGCTCTCGATGGCCTTCTCGCCAAGCTCGGCCGCCGCGTGGATCACGTGATCGCGCTCGACGTTCCCGAGGACGCCATCGTGGATCGCATCACCGGCCGGCGATCCTGCGAAGCATGTGGACACATCTACCACGTGCGCTATAACGCGCCCCCTCCGTCCGGGAGGTGTGCGACCTGCGGTAGCGACCGCATCGTGCAGCGTGATGACGACCGAGAAGAGAAAGTACGCCGCCGGAACGCGGAGTACCTGGAGCACACGCTCCCCATCCTCGACCACTACCAGCCGGTGGTGGCCAAGATCGACGGAATGGGTGCGGTGGACGAAGTAACGCGCCGCATCGATGCGGCGCTGGTTGGATGAAGCGGCGCTGGGCTTGAAGGCTCTGGCTTGAAAGCACAGCGCGGCGAGATCGAAGGCGTCGTCGAAGAGGAGCTCCCCCGGGGGCTCTACAAGGTCCGCTGCGACGATGGTCGCAGTTTCGTTGCCGGGCTGCCGGCCGCGAACCGGCACGGGATCGTGAAGATTCTGCGAGGCGACCGGGTCCTGATGGAAGTTTCGCCGACCGATTCTGCGCGCGCGCGCATCAAGGCCCGGCTCAGTTCGTAGAAGTAGCGTTGTGTCTGAGTCCCTAGATAGAAACACGGGGAAGTCGCGATGAAGGTCCGTCCGAGCGTCAAGAAGATCTGCGAGAAGTGCAAGGTCGTGCGCCGTAAGGGTGTCGTCCGAGTCATCTGCGAGAACCAGCGCCACAAGCAGCGCCAGGGTTAGGCCTCTCGCTCCCATTACCGATTCGATCTCGACAGGAACAGCACATGGCACGTATCGCAGGCGTCGATCTCCCGGGGCGAAAGCACCTCCTCATCGGTCTCCAGTACATCTATGGCGTGGGGCAGACCTCCGCGGCCGAGATCTGCGTGAAGACGGGGATCGCCCCCACCAAGCGGATCGACGATCTCGACGACAACGAGCTCAAGAAGATCCGCGACGTCCTCGAGAGCCAGTACAAGGTGGAAGGTGACCTGCGTCGCGACCTCGCGATCAGCATCAAGCGCCTGATGGACCTCGGTTGCTACCGTGGCCTGCGGCATCGCCGTGGCCTCCCGGTTCGCGGACAGCGCACCCACACGAACGCCCGGACCCGCAAGGGACCGCGCCGCGGCGGTACCGTCCGCAGGTGATCGACCGCTGGTTCGCCAGCGTCCCGCGCCGGTCCTTCGTCACTCTGCATTGCTCGTCTCGTTAGGTTAGTCAGGAGCTCCCATGTCCAAGCCCACCGCCAAGCCCCAGAAGGGCAAGAAGAAGGTCAAGAAGAACGTCGGAAGTGGCATCGCCCACGTCCAGTCGTCCTTCAACAACACGATCGTGACGATCACCGACCTGACCGGGAACGTGATCGCGTGGTCGAGCGCAGGCTCGCGTGGGTTCAAGGGCTCCCGGAAGAGCACGCCGTTCGCGGCGCAGCTGGCCGCCGAGGACGCCGCCCGCAAGGCGCAGGAGCACGGGATGAGCACCGTCGCGATCTTCGTGAAGGGCCCCGGCGCAGGCCGCGAGTCGGCGCTTCGCGCGTTCCAGACGGCTGGCCTCCGCGTGACCCTCATTCGCGACGTGACGCCGATCCCGCACAACGGCTGCCGGCCGCCCAAGCGCCGCCGCGTCTGAAGCGCATCTCCGTTTCTCGCCGTTCGGGTCGCTGACGCGACGGCGTAGATCACGTTTCCGTTCCCAAGTATCTCTGAGAGGCTCTCATGGCTCGCTACATCGGACCGTCCTGCAAGCTCTGCCGCCGCGAAGGCGAGAAGCTCTTCCTCAAGGGCGATCGTTGCTACACCGACAAGTGTGCCTTCGATCGACGCCCGTACCCGCCGGGGCAGCACGGTCAGCGCCGCACGAAGGTCACGGAGTACGGCATTCGTCTGCGCGAGAAGCAGAAGGTCCGCCGCATCTACGGCGTGCTCGAGCGCCAGTTCCGCAAGTACTTCGCGGAGGCCGATCGCACCAAGGGCGTCACCGGTGAGAACCTGCTCTCGCTCCTCGAGCGTCGCCTCGACAGCGCGTGCTACCGCTTCGGCTTCGCGGCGACGCGGTCCGACGCGCGCCAGCTCGTTCGCCACCGCCACGTGAAGGTGAACGGCAAGGTCGTCAGCATCCCGTCGTACCTCTTGAAGGTCGGCGACAAGGTGACCATCCACGAGCGCAGCCGCGAGACCGTTCGCGTCACGACGGCCATCGCTGGCGTCGACCGCCGCGGCGTTCCGGAGTGGCTCGAGCTCGACAAGGGCGCGTTCACGGGAACGGTCCGATCGATGCCCGTGCGCGAAGCGATCACGCTCCCGATCAAGGAGCAGTTCATCGTCGAGTTCTACAGCCGCTAGCAGGCTGACTGGTACTGGCGGGTCGCCGCGAGGCGAGTCGTCGAGAGCCGCAGATGGTCTGCGGCTCTCTCGTGTTTCTGGTTCCTGGGCTTCCGGGCTCGATCGAGAGGTCGAGCAGCCAAGACGGTCATACTACCGTTCTGGGGAGTGAGTGAAGATGTCGACATTCGTTGCACGTAACTGGCGCGACCTGATCAAGCCGAAGACCGTTCCGGTCGAGGACGGCACGACGCACTATGCGAAGTTCGTCTGTGAGCCCCTCGAGCGCGGCTTCGGCATCACGCTCGGCAACGCGCTTCGTCGCGTTCTCCTGAGCTCGCTGCAGGGCGCGGCGATCACCGCCGTGAAGATCGACGGCGCGCTCCACGAGTTCACGTCGGTGCCCGACGTGGTCGAGGACGTGACCGACATCGTCCTCAACATGAAGGAAGTCGTCGTTCGCGCGCACTCGCCGAAGACGCACGTGTTGCGCATCGACAAGGAAGGCCCGTGCGAGGTCTTCGCCGGCGACATCCAGGTCTCCGATCAGATCGAGATCCTCAACCCGAAGCACGTCGTCTGCACCGTCAGCAAGGGCGGCCGTTTCTCCGCAGAGCTGACGGTCAACGTCGGCCGCGGCTACGTTCCGGCGGATCGCAACAAGACGCCCGGCATGGCCATCGGCACCGTGGCGATCGACGCGCTCTTCTCGCCGATCAAGAAGGTGAACTACACCGTCACGAACGCTCGTGTCGGTCAGATCACCGACTACGACAAGCTGACCCTCGAGGTCTGGACGAACGGCTCGGTCAAGCCGCAGGACACCGTCGCGTACGCGGCGAAGATCCTCAAGGATCAGCTCTCCATCTTCATCAACTTCGAAGAAGAGGAAGAGGCGGCATCGATCGACTCGAACGAGGACGAGCCGCTCAACGAGAACCTCTTCCGCTCGGTGGAAGAGCTCGAGCTCTCGGTTCGCTCGGCGAACTGCCTCCAGAACGCGAACATCCACCTCATCGGCGAGCTGGTCCAGAAGACCGAGGCCGAGATGCTGAAGACGAAGAACTTCGGCCGGAAGTCGCTCAAGGAGATCAAGGAGATCCTCGCCGACATGGGCCTCTCCCTCGGCATGAAGATCGACAGCTGGCCGATGATGGTCGAGCGCTGGAAGCAGCAGCAGGCCCAGGCCTGATCACTACAGGAGTGCCCGAAGGGCCGATCAAAGCAGAAGTGCTCGAACGGGAGCGCTCCTGGAGCACGGACGGAAGCGGGTCGCGCAGCGAGCCGTTGATCACGGAAGACACGTAGAGGATAGAGCCCCATGCGCCACCAGAAGACAGGTCGGAAGTTCGGCCGGAACAGCACGCATCGCCGCGCGATGTTTCGTAACCTCGCGGCGAACCTCTTCCTTCACGAGCGCGTCGAGACGACGGACGCGAAGGCGAAGGAGATCCGGAGCATCGTGGAGCGGCTCATCACGCGCGCCACGCGCCTCGGCGACGACCTCACGGTCGACGTCGGCAAGCTCAAGGAAGAAGAGCGAGTGAAGGTCCTCGCGCGGCGCGTCCACGCGCAGCGGATCGTCGCCCGGTTCCTTCCGAAGACGGGCACCAAGACGCTGCCGGACGGGACGACCGAAGAGGTCGACCTCGTCTACAAGCTGTTCCACGACATCGCGCCACGCTTCATGGCGCGCGTGAAGGAGAACAAGGGCGGCGGCTACACGCGCATGCTCAAGCTGAATCCGCGTCGTGGCGACAACTCGCCGATGGCCATCATCGAGATCCTGCCGGCTGACGCCTGAGCCATCTCGAGCACTGACGGAATCGGCCTCGAGCGTGATGCTCGGGGCCTTTTTCGTGTCGGCCGCTCGGTCCGCTTCAGCCGGGAAGCGTCGCGTCGGCTTCTTCGTTCGGAGCGCTCACGTCCGCGGTCGGCTCTGCGCGCGATTCGGGCTCGATCGCTGCTGAACGGCGCGTCGGCCAGAGGAGCAAGCCGAGCGCGAGGAAGGCTGCCGTGGCCAGCCAGAGTCGCCACGGCGTCGGGCCGGTCGTTGTGCCGGCCTCTTCGAAGCGCGCGTGGAGCTCCATGCAGCGCTCGCAGGTCGGGTCGGCCTCGCTTGCGCGGCCGTAGGCGTCGGAGTCGAGCACCCCGGCCTCGAGCCGTCGCTCGGCGGCGATGAGCTCGGCGAGAGCCAGTCGCCTCGGGGCGTCCTCTGGCGAGAGCTCGAGACGCTCTGCGACCTGCACGTGCGCCTGAGCGGCCGCCAGGTCATCGACCTCGAGGTCGAGCTCGGCGAGCCTCAGCATCGCGGCTCCTGCGGTCGTGCCGGACGGCTCGGGAGCATGTCGCAGCGCGCGCTCGAGGCTCTCCCACGCCGAGCCACGGTCGCCCGAGCCCAGCGCGGCGGTCGCTCGCGCGAGGTCAGCCTCCACGACCTCGTCTCGAGCGTTGTCGATGACCGAGAAGAGCGCGTCGAGCGTGTGGCGCCAGCCCCACTCGGGATCGGCCGGCTCGCCCGTCCGGATGCGGTACGTGTCGCGGGCCACCCAGATCGAGTTCTGGCCGTACATCGTCAGCGCTTCGCGCGCGGCGGCGCGCGTCGAGCTGCGAGGTGCATCGATGAAGGAGATCACGACGGGCACGGCCGTCATCACGCGCGCGCTCGCGAGGGCGAGCAGCACGTCGGGCACGAGCTCGTCGTCCAGCCCGGCGAGGAAGCGACCAGGCTCGCCGAGCCCGAGACGTCCGCCGGCCCACTCGGCCCATCGACGGGCCGCGCGCTCGTCGCTCGATCGCGCCGCGATCACGACGGGAGCGAGGCGCGGGCCCATTCGGACGGCGATGCGCTGAGCTTCCTGGCGCATGCCATCGCCGCCCCACGCGGCGAGCTCGGTGACGCAGCCGAGCGACTCGGTGGTCGAAAGGCGCTCGCCGACTCGCTCGAGCAGGATGCCCGCCGCCGCGCCAACGGTCTGTCGACCGCGCTCTTGTGCGAGGACCAGCGCGACGCCGGGCGCGACATCGACCACGTCGTCCGCCCGGCGGCTTCCCACCGCGTGTCGGAACGCGTCGAGGGCGCGCGTGCTCGCGAGGGGGTCGGCCGCGCGCCGCAGCTCACGAAGCCGCGCCCGGATGGCGGGAAGATCTGCTGCACCGAGGGCGGCGTACGCTTCCAACGCCACGGCTCGCTCGGAGGCATCGCCCGAGCCCAGCGCGTGCTCGAGCGCCGCGAGACGCGATGTCTCCTGCGCGTGCGCTTGCAACGTCGGAGAGAGGACCAGGAGCGCGCAAACGGCTGCCGCGCGCGCCAGTACCGCGATCGGACTTCCGAACCGCTCGACTAGGCCTCGATCTCGAACCCCGCGAACTCGCCCGTGTAGCTGCGCCAGCGGGTGTCCACCTTGTCGACGCGTGCAGTTGCTGGTCCGTGCTGCGCCCATCCGAGGAAGTCCTTCACCTGGTCTTCTTCGCCCTCGGCGACCACCTCGACCGCGCCATCGGCCCTATCCTTCACCCAGCCGGTGAGCCCGAGGCGCTTGGCCTCACGCACCGCCGACGCGCAAAAATAGACACCCTGGACGCGACCTCGGACCACTAGGTGGATCCGCTTCTGAGCCATCTCTCCGACTCCTCCCTACCGCCCGCCTGGTCGGGCGGGCAACTTTCTGGCGGGATCCTATCTCACCCGGGCCTCGGCGTGCCGATTCAGAGCGTGCCCTGCCCGATCGGAGCTTGCCGCCGGCAGACCGTTTCGCTAGACCTCGCAGCCCCTCTCACACCGGCTCGTTCCGAGCTGCGGGAGCGGAGGGGAACCGAGGACCGCCATGAAGCCCGAAATCCACCCGTCCTATCCCGAAGCCACCGTGAATTGCGCCTGCGGCGCGAGCTACAAGACTCGCTCGACGCGCGGCTCGTTCACCGTCGACGTCTGCTCGGCCTGCCACCCGTTCTTCACGGGCAAGCAGCGCATGATGGACACCGCCGGCCGGGTCGAGCGCTTCCGCAAGAAGTACGAGAAGGTCAACGCGGCCAAAGAAGAGAAGGCAGCCGCGGTCGCCGCCGCCGCCGCTGCGAAGAAGGACTGAGCGCTCTTCGTGCCGACCGAGCGCCGCGCGTCGACGGATGAAGCGAAGCCGGCCGGGCGGGTCTACATCGGCGGTCAGGCCGTCATCGAGGGCGTCATGATGCGCGCCCCCGAAGGCCTCTCCGTCGCGGTGCGCCGCCCGGACGGCACGTTCTCCGTGCTGGAGGGCGCGCTCCCGAGCGAGCACGGCGGGGTCCGCAAGATCCCCGGGCTCCGCGGGATCGCGATGCTCGTGGAGTCCATGACCGTGGGCTATCGCGCGCTGGCGTTCTCTGCCGAGCAGCAAGAGGCCGGCGCCGTCGTCCACGTCGTCACGAGCGCGCTTCGGATGGTGAGCGCGCTCGCGATCGCGGTGGCCACCGGTGACGACGAGGGCGCGAAAGCGATCGCGCCGGAGAAGAAAGAGTCGGGCGCGGCTGCGCATGGGGCGCTCGTCCTCTCGACGGTGTTCGCGCTCGGCCTGTTCATCGCGCTCCCTCAGCTCCTCGCCTGGGGGCTGTCCCGTCTCGTGGGCCTCGATCTCGGGCTCACCGATTGGCGTTTCCATGCCCTGACGGGGACCTTCAAGCTCGGAGTGCTCACGACCTACCTCGTGGCCATCAGCCGCATCGAGGAGGTCCGGCGCGTGTTCCACTATCACGGCGCCGAGCACAAGACGATCTACGCCTACGAAGCGGAGCTACCGCTCACGGTGGAGAACGTGCGCAAGCAGTCGCGGCTTCATCCGCGCTGCGGCACGACGTTTCTGATCACCGTCGTGATCATCTCGGTGATCGTCGGCTCCATCGTCACGCCGCTCGTCTTGCCGCACGCCGAGGGCTTGTTCGGTCAGCTCGAGACGCTCGCGCTGCGGATCGCGCTCTTGCCGTTGATCGCCGCCATCTCGTACGAGCTCCAGCGGCTCGCCGCGCGGTACTGCACGACGGGGCCGCTGCGCGCGCTCCTCTACCCGGGGTTCCTCTTCCAGAGGATCACGACGCGAGAGCCCGACGACTCGCAGATCGAGGTCGCGATCGTCGCGATGGAGAGCGCTCGCTACCTCGGAAAGACCGATGGCGTGCACGTGTTCCCGTCCTTCGAGGGCGCGATCGCCCACTACCGCTCGATCGTTCCCGCGACGCCCGCCTGACTGCGCATGCTGCCGATCGAGAAGCTCAAGTCGCTCTCGGAGCGCCATCGAGAGCTCGAGGAGCTGCTCTGCGTTCCGGAGATCATCGCGGACACGCGTCGGTACACGGGGCTACGCCGGGAGCATGCCGAGCTCGGAGCGATCGCGGAGGCGTTCGGTCGCCACCAGAAGGCGACCGGTCAGCTGGCCGACGATCGCGCTGCGCTCACCGATCCCGAGCTTCGCTCGATGGCCGAGGAAGAGATCCCGCTCCTCGAGGCAGAGCTCGAAGAGCTCGAGCGGTCGATCGAAGTCCTGCTGCTCCCGAGCGATCCGAACGACGCGCGCAACACGATCTTCGAGATCCGCAGCGGAACGGGCGGTGAAGAGGCAGCGCTCTTCGCTGCCGACCTGTTTCGCATGTACGCGCGCTTCGCGGAGACCGTCGGCTGGAAGGTCGAGGTGCTCTCTACGAGCGAGGCGAGCGCCGGCGGCTTGAAGGAGATCATCCTCGCGATCAACGGGGAGCGCGTCTATTCGCGGCTGCGCTTCGAGGGTGGCGTGCATCGCGTGCAGCGCGTGCCGGCGACCGAGAGCCAGGGCCGGATCCACACGTCGACGGCGACCGTCGCCGTCATGCCGGAGGCCGACGAGGTCGAGATCCAGATCGACGACCAGGATCTCGAGATCTCGATCGCCGCGTCCGGTGGCCCGGGCGGGCAGGGCGTGAACACGACGAACTCCGCGGTTCAGATCCGGCACAAGCCGACCGGGCTCATCGTGAAGTGCCAGGACGAGCGCTCGCAGATCAAGAACAAGGCTCGCGCGATGAAGGTCCTTCGCGCTCGACTGCTCGAGCGCGAGCAGGCCGTGCACGACGCGGCGATCGCTGCCGAGCGCAAGGGAATGGTCGGCAGCGGCGAGCGCAGCGAGAAGATCCGCACGTACAACTACCCGCAGAACCGCGTGACGGATCATCGGATCGGGCTGACGCTTCACAACCTCGACCGCGTGATGAACGGCGACCTGGACGAGCTGTTCTCCGCGCTCCGCGCGAGCCGCCAGGCCGCGCTGCTCGAGGCGCAATCGAAGGAGCCCTGAGGCCTTCTCTCGCCTGTGCGAGCGTCTCTGCACGCTTCTGGTTGGAGACGAGGGCCAGGATGAAGAAGCATTGCGCGGGCCACGCCCGACGGTTCGGATAGGTGACGTGGGGCGAAGGGCCCTTATCGTCTTTCCCATGACGACCGAAACGCTCGCTCCGATCCCGCTCCTTCCGCTCCGCCACGGAGTGGTGTTGCCGGGCAGGCAGACCACGATCCCCGTCGGCCGCCCGCGATCTCGCGTGCTCGCCGAGTCGCTCGCGTCCGGTGACCTGGTGTTGCTGGCCGTGCAGCGCGACGCGTCGCTCGAGGACCCGTCCCTCGCCGACCTCCACCCGATCGCGACGCTCGCGCGTGTGCTCGAGAAGACGGATCGAGGTGGGCGCGGGATCGTGCTGGTGGTCGACGCGATGCGCCGCGTCGAGCTGCGCGCGATGCCGCAGTCGACGCCGTACTGGACGGCGCGAGTGGCCGCCGTCGAGGAGACCGTCGGCGGCTCGGAGGCCGACGAGCTCAGCGCGTCGCTGAAGCGGCATCTGCGCGACCTCGCGCCCTCGGACCAGAGCCTCCATCAGATGCTGGGTGAGACCCGTGAGGCGGGCCTGCTCGCCGATCGCGTCGCGGGGTGGCTCGACCTCGAGGACGCTCGGAAGGTCGCAGTGCTCGTCGAGCTGGACGAGACCGCGCGTCTGCGCCTCGTCTCGCAGCTCCTCGCCGAAGCGCGAGCGAAGGCCGAGATGCGGCAGAAGATCGACTCCGAGGTCCGGAAGGAGCTCGGAAAGAACCAGAAGGAAGCGATGCTGCGTCAGCAGCTGCGCGCGATCCAGAAGGAGCTCGGCGAAGAGGACGACGGCAAGGACAAGCTGCGCACGAAGCTCACGAACGCGGAGCTCCCTGAAGAGGTGCGAGAGGTCGTCGACCGAGAGCTGCGACGGCTCGAGCAGGTGGGCCCGAACCAGGCGGAGGCCAACGTCATTCGAACGTACCTCGAGTGGATCGCGGACCTTCCGTGGATGGTCCGTGCCGAGGCGAAGACCGACCTCGTGGCCGTCGAGGAGAAGCTCGAGGCCGACCACTTCGGTCTCGACGACGTCAAGCGCCGGATCCTCGAGCACATGGCGGTGCTCAAGCTGAACGGCACGGCTCGCGGGACGATCCTCTGCCTCGTCGGCCCGCCCGGCGTGGGCAAGACGTCGCTCGCGCAGTCGGTCGCGGACGCCACTGGGCGGCCGCTCGCGCGCGTCTCTCTCGGCGGCGTGCGCGACGAAGCGGAGGTCCGTGGACATCGGCGCACCTACATCGGCTCGCTGCCCGGCCGCGTCATCCACGCGCTCCGCAAGGCGAAGGCGAAGAACCCCGTCGTCGTGCTCGATGAGATCGACAAGATGGGTCGCGGATTCCAGGGCGATCCCGAGGCGGCGCTCCTCGAGGTCCTCGATCCGGAGCAGAACAAGTCGTTCACCGATCACTACATGGAGATCCCGTTCGATCTGAGCGAGGTGCTCTTCATCGCGACAGCGAACGACCTGTCCAACCTGTCTCCTCCGCTGCGTGACCGGCTCGAGGTCATCGAGATCTCGGGCTACACGACGGACGAGAAGGTCACGATCGCCGAGCGGCACCTCGTCGCGCAGAAGCTCGCGCGCACGGGGCTCTCGAGCGAAGCCGTGACGTTCCCCACCGAGACGCTCGCCCTGATCGTCCGGGACTACACACGCGAGGCGGGTGTTCGCGCGCTCGGCAGGGAGATCGAGCGGGTCGCGCGCTCGGTCGCGCTCGACGTGGCGAAGAACAAGGGCCTCGGCCCCGTCGTCGTCGACGAAAACACGGTGCGCCGCGTGCTCGGGAAGCCGAAGTTCCTGTCGGAGCTGGCGGAGCGCGGCAACGCGCCTGGCATCGCTGCGGGGCTCGCGTGGACTCCGGTCGGAGGCGACATCCTCTACATCGAGACCACGAAGATGCCGGGCAAGGGCCGGATCGAGATCACCGGACAGCTGGGCGACGTGATGAAGGAGTCGGCGCGCGCTGCGCTCGCCTACCTCCGAAGCCACGCGGCCGAGCTCGGGGTGGATCCCGAGTTCATGGAGAAGCACGACCTGCACATCCACGTGCCTGCTGGCGGCGTCCCGAAGGATGGCCCGAGCGCAGGCATCACGATGTTCACGGCGCTCGCTTCGCTGGTCACCGGTCGACGCGTCCGCAGCGACGTAGCGATGACGGGTGAAGCGACCCTTCGTGGTCGAGTCCTCCCGATCGGTGGGCTCAAGTCGAAGGTCCTCGCGGCCCATCGCGCCGGCTTCAAGCGGATCGTGATGCCGAAGCAAAACGAGCGCGATCTGCCGGAGATCGCCGAGCGCGTCCGTGACGACCTCGAGTTCGTGCTCGCGGAGGACATGGGCGAGGTGCTCGCCGCAGCTCTCGAGACGGATCCGGTGACGGATGAGACCGAGCGGTCGACGTCCCAGACCGGGACCGGAGGCGGGCTGGTCGCCTGAGCGATCCGAGCCCTATGCCGAGGCGGAGCTGGTCTCTGCCTCGGCGTCGAGCCAGCCGAAGAAGATCGCCAGCTTCTCGCGCTGTTCGGGAGGCATGTACTCGAAGTTCCGGCCGCGATCGATGATCTCCCAGAAGTCCTTCGTGGTGACTCGCTCGAGCGATTCCCGGATCTGCAGGAGGCGGGGCGCAGGCTCCGCGCGCATGTCGTCCGCGATCCGACGTGCCTTCTCCTCGTTCCCTTTCGCGAGGTAGTACGCGGCGAGCTTCACCTGCGCCTTTCGAACGCCGAGCAGCGCCGACTCCTGGCTCTGCGTTCGAAGCGGGCGGTCGAGCTCGAGGAACTGCGCGAGCATCTCCTCCTCCTCGTCGCTTCCGCGCTCGTGCGCTTGCTGACAGATCGCGGAGATGTCGTACGCGACGGTCTCCGTCACGAAGACGAGCTTCATGTCGAAGCTGACGTGGCCGTAATAGCTCATGTGCTTCACGCCCTCGAGCGCGAGCTTCCCGTTGTCGTCGGCGATGAGCGCCTCCACGAGGAGGCGGTACTGGTTCATCACGTTGTAGGCCGTGCGGACGTCCTTCGCGTTGAGCGTCGCTCGCAGGTAGCTGTTCATGAAGCAGTAGACGAGGTGCATGAGCTCCTCGTCACGACACTTACTCGCAACCTCTCCGAAATATCGCGTGTCGATCGCGATGAGGTAGTTGATGTCGCGCATCGAGCCGAGGGCCTCGTTGTAGATGCCCAGGAACTGGCGCATCACCTTCCACTCGACCCAGGTCTTGCGGGCCTGGAGGTCCTGGACCGACTCGGGATCCATCGCGACGAAGTCGGGGTTCTGCTTCAGCGCCGCGCCGATGACGAACCAGTTGGGCTGCGCGCGCTGCTTGAAGTCGAGATAGGCGACGGCGAAGTCCTTGAGCGCGTCGACAGCCCCGCTCGCGATGATCTTGTCCTTGCCCGAGATCGAGTTCGATGTGATGTCCGTCAGCTCTTCCATCGCATTCAGCGTCGCCGCCTGAGCGTGGTTCACGTCGTCGTTGCTCTTGGCGTCTGCGCCGGTGGCCGCCGTACGGACGGCGTCGCTGCGGATACGGCTGATGATGTTGATCGGCGCGAGGAACCAGAACACGTAGCCGAAGTAGGGTGCCATCAGCACGAGGCCGAAGGTCGTGGCGAGCATCATCCCGAGGATCGCGGCCCTCGGTACGAAGTGCGTCTGGAGGGCGAAGCTCGTCCAGACGCCGATGACGCACACGACGAGATAGAAGCCGAACACCGTCATGTTCAGGCGATCGCGCAAGAACATGCGCGCGACGCCCGTGTACCTGTCGGCCGACAGCTGCACGATGATGGAGACGACCGTGATCACGATGCCGAAGACGGCCGCGATCATCGCGGCGAGCTGCGAGAGCGAGTCCGAGATCGACCCCGGGTCGAAATTCAGGAACAGGTGATGGACCGTCGCGTGCTCGGTCGTCACGACGTGATCGCCGCCGGTCCACCACACGTCGAGCGAGTAGAGGCCGACGAAGGACACCAGCGAGATGCCCGCCAGGACGACCATCGGCATGATCCAGCCGGGTCGTTCGCTCTTGAGTTCGGCCATCGGGGGCGAGCCTACACCACCTCGCCGGGGCGGTAGGAGCCGGCTTGCAGGCTTCCCCTCGCCGTCCGAAGCTCCCCCCATGGCGCTGCGCTTTCACAAGTACGAAGGGCTCGGGAACGACTTCATCGTCGTCTCTTCGAGCTCGCGTGCAGAGCGCTTCGACGCGGAGGCGGCGCGCATCCTCTGCGATCGGCACCGGGGCATCGGTGCGGACGGCGTGATCTCCGTCGGCACGGGCCCGGACGGCTTCTTCATGGGCGTCGTCAACGCCGACGGCTCGCGTCCGGAGATGTGCGGAAATGGAATCCGCTGCGCGATGCTGTACCTCGCGCGGACCGGTCAGATCGGGACCGAGGCGGTCCGGATCGAGACGGATGCCGGCCCGCACGAGTGCACGATGCTCGAGCTCGACCCGGGCGGTCGCGCCGGCCTCGTTCGCGTGGCCATGCGTCCGTACTCGCTCGTCCCCGATCCGAGCTGGCTCGCGGCGGACCGGGAGCAGATCGACGCGAGCCTCTCGGTCGACGACCACGCGATCACGGCTACCGCCGTGTCGATGGGGAACCCGCACCTCGTGGTCTTCGATGCCGAGCGGCAAGGCGCGATGGCGCTCGCCCCCCGCCTCGAGCGGCTCGACCTCTTTCCGGCGCGCGTGAACGTGGGCCTGGCCGAGCTCACCGGTCCGCGCGCGATCGGGCTACGCGTGTTCGAGCGCGGCGTGGGCATGACCGAGGCGTGCGGCACGGGGGCGTGCGCGGCCGCCGCGGCCGCCGTCGAGACGGGACGCATGCCGCGCGGCGAGGCGATCGAGGTGAGCTTGCCCGGGGGCGTCCTCACGATCGTCGTCGGCGAGCGCGGCGCGCCGGTGTCCATGACCGGCTCTGCCAGGTTCGTGTTCGAAGGCCTCGTGGACTGAGCCGCACGTTCGATGGGCGCTCCGAAGAACACTCGCCGCTTGCTCCAGCGTGAGGCGACGCTCGCGCTCCGAGACGACGGAGGGCTGAGGCTCGCGATCGTGGCCGACACCCACAGCGCGCCGCATCCGAAGAGCGCGCAGTGGATCGCGGCGCTGAGGCCCGACGCGATCCTCCACGCAGGGGACATCGGCGATGTCGCCGTTCTCGACGGTCTTGCCGAGATCGCGCCGGTGATCGCCGTGCGAGGCAACATCGACGAGCGCGCCGCCCACTTGCCAGACGTCGTGAACATCGACGTTCGGTCGGGCGGCAGCAGCGCCATGAAGCTCCTCCTGATGCACATCGCCGTGTACGGACCGAAGATCCGCGCGGATGCGGCTCGGCTCGCGGGCGCGAGCGGCGCGCGTCTCATCGTGTGTGGCCACTCGCACGTTCCGTTCATCGGACGAGATCGCGGGCTCACGGTCTTCAACCCTGGATCGATAGGCCCGCGCCGCTTCCAGCTTCCGATCGTCTTCGGCGCGCTCGAGATCGCGGCCGGTCGGATGACGCTCCATCACGTCAGCTGTGAGACGGGGGACCGCTGGGAGCCGTGATGGTCCCAGCTTTGGTATGCTCGTCGTCGTGACGCGAGCAACGGCGCTGATCCTGTCGCTCTGCCTCGCCTCTTGCGGCGGCGCGTCGGCTTCCGCGCCGAGCGAGCCCGTTGCGCAGGTGGCCGAGACGAGCCCCGACGAGGCTCACTGGCAAAGTTGGCGTGACGCGCGGCGCGAGTCGCTCGCGGGCGAGGACGGCTGGCTCACGCTCGTCGCGCTCGTCTGGCTCGCTCCGGGCGAGCTCACGATCGGGAGTGACCCAGCGTCGGACGTCGTGCTTCCAGCCGATCGCGCGCCGGCGCACGTGGGTCGGTTGATCGTCGGGACCGACGTTCGTTTCGTCGCCGCGGAGGGTGCCGAGGTCACGATCGACGGCGCTCCCGTGACGGACACGCTGCTGTACAGCGATCTCTCTGGCGAGCCGACGCACCTCGCGCTCGGAAGCCTTCGGGTCCACGTCATCGAGCGAGCGGGGCGGCTCGGACTGCGCGTGAAAGATCAGGCGAGCCCGGCGCGCGAGAGCTTCGCTGGGCTCCCGGTCTACGCGTACGATCCGCGCTATCGCGTACGCGCGACCGTCACGATCCCCGATCCACCCATCGTGCTCGGCATCGTCAACGTGCTGGGGATGCAGGTCGACGAGCCATGCGTGGGCATCGTGCGCTTCGAGGTCGACGGCGCGCCGCTCGCGCTCGCCGCGACGGCGGCCGGGACGCGGCCCGAGGAGGGGCTCTTCCTCATGCTCCGCGACTCCACGGCAGGTGAGGGTGAGACCTATCCGGCGGGCCGATATCTCGAGGTCGAGGCTCCCGATGCGAGCGGGCAGACGTGGGTCGATCTGAACTACCTTTACACGCCACCGTGTGGGTACACCGCGTTCGCCACCTGTCCGCTTCCGCCGGCAGAGAACGAGCTCGCGATCCCCATCCGTGCGGGCGAGCGCTACGAGCGCTCGCACTGAGCTTCGACACCTGATCGTTGGCGCGACGCAAGGTCGGCGCGCGACTTGCTCCATCCGGGGCATGCGAACCTCCCAGAGCCAGAACATCCCTCCGAAGCCGCGCGCTGATGGCGCCGGTCAGCCGAGGGACACGCCTTTCCTCTCGGACGTCACCCAGCTGCGGCGTCGCGCGCGCTAGCACATCGAGCGCGGCGCGGTGACTCCGAGCTATGGCGCCGAGCGCGACGTGGTCGTCAAGCTGTTGAACGAGGCGCTCGCGACGACGCGGCGCCTGCTCGAGCAGATCCTCGCGAAGGCGGAGGAGCACGCGCAAGACATGTCGGACCTGCTGGTGCCTCACGGCGGCAAGAACGAGTGAGCGCCGACGACCGACGAATCTCAGCCGTGGAAGACGCGTGAGGCGACCACGAGGCCGTCCTCGACGTCGAAGACCTCCGCGACCGACATTGGCTCCTGTCCATCCGCGAGCCGCACGTACTCGAGGACGACGCGGTCGTCGTTCGCGGTGATGGCGGTCTCCTCGTAGCGCAGGCCCGGCGTGCGCCCGAGGGCGCCTCGCCACCACGCCTCGATCGCCGGCTTGCCGAGGAGCTTGCCGCCCGTCTCCGGGTGGAGCGCACGGATCTTGGGAGAGGTGTGCGTCGCGTGCTCGGCGTAGAGCGCGAGGATGCCGTCGACGTCGTGCTCGTTGAAGGCGCGCGCCCAGGCGCGAGCGATGCGGAGGTTGTGCTCGGTGGACATGTCGCGGAACGATAGCGCGAGGTCGTCAGGCGCGCGGGTGCGGCGATGCGAGGACCAGCCGACGTAGGTGATCGAGGCCGACGTTGCCGCAGCCGAGCACACGCGCGTGGAAGTCTCTGGCGTCGAAGGCCGTGCCGAGGCGCGCGCGCTCTTCGTCGCGGAGCTCCAGGATGACTCGCTGGCCGACCTTGTAGGAGATCGCCTGGCCGGGCCAACCGAGGTAGCGAGTCATCTCGGACGCCGCGTGCTCCGGGGTCAGGCCGGCCATCGCCGTCAGCATCTCGACGCCGAGCTCGAAGCTCCAGGCCTGCCCGCCATGGAAAGGCTGGTCCGCGGGGATCGGCAGCGCGAGATGACAGCCGATGTCGATCACGACGCGACAAGCGCGCGCCATCTGGCACGAGAGCATTCCGAAGAGATATTCGGGCTTCTCGTAGTAGCCGAGCTCCGCCATGAGCTGCTCGGTGTAGAGCGCCCAGCCCTCGGCATATCCCGCGTATCCGTCGGCGACGCGATGCAGGCGGCTCAGGCGCGACGTGAGCGCGATCTGCGTTCCGATCTGCAGGTGGTGGCCCGGAAAGCCCTCGTGGTACGCGGTGGCGATCTGGTCGAAGAGCGGGAAGCGCTGACCGTCGCCTGGCGAGTACCAGACGCTGCCGGCGCGCGCGAAGTCCTCGGACGGCGAGACGTAGTACGCGCCGAGCGGACCGCCCGGGGGAGCGAGCTTCACATCGAGGCGACGGACTTGCTCGGGCACGTCGAACTGCGTGCCGGCGAGCTGATCGAGCGCTTGCCGCTGTCGCGCGCGCATCTGGTCGAGGAAAGCCTCGAGGCTCTCTGCGCTGTGCAGGGGGTCGGTCGAGAGCAGCTCGAGGGTCTCGCGAACGGTCTTGCCCGGAGCGATGTCACCCGCGAGGGTGTGCATCTGTCTCGCGATGTTGGCGAGCTCGCGCCAGCCCCACGCGTAGGTGCCCTCCGGATCGATCTCCATGCCGAGGAACCGACGTGCTTCGCGGAGATAGCGCGCTCGCCCGACACCGTCCGTAGGGCTCGCGCGCGGGAGATAGGCCGTCTCGAGCCAACCGGAGAAGCGGCGGAAGGCGTCGCACGCGTGGAGCGCCCCGTCGGCGAGCCGCGCTCGCAGCTTCGGATCGCGCACGCTCGCGGCCTCCATCGCAGCGGGCAGCGTGTGGAAGAACGAGCGGGGCCCTGCGTGCACCTGCCCTTGCGCGATGGCAGCTCGCACCTGACGCGCACAGGCCGCGAGCCCGGTCTCGAGCCCGCGGGCGAGCGACCGACGATAGCCCTCGAGCGCGACGTCGATCGTCTCGAGGCGCGCGACCTGCGCTCGCCAACCCGGCTCCGTGGCTCCGTCCATCATGTCGAAGACGATGCGGACGAGCTGGAACGGGGACGCGATCGAGTTGAGGTCTCCGAGGTGATCGCCGCTCGCGTGGCGGTCGAGCTCGAGGCGAAGAAAGTCCGCGAGCACATCGGACGCGAGGCATGCCCAGCGATCGCCTTCACCGGTAGACCTCACGCGGGGCAGGAAGCTCACGAGCCGAGCGCACGCGCGGTCGTGGCCCTCGGGGCTCAGGTCGTCCCACTCCGCGTCGTGGCCAGGAACGCCCCACAGCGTCGCGGTGATCGGTCTCAGCGCGGCGACGGCGTCCACCACCTCGTCGCTGAGCCGAAACGGATCTTCGGGCTCCGCCCGAACGCTCACGGCGTCAGATCGATCGTGACGCCGTCGATCTCGACGCCGTCCGCATACGCAGGCGGGGCAGGCAAGACGACGAGCCGTTCGTCGCCGTCGGACTGCTCGATCGTCGGCGCGCTCCCGGTCCCGATGGCGCGCCCGCCGCTCGTCCAGCGAAAGCTCGTGGCGGAGCGTGTGCTCGGCGGCACGAGCGTGCGCTCACCGACGAGAACGGCACCTTCCTCGGTGCCGATCCTCACGAGGAGCGAGCGCACGGCCGCCCTGGACGAGAGCGCGCTGACAGCGGTGGTGCGCGCGAAGATCGCCGACCACGTGTAGTCGCTCGTCCACGTCGGGTCGCAGTAGCCCATGAAGTCGGTGGTCATGCTGGGGTCGAGGAACGAGCCGCCGCGGGCATCCCAGCCCCACGCGCCCGTGCCGCCGCCGGCGTACGGATACGCCGCGTCCGCGCCAGAAGTGCTGCAGGGCGCGTGGTAGCGCCCGTGCTCGTGCCCGACCTCGTGCGCGAGCGTGCCCGCAGAGCTCTCGGTCCCGAAGTCGACGCCGCTCCCGACGCGGAAGCTGCCGTCGCGCGCGTTGTCCACGACGTAGCTCTGGCCGGTGACGCACGAGCCACCGCAGTACGCGCTGAAGCTCGTCGAGGGCGCGACGATCGCATAGTAGTAGGCGGCGTTGGGCGCTCCGTCGCTGACGCGGAGGTCGCGGAGCATCGCGTTGATCTGACCGAAGTCCACGTTGCCCGCGAACGTGAGCGAGTCCGACCACGGGACGGCGTCGTGGACGGTGATCTCGAGATCCGCGAGCGGATAGAGCGAGAGCAGGAGCTCTCGGACGGCGGTCAGCCAGGCCGGCGAGGTGTCCGGGAGGCGCCCGCTGCCGTCGCCGTCCCAGCGAAGAGGCACGAGCACGAGGTGCAGCCCGTCGCCGTCGTCCTCGGCGCGGATCGGAAGCGCCGAGCCGTCACGCGGGAGGCGCGCGGGATGCGCGGCGCTCGTCTCGACCGTGCCCGCCGGATCGACGAGGCGGAGGCGGAGGCTCGCCGTCGTCGTCATCTCCGCAGCGGGCACGAGGAAGTCGAGGACCGTGGTCGGATCGTCCTCGCGCGAGCTGCGCGCGATCGTCTGCACGTCACGGTGCACGGCGACGAGGGTGGCGCCCTCTCGGATCTCGAGCTCGCCGGTGACGACGGTGGACGCCGTGACGGTCACGTACGCGCGCACGAGCGACTCGCGCAGCGCCACGATCGGCGCGTTGCGCGTCGCCGATACGACGCCGGCCGATGCGAGCCCGATGCGGGTCCCCTGGAACACGGCGAGCCCGTCGAGGGTCACGCCCTCGGCGAGCCGCGGCGTCTCGGGAGGGAGGTTGGCGTCGATCGGCGGCGCGGGCGCGTCGATCGGCGGCGCGTCCATCGAGGCCCCCGCGTCTCGTCCCGCGGCGTCCTCGGGGTCCACCGGTGTCGGGCTGCCGCAGCTACAGCCTGCGAGGAGGAGCAGCGGGAGGGCGAACCAAGGCCAGCGCATGGAGCCGAAGCTAGCCCGAGCGGCCGCTCCGCGCGACGCGGCGGGTCAGCCGCTCCCGACCGCGCGATCGAGCTCGTTCTGCGCGAGGGTCAACGCGTCGTCCGCATGGACGCTGACGGGGCCGAGGCTCACCGCGCGCGCGCCCGCCGCTCGGATCGCGTCGCGGCTCGCGTCATCGAAGCCCTTGTGATCCCCGAGGAAGAACACGACCTGGGAGGATGCGCCCAGGCTTCCGCGTAGGTCTCCGGCGCCCTCTTCGAGCACGTAGACGTCCGCCGTCTCGTCGAGCTCCAGGACGAGCGCCGCGAGCCCAGCGTCGCGGACGAGCACGCCCGGCTTCACCTCGACGAACGCCTCTCCGCTCGCCGCGGCCTGAAGCGCCTTCTTGATCAAGGTCGCGAGGCTGCGCTCGTCGGGGCGGATGAAGCGCGCCCGCGCCGCCTCGATGCGCAGCGTGCGGGGCGCGCGCGGACCGCCGAGCAGCACGAGGTCCACGCTCACGTCCGTTCGCAGCCCGTGCGAGACGCAGAGAGCCGCGCGCACGCAGCGCACCAGAACGTCGATTCGTCCGCTCGTGCCAGCGATGTCCTCGAGAGAGAACGCGCCCGCGGCGTCCGCCGTCTGCCCGACGATCACGAAGCGGCGCGTCATGCCCCGCCCGGGTATCCGAAGATGGGCGTCGTGCGCATGACGCGCGCAACGTGGCCCGGGATCCACAGGAGCGCACCCTCCGCCATCCTCCGTCCATGCCGATCCAGCTCGCGCTCGTCGTATCGCAGCTCCTGGCCTGCCGGTCGGAAGGGGCGCCGTGATAAGGTCTCTTGCCCATGAGCCGAGACGTATCGATGCTGGAAGCAGCGTGGGCCAACGCCCGCGCGGGTGAGAACGACGACGCCCTGCGAAAGGGCATCGCGCTGCTCGAGGACGATCCGATGCAGCTCGCCGCAGCGGCTCTGCTCGGCCGCGTGCTCGTCGCCGAGGGGCGGTCGTTCTCGGTAGGCGAGGCCGCTGAAGCGCTCGCTGCCGCGTTCATCCGGCGCGGCGATCTCCCGGCCGCGGTGTCTGCCGCGCAGCTCGCGGACGATGCCGGCGCGGAGGGCGCCAAGGCGCGCAAGCGGATCGCCGAAGCGTTCGGCAAGGGGAGCGCGCGCGTCGCCGACATCTCGCCCGCGCCGCCGCCGCTCCCGGCGGCCCCGCCGATCGACGCGGCGCTCGCGAGGCTCTCGGGAGACGCGCTGCTCGATCGGGCGGAGAAGGCCCTCGCCGGCGTGGTGCGAGCGAAGGATCCCGTGGACGAGGGCAAGGTGCCCGGCCTCCCGCTCTTCTCCGCGCTCGTGCCCAACGCGCTCGAGCGCCTGCTCGGCAAGATGAGCGTACGCGAGCTCGCCGAGCACGACGTCGCGCTCGAGCAGGGCGCCGAAGGGCGCGAGGCGTTCATCGTGGTCCGCGGGGCGCTCCGTGCCGAGCGCGCGGTGACCCGGATCGATCGCACGACGGTGAACGAGCCCCCGGCCCTGCTCGCCGTCCTCGGTCCGGGCGCGATCTTCGGTGAGATGGCCTTGGTGTCCGATGCGCCGCGCGCAGCCGCCGTCGTCGCGCAGGAGCCGGCCGAGCTGCTCGTCATCAGCCGCGCCGATCTCGAAGGCCTCGCCGTGGACGAGCCGGCCATCGGCAAGGAGCTCGGCGACTTCTGCCGCGCGCGCATGATCGCCAACCTGGTCCGCCACTCGGCGATCCTGCGAGCCGTGCCCGCCGTGGACCGTGAAGCTCTGGTGGCCCGGTTCACCGCGCGCACGTTTCGCGGGGGCGAGACGCTGGTCGAAGAGGGCGCCGAGAGCGACGGTCTGTTCCTCATCGCGAGCGGTTCGGTGCGCGTGGTGAAGCCGGACGCGGACGGAGAGCCTCTCATCCTCGCCGAGCTCGGGCCGGGGGACGTCGTCGGCGAGATCGGCGTCGTCTTGCGACGTCCGGCGACCGCGAGCGTTCGCGCCGTGCATCCGACCGTGGCGATGGAGCTGACGCGTGACGGCTTCGCGGCCGCGATCCGTGCTTACCCGACGCTGCTCACCGAGCTCTACGCGCTCGCCACCGAGCGCGAGGAAGAGACGCGCACCGTCGTCGCGCAGGAAGTGCTCGACGTCGGCGACGTGATCCTTCTCTGACGCGGACTAGGGGACGCTCGGAATCGTCGTTCCGCAGAGCACCATCGCGGCGCCGAGCGGACGGTCGATGGTGCGCGTGGGCCCATCGAAGACGACCGACGTCGAGACACCGCGCGCTTCGGGGAGCGTGATCGTGACGCAGAAGTCCGTCGTGAAGTTGCCCAGCATCACGCCGTCGGTGCAGCACGGCTGCCAGTTCCACGTGCAGCTCCCGAGCCCGCTCCGCGCGTCGTAGGCGCACTCTCCCGGGTCGTCGCTCACCGAGACGCCGCCTGCCGTGCGCGGTTCGATCTGCAGCTCGGCAACGAGTGAGCCGCCCGAGCCATCGCGCACCTGGTCGGCGATCACCACGACACCGGCGCCGCACGGCGCGTTCGTGATCGCCAGCGCGACCCGGCCGCTCGCTCGTAGGTCGGGGCTCGGGTGCGCGCTCGCCGAGTCGGGGCTGTCGTACGCGTACCAGCTCGCCCCGCACGTGGTAGCTGAGAGCGCCTCGATCGGAGCCCCGTCGAGCGTGAAGCAGGGCGTTCCGTCGTCGATCGTCCCGTCGCAGTCGTCGTCGATGCCGTTGCAGATCTCGGGCTCTGGGAGGCAGCACGTCGGCGCGTGTGCGCAGTCCTCGTCGAGGCAGTCGACGTCCCCGTCGCAGTCATCGTCGAGAGCGTCGTCGCAGCGCACTTCGACGACGTCGTGACAGCAGTCGGGCGAGCTCGCGCAGTCGCGATCGTCGCAGTCGATCTCGCGGTCGCAGTCCTCGTCGAGCCCGCCCGTGCAGACCTCGCGCGAGCACATCGCGCAGCGAGGATCATGTGCACAGTCGTCGTCCGAACAGTCGATGTGACCGTCACAGTCGTCGTCGACGCCGGCCGAGCAGAGCTCGATGGCGCCGGGGTGGATCATGGGATCGTGATCGTCGCAGTCGTCGCCGCCGCACGAGCCATCGGCGAAGCCGTCGCCGTCGCGGTCGCGGATCGCGTGAGAGCACCCGCCGGTCGTGGAGTCGCACGTGTCGTCGGTGCAGATCGTGAGGTCGGCGCACTCGGGCGGAGGCACGAAGCCGCAGTGTCCACGGATACACGTGGCGACGGATCCGCAGAGATCGGGCGAGGCCAGACACTCCGAGTCGTCACGACACGGCGGCGGCTGCTCGAGCCCCGTGCGCGCTCCGCACGAGACGACCAGCGCGAGGAGGAACAGGCAGGTCGCGCGGCTCACGCGCCGAGTCTACCGCGCGAGGAACCACTCGAAGAAGGTCGCCATGAGCGCGATCGGGATCGCCAGACCGATCAGGTTTCCGAGGACATACGCGCCGAAGCGCACGCGCGTCATCGCGAGCGCGTAGGTGAGCGCCGGGGTCATCATGAGCAGCGCGCGGAGCCCTGCCACCGCGAGGACGGGGCGCGAGTCCACGGCCGCGAGCATCCGCTTGATGAGCGGCCGCTCGATGGCCGAGAGCGCGTCACCGCCGATGGCGCGCACGACGAGGAAGGCGGCCGCCATCGCGATCTGCGCGCCTGCGTAGCTGAGGAGGCCGCCGAAGAGCTGGCCGTAGGCGAGGATCGCGGCTCCGACGAACACCCAGCCAGGAACGTGGGCGAGCTCTCCGACCACGAAGAGCCCGACGAAGAGGACCGCGCCGAAGGGCCCGAGCGCTTCCATCTGCTCGTGGATCCGCTCGCGCGTCATGTAGGCGGTCAGCCCCGTCTGGTCCGCCACGACGCCGGACACCACGAGGACGAGCGCGAGGACGCCGAGCCGGAGCCAGACACGCTTCTTCGGCACGGGCGCTTCGGTCAGCACGGGCGCTTCGGTCAGCACGGGCGCTTCGGTCAGCACGGGCGCTTCGGTCAGTACGGGCGCTTCGGCCACGGGCGCTTCGGTCACTGCGACCGCCGGCAGGTCGGTCTGCTCGTCGCTCACGGGAGCGCGTAGGTCCCGGTGGCGTGTGCGACCAGGCGCGGCTGCATCTGTCCGGGCGTGTCTCCTTCGCTCGCGATCTCGATCGTCCCGACGCAGAGCTTCTTGCCCGTGCGGAGGATCGTCGCTCGGGCGACCAGCGGCCGTGGCTCGGGCTTCCGGAGAAAGCGGATGTTCAGATCGCTCGTCACTGCGAGCGGCTCGAGCCCGATGCGCGTGAGGACCGCCGCATAGAGCGTCGTGTCGGCGAGGGTCATCATCGTCGGCCCGTTGAGCGTCCCGCCTGCTCGCAGCTGGCCCTCGTGAAAGTCGAGCCGGACGACCGCGGTCCCCCAGCCGAGAGAGACCACCGAGAAGGGCATCGTGCGCGACAGCGGGATCGTGCTGCGCACGAGCTCCTCGAACTGCTCGGCCGTGATCCGAGGCGTGCTCGGAGTGTCCTCTGCTGCATGCTTCGACATGGGCGGGCAGCATAGCGCAGGGATCTCGGCGCGCGCGCCTTGCACGCGGTGCCGCCCGCATGCACTCCTTGCCCCGCCATGCCGCCCAAGACGACGATTCTCCTCGGAAAGACGCCGCTCACGATCGAGGACGTCTGCGCCGTCGCATCCGGCGCCGCGACGATCGCCATCGACGAAGACCTCGTGCTCCGGAACCGCATCGCGGCCGGATCGCAGTTCATCGAGGACAGCCTGCGGAACGGTCGCACGATCTACGGCGTGACCACCGGCTTCGGCGCGTCGGTCGAATTCCAGGTCTCGCCCGCGGTCGCAGAGGGCATGCCCCTCAACCTCGTCCGCTACCACGGCTGCGGCACCGGCAAGATCTTCGGGGCAGCCGAGTCGGCCGCCGTCACGGCGGTCCGCGCGAACTCGCTCGCGCAGGGCTACTCGGGCGTGCGGCAGGCGCTCCTCGATCGACTCTGTCTCTTCGTCGATCGGCAGATGCTTCCCTGCATTCCCGAGGAAGGCTCCGTCGGCGCGAGCGGTGATCTCACGCCGCTCTCGTACGTGGGCGCCCTCCTCGTCGGTGAGCGTGAGGCCTGGCTCGACGGCGTCATGATCGACGCGGCCGAGGCGCACGCGAAGCTCGCGCTGTCGCCGCTCGTGCTGCGCCCCAAGGAGTCGCTCGCGATCATGAACGGCACGAGCGTGATGACGGCGCTCGGCTGCCTCTCGTGGATGCGCTCGCGTCGGCTCGCCCACCTCGCGTCGGTGCTCACCGCGATGGCGAGCGACGTGCTTCACGGCGTCGCGGCCCACTTCGACGACCGCATCTACGAGCTCAAGCCGCACCCCGGGCAGCGGACGGTCGCTCGCTGGATCCGCGAGCGCGTGCACCAGCAGAACCCGCCCGCGCGCGTCCAGGATCGGTACTCGATCCGATGCGCTCCGCACGTGGCCGGCCTCGTGCTCGATTGCCTGCCCTGGACGCGCCAGATGCTCGAGACCGAGATCAACGGCGTGAACGACAACCCGATCATCGAGGGCGTCTCGGAGGAGAACCCCGAGGGCCGCGTCATGCATGGCGGGAACTTCTACGGCGGTCACGCCTGCCTCGTGACGGACACGCTGAAGAACGTGGTCGCGAACGTGGGCGACCTCCTCGACCGCCAGGTCGGCATGCTGTGCAACCCGGCGACGAACGCGGGGCTCCCGGCGAACCTCGTCGCGCGCACGGGGCCGGACCGAGCGACCCACCATGGCTTCAAGGCGATGGAGATCAGCGCGAGCGCGCTCGCGGCCGAGGCGCTCAAGATGAGCATGCCCGCGAGCGTCTTCTCGCGGAGCACCGAGAGCTACAACCAGGACAAGGTCTCGATGGGGACGATCTCGGCGCGCGAGAGCGTGCGCGTGCTCGACCTCGTCGAGACCATCTGCGCGATCCACTTGCTGACCGCCTGCCAGGCCGTCGACTTGCGAGGCGACGCGAACTGCCATCCGAAGAGCGTCGAGATCAAGAACGCGGTGCGCGCGCGGGTCCCGATGAACGTGGCCGACCGGCGGATGGACGTCGACATCGAAGCGGCGCTCGTGATGATCCGCGGTGGGGAGCTGCCGCTCGGGCGGATCGACTACGAAGAAGGTCGCTCCTCGTGAGCGAGCACGAGCACACGAAGAAGCGCGATCTGCGTGAGAAGGCCCCGACGGGGGCGATCACCGTGGATCTCGAGGTGCCGTTCCACGACTGCGACCCGCTCTTCGTCGCGTGGCACGGCTGGTACTACAAGTACTTCGAGATCGCGCGCACGGCACTCTTCAAGGCGCACCGCATCGACGTGCCGGACATGATCCCGATGAAGCTCAGCTTCTACGTCGTCGAGACGCGCGCGAGGCACGTGGGCCCGCTTCGGTACGGCGACAAATTCCGCGTCGCCGCGTGGTTCACCGAGACCGAGACGCGCGTGAGCGTCGCCTACGAGATCCAGAACCTGACGACGGGAAAGCGCGCGGCGCGGGGGAAGACCGTGCTCGTCAGCACGCGACGCACGAAGCACGGCCCAGGCGAGGACGAGATGCTCTTCGAGACGCCGCTGGAGCTCCGAGAGCGGATCGAGAGCCCGCCGAGCCGGGCCTGAGCGCTCGGCTCCTGTCTCAGCTCGCGATGACGAGCGCGATCGCTGCCACGTGGAACGCGCTCCCCGCGAGCACGAACCCATGCCACCACGCGTGCATCCACTCGCGCGTGTGCGCGAGGAAGAAGGGCACGCCCGCCGTGTAGGCGACGCCGCCGAGCGCGAGGCAGACGAGCGCGAGAGGCGAGAGCGCCGTCCAGAAGAGGGGTAGCGCGAGCACGGCGAGCCAGCCCGCCGTGAGATAGAGCGCGATCGAGAGGCGGGCGTGATGACGAAGCGAGGTCGTCTCCACGACGACGCCGAGCGTCGCGACTGTCCAGACGACGCCGAAGATCAGCCAGCCCCACCCGCCGCCGACGGCCGTGAGCGCGAGCGGCGTGCACGTTCCCGCGATGAGCAGGTGGATGGCCGCGTGATCGACGATCTGAAAGATCGTCTTCAGCCGCGTTCGGCTGGGCGGGACAGCGTGATAGACGGTCGAAGAGACGTAGACGAGGACGAGGCTGGCCCCGAAGACGCTCACCGCCACGATCGTGGTCGTGGATCCCTGGACCGCTGCTGCCGTGACCAGCATCACGAGGGTGATCATCGCGAGGAGCGCGCCGATCCCGTGCGTGAGGGAGTGGACCAGCTCCTCTCGGTACGTGGGCTCGCGAGGCTCCGTCCGTGGTGAATCCATGTCTAGACTCTACGTAGAGCGCTCCGGAAGGTCGTGTCACAGTCGTGCAACGCTCGAGCGCTGCCGTGTCGGGTGAGCGGAGAGGTGAGTGCGAGGTCGTGGTGAAGAAGAGCACCTTCAGGTCCGTCCATCCCGGCTTCGAGATGCTCAGACACCTCCTATCCTCCGTCTTGCTGATGTCGGCGCTCGTCTCAGCTCGGCCGGCGGCGGCTCAAGCGCCCACGGCGGAGACCGTGCTCGCGCGCTTCGCTCGGATCGAAGGCCTGACGCTCCACTTCCACGAGGTGAAGCAGATCGCGCTCCTCTCGAGCCCCATCGTCACCGATGGGACGATCGCCTACGCACGGCCGGGACGGCTCGTTCGCCGTGGCGGGTCGCAGACGGTGCTGATCGACGGCAGCTCGCTCCGCATGAGCGACGGAGGACGAGACGAGCGCATCGACCTCGCGTCGCAGCCGATCGTGCGGAGCTTCGTCGATGCTTTCCTTCTTCTCCTCGCGGGCGATCGCCCCGGCCTCGAGCGCAGCCACACGGTGAGCTTCGCCGTCGACGCGGACGGCTGGACCCTCACGCTTCGGCCTCGCACGGCGCCGCTCACCGAGTTCCTGCGCGCCGTCGTGTTTCGAGGCCGTGGCGATGACCTGTTCTCGATGACGATGACCGAGGTCAGCGGTGACGTGACGACCACGACGTTCTCGGACGTCGACGACCACCACCGCTTCTCGGCGGCGGAGTCTGCGCGCGTCTTCGCCGTGCCGTGATCGGCTCCTGCTGGCCTATCGGCTTCGCGAGCACTCGTGCTGGTTGGCTATCGGCTCGCTGCGCTGCCCGCTGCCGTCCGTGCTCGGAGCGAGCACTT
>JBBSAT010000036.1:0-39862 GCA_038252025.1 Polyangiales bacterium | reverse complement strand
GGAGGCGCGCCGAAGCCGCCGCCCTGCGAAGGAGCGGGCGTGCCGAAGCCGCCGCCCGGAGGCGCACCGAAGTCGCCACCCGGAGCTGGAGCGCCGAAGCCGCCGCCAGGAGGCGCGGCCGGAGGCGGGCCGAAACCACCAGAGGGCGGAGGCGCACCGAAACCACCACCCGCGGAGGGCGGGGGCGCACCGAAGCCACCGCCTGGCGGGGGCGCACCGAAGCCACCGCCTGGCGGGGGCGCACCGAAGCCACCCGGCGCGTCCGGCTGGCTACCGCTCGCGGCGCCGAAGCTGGGCTGCTGTGCCGGCGGCGCGGGCGCTCCTTGCGGGGCCATCGGCGGCGCAACGCCGGGAGGCGGCGTCATCGGTCCGAGCATCGTCGCCTGGAACGCCATGTTCGGCTTGGGCGGCGCGGCCTCTGGAGGCGGCGCCGCTGCTGGCGGACCCGCGGGAGGTCCCGGCGGAGGCCCAGGCACCTTCGGTGCTCCACCGGCGCCGACGCCGGTCATCATCATGGTCCCCTTGAACTTCGACGCTGCCGCCTTCGGCTTGAGCGGCGAAGCACACGCGACGCACTGCGTCGCGGTATCGGTGTTGGGCTTTCCGCAGTTCGGACAGAAGACGGTCACTGGGCCCCTCCAGCCCATCGATCGCCCGGCCACTCATCCGTTGGGCCAAGCGACGCGAGTAGGCGTCTCGTTGCAGATCGATGGCCTCCGTCGGCCTCGTCGAACGCGCGCGAGACTAGCGACAAGGACCCTCAAAGGGAAGGGGTTTTCACGCGCGCAGTCGTGCTTGACACGGCAGAACGACGAGCCTAGCGTCCGACCGCCCGAAACCCCCGGGCCTGCTGCGCGCGTGCGTGCTCCCCTCGTCGCGCGGCCCATTTTCTCGTGCTCGAACGCCGTTCCGGAGGGTGCGGCGTGAGAGGACGAAGGAGCGCCGAAGGCGACCGATGGCTCTCTCGCTGACGCCAGATCAGGAAAAGCAGATCGACGAGATCGTTGGTCGCTACCCGACACGCCGTGCTGCGTGCATCCCCGTTCTCCACGTCTGTCAGACGCAGGTTGGCTGGGTGTCGCCCGACGTGATCGACTACGTGAGCCGCCGGCTCGATCTACCGACGAGCGAGGTGAAGGGCGTCGTCACCTTCTATACGATGTACCACCAGCAACCCGTCGCGAAGCACGTGGTCTGGGTGTGTCGGACGCTCTCGTGCGATCTCCGCGGCGGGAAAGAAATCCAGGAACACCTGGAGCAGCGCCTCGGCTGCCACCCCTCCGGAAGCGTCGGGGGATACGACAGCAAGAACGGACAGTGGACGCTGAAGAAGGCCGAGTGCCTCGCCGCCTGCGGCTACGGTCCGATGGTCCAGATCGACGGGCAGTTCTACGAGAACCTCACCCCGGCGTCGCTCGACGCGATCATGGATCGCATCGAGAAGGGCGAGTCGGTCCCGCAGGCCGAGACCGCGTTCGTGCCGAACCCGAAGGCGAGCGCGCCGTCCGCGCCCCCCGCGGCCCCCGCTCCATCCGTACCTCCAGCCGGACAGGCGAGCTGAGATGCCGAGCAATCACGGCTACGAGAACATCCTCTCGAACCGATACACGCTCCCCAAGAGCTGGACGCTCGACGTGGCCGAGAAGGCTGGCGCCTACGTGGCGGCGCGGAAGGCGATCGCCGAGCTGACGCCCGACTTCGTCAAGGCCGAGGTCAAGGCTGCGAACATCCGCGGCCGCGGCGGCGCCGGCTTTCCCGCCGGCATGAAGTGGGGCTTCCTCGCGGCGCTCAAGCCCGGCCAGGAGTCGTATCTCGTCATCAACGCCGACGAGGGCGAGCCTGGGACGTTCAAGGACCGGATGATCCTCGAGAAGGATCCGCATCGCCTGATCGAGGGATGCATCATCGCGATGCACGGGATCGGCGCGAACAAGACCTTCATCTACGTGCGCTGCGAGCTGGTGCTCGCGATCGCGCGGCTCGAGGCGGCGATCGCCGACGCGAAGAAGAAGGGCTACCTCGGCGCGCGTCCCTTCGGGCGTGACACCGCCAACGGGAAGGGCTTCGAGATCGTCGTTCACCCTGGGGCAGGCGCATACATCTGTGGCGAGGAGACGTCGCTGCTCAACTCGCTCGAGGGCAAGCGCGGCGAGCCTCGCCTCAAGCCTCCGTTCCCGGCCGTGAAGGGCGCGTTCGGTATGCCCACGATCGTCAACAACGTCGAGACGATCGCGGCCGTGCCCGACGTCATCACGATGGGCGGCGAGAAGTGGTCGAACATCTCGCTCTTGCCGCCGGAGATGAAGGACGGCGGGACGCGCCTCTACGGCATCAGCGGCCACGTGAAGACCCCGGGCATCTTCGAGGCGCCCGTCGGCATCACACTCCGCGAGATGATCTACGACTTCGGCGGCGGCATGCTGTACGCCGACCGGCCGCTCAAGGGCGTCATCCCCGGTGGGTCCAGCACGCCGGTGCTCCGCCCCGAGGACAAGGTCGTCGCGCCGGATCCCAAGTCGCCACTGCACAAGTGGCACGGCAAGAGCCACCTCGACGTTCCGATGGGCGTCGACACGATGCGCGGGCTCGGCACGATGCTCGGGACCTGCTGCGCGATCGTCATGGACTCCTCGGTCAGCATGGTCGAGGCGTCCCGGAACCTGATGAAGTTCTACGCGCACGAGTCCTGCGGTCAGTGCACGCCCTGCCGCGAGGGGACCGGGTGGCTGGCGACCGTTCTCGATCGCCTCGCCGAAGGGAAGGGCAGCGCGTCCGACGTCGATCTTCTGGTCGACATCTCGAACAACATGATGGGCAACACCATCTGCGCGCTCGCGGACGGGACGGCGATGCCGATGCTCGCCCTGGTTCGAAAATACCGTGCGGAGTTTCTCGCCGCTGCGAAGGACGGGCTCCCGCCGGGCTCTCGTCTCGATCGTGACCTGTCGCGCGCGCTCGCTGCGGCACCGAGCACGATCGCCGCTGGAAGGGGTGCCTGATGGATCCAGTCGAAGTCGTCGGCTCCGACATGAGTACGATGGGGCAGGTCCTGTTCGCCGTCTGCGGCGTGCTGGCTCTGGTCACGGCCATCACGACGATCACCCAGCGAACGCCGCTGCGCGCCGCGATGGCCCTGCTCGGCCACATCCTCGCGCTCGCCGGCCTCTACATCACGCTGCACGCGCAGCTGCTCGCCGCGATTCAGCTGATCGTGTACGCGGGCGCGGTCGTCGTCTTGTTCGTGTTCGTCATCATGCTCATCGGGCCTGGCGCGCTCGATCGTCCGCCAGATGAACGAGGGGTCCGGACGAAGATCATCGGGGCCGCGACGGTCGCCATGCTGACGGGCGCGATCGCGTTCCAGGTCGGCGAGGCGACGGCGCCGCTGACGACGATCCACACGTGCCCCGAGGGCGCGGGGGACTGCGTCGAGTTCGGCGGGGTCGCGGCGCTCTCGCACGCGATCTTCGTCGGGGCGGCCGTTCCTTTCGAGCTCGTCTCGATGCTGCTGCTCGTCGCGATCATCGCTGCCATCGCGATCGCGCGGGGCGTGCACGCGGGCGAGCGTCGGAGCGAAGTCGAAGGGGTCGATATGGCCGAGAAGCTTCCGATTCGACCGACCGTCCTCGATCCTCTGCCGGCATCGCCGGGCAGCGAGCGCGACCTGGACGCGCCCGCCGAGTAACTGCCGCGCCCGCCGGCCTCCGGCTTCGTTCAACCCGTTCTCTCTCGAGGAGCAGACTCATGGCCATCGGCCTCGGAACCTACCTGGCGCTCGCCGCAGTCCTGTTCGGGATCGGCGCGGCTGGGTTCTTGACGCGAAGGAACCTCCTCCTTCAGCTCATGTCGATCGAGATCATGTTGAACGCGGTCAACCTCACGTTGGTCTCGTTCAACCGCTGGTCGCCGGCCACGCACGCCGGCCAGGTGTTCGCGTTCTTCGTGATCGCGATCGCCGCCGCCGAGGCCGCCGTCGGTCTCGCCATCCTCATCAGCCTCTTCCGCCTGAAGAAGACGGTCGAGAGTGACCGAGCGGACTTGCTCCGTCACTGACCTCCCTGGTTCCGCCCTGGAGCCCCGCTCGTCGATCCCCCAACGCCTTCAGTCCTCTCGGGCGCCCGACCCACCGCACGGACTTCGTCGCCTCCATCCCAGCGCGCGGAACCACGATGAACGAACTCTTCGATTTCTCTCACGTCGCCGAGCACTCGCTGCTCTGGATCGTGCTGCTCCCGCTGCTGGGAGCCCTGGTGAACGGCAGCTTCGGCAAGAGGGCGAACAAGAGCCTGGTCACGGCCGTCGCCGTGGGCTCCGTGTTCACCTCCTTCCTGCTCGCCCTCTACGCCTTCGGCACGCTGCTCCGCGCCAGCTGGGGCGAGGCGGAAGGCGCTGACGTCGTCACGCAGAACGTCTACGAGTGGTTCTCGATCACGATCCCCGGCGGCTTCGGCGGCCAGTTCATCATCCCGGTGAACGTTCGGTTCGTGATGGATCACCTGTCCGGGATCATGACCGTGATGGTCACCGGCATCGCGTCGCTCATCCACGTCTACTCGACCAGCTACATGGGCGAGGACCCGGGCTACGCGCGGTTCATGACGTACCTGAACCTCTTCACCGCCTCGATGCTCATCCTCGTGCTGGGCTCGAACATCCCGCTGATGTTCGTCGGCTGGGAAGGCGTCGGCCTCTGTTCCTACCTATTGATCGGCTTCTGGTGGGAGAACCCCGCGTACGCCGCCGCCGGCAAGAAGGCGTTCATCGTCAACCGCATCGGTGACTTCGGCGTCCTGATCGGTGCGTTCCTGCTCGTCTCGACCGCGCACAGCTTCGAGTTCGACCAGATCAACTCGGCGGCTGCCGAGATCGCGCACACGCCGCTCGACATCGGCGGCAGCAACGTCGGGATGATGCTCGGCACGGCGGCCGCGCTCTTCATCTTCCTCGGCTGCACCGGCAAGAGCGCGCAGATTCCGCTCTACGTCTGGCTGCCGGACGCGATGGCCGGCCCCACGCCGGTCTCCGCGCTCATCCACGCGGCGACGATGGTCACGGCAGGCGTCTACCTGTGCTGCCGGCTCTCGCCGATCTTCATCCACAGCGACACGGCGATGGCCGTCGTGGCGCTGACGGGCGCCGCGACCGCGTTCCTCGCGGCCTCGATCGGGCTCGTCCAGAACCAGATGAAGAAGATCCTGGCCTACTCCACCGTGAGCCAGCTCGGGTTCATGTTCGCCGCCGTTGGCTCCGGCGCGTTCGCCGCCGGCATCTTCCACGTCTTCACGCACGCGTTCTTCAAGGCCTGCCTCTTCCTCGGCGCGGGCTCGGTGATGCACGCGATCCACGCCCACGGCGATGCGGACATCCGCTACCTGGGCGGTCTCCGGAAGTACATGCCGAAGACGCACTGGACGTTCGCGATCGCGTGCTGCGCGATCGCCGGCGTGCCGCTCTTCTCGGGCTTCTTCTCGAAGGACGAGATCATGTACGGCGCGCTCGAGTCGACCGAGCACATCGCACACCCCTGGGTCGGGTGGACGGTGTTCGGCTTGCTCGCGATCAGCGCGGCGATGACGGCCTTCTACATGTTCCGGCTCTACTTCCGGACGTTCTGGGGCGACTACAAGGGCGGGCATGCCCCGGCCGAGGGCAAGGACGAGCACTCGGACGACGAGGAAGAGCACGAGACGCCGCACGAGTCGGACGACGCCATCACCATCCCGCTGATGGTCCTCGCGTTCGGCGCCGTGGTCGTCGGCTTCCTCGGCCTTCCGCACTGGCTGGTCGGCGAGCGGTTCTCGTGGTGGGGGCACTGGATGAACGGCGGCGAAGGGCACCTCGGCCCTGTCGCCTCCTGGGCATCGCTTCCGGACGCGGCGCACGAGGGCGCGACCTGGCTGGGCCCCGTGGCGATGGCGACCAGCATCGGCGTCATGCTCGTCGGAACCGGTCTCGCCTACGCCTGGTATGGCGTCGCCAACGGCGAGGTTCCCGGCCGGCTGATGCAGCAGTGGCCGCGGCTTCACTCGTTCCTGATGGACAAGTGGCGCGTGGACGAGCTGTACGAGGTGGTGATCCTCCAGCCGTTCGCGTCGCTCTCGGTCGTCGTCGCGAACGTCGATCGGATCCTCGTCGACGGGCTGCTCACGGTGGTGCCGGGCTGGATCGCGCGTGGGCTCGGCTACGCGGTGACCCGCCTGCAGACGGGCGCCATCTACGCGTACACGACCGTGTTCGTGATCGGCGCCGCCGGGCTGGTGTGGTGGTTCACGTATCCGCATACGACGCTCGAGGGCGAGGTCGCAGGGACCACCGTCGAGTGGCAAGCGGAGCGGGGAACCGGGTACGCGTTCCGCTGGGACTTCGACTCCGACGGTGAGTACGACACGGAGTTCGGCGACGCGCCCAGCGCGACGCACTCGTACGTCGGCCAGGACGCGTTCGTGGGGCTCGTCGCCCTGATCGAGGGCGGGCCCGAGGGCGAGATGGAGGCCATCGAGGTGCCGATCGGCGGCGCGCCGTCGTCGCTGCGGCTCACCGAGAACGGCTTCGACTGGCCCGAGCTCACGGCCGAAGCTCCTGAGGGGGAAGAGGCGCGCCCGCTTCCGCCCGTGCCTCCCACGATCGAGATCGAGGGGAGCCACGTCGTTCTTCACACCGGCACCGCGCAGGCCATCGTCGGCGGTGAGCGGTCTACCCTCGAGCACCACGACTTCGATCTCGATGCCGGGGACGTCGCGCGCATCGGAAGCGCGTCGATCCGTATTGCGGCGCGCGTGCGCGGCACCGTCGAGGTGCGAAATCCGTTCGGAAACCTCGGACATGCGTCGTCGACCGTGACGGTTCGCGTGCCGCACACGGAGCTCGAGATGGCCACCGCGGCTCGCACGCACGGAGGTGCGCGATGAGCGCCCCCGCACTCGGAGCGACGGCCAAGGCCGGAGCCCTCCAGGTCGGCGAAGCCCCGACGCCCACCACGATCGAGCGCTGGCGCGCATACGTCATCGCGATGATCGTCGGCGCGCTGTTCCTCGTGTTCGCGGACTACGTGCCGGCTCCCCAGCACGGGCTTCTCTCGATGCTGCTCGCGGTCCCGCTCTTCGGAGCCGTCGCCGTTCTGTTCATCCCGCGGCAGTGGGTGAACGGGATCCGGACGTTCTCGCTCTTCGTGATGTGCCTCGAGCTCGTGATCTCCGGCTGGCTCCGTCAGGGCGACTACAGCGGCTCGTCGATGCAGTTCGTCGAGAGCCGAGACTGGGTGCCTTCGCTCGGGATCGGCTACCGGCTCGGCGTCGACGGCATCTCGTACTGGCTCGTGATCCTCACGACGGCGCTCACGCCGATCTCCCTCTTCGTCTCGTGGAACGCCGTGGAGACGAAGATCAAGGAGTACGCGTTCGCGTTCCTCCTGCTCGAGGTCGGGATGCTCGGAGCGTTCATCACGCTCGACCTCTTCCTCTTCTACGTGTTCTGGGAGCTGATGCTCATCCCGATGTACCTGATCATCGGGATCTGGGGCGGGAAGGACCGCATCTACGCGGCCATCAAGTTCTTCATCTACACGTTCTTCGGCAGCCTGCTGATGCTCGTCGCGATCCTGTACCTCGTGGCGCAGTACCGGACGCTCACGGGAGCGTACTCGTTCGCCCTCGCGGACCTGACGAACATGCAGCTCCCGCAGGACACGCAGATCTGGCTGTTCGCGGCGTTCGCGCTCGCGTTCGCGATCAAGGTCCCGATGTTCCCGTTCCACACGTGGCTGCCCGACGCGCACACGCAGGCGCCGACGGGCGGCTCGGTGATCCTCGCCGCGGTTCTGCTGAAGCTCGGCGGCTACGGCTTCCTCCGCTTCGCGATGCCGCTCTTTCCGTTCGCGGGGCACTACCTCGGGCCCTCGCTCGCGGTCTTCGCCGTGATCGGGATCATCTACGGCGCGATCTGCGCGTGGCGTCAGCGCGACGTGAAGAAGCTCGTCGCCTACAGCTCCGTCAGCCACCTCGGCTTCGTGATGCTCGGTATCTTCTCGCTCACGCAGGGCGGCATCAGCGGTGCGATCCTCCAGATGGTCAGCCACGGCATCTCGACCGGCGCGCTCTTCATCCTCGTCGGCGTGATCTACGACCGACGCCACACGCGCGACCTCGCCGACTTCGGCGGGCTCGCGAAGGTGATGCCGGTCTACGCGGTCGTCTTCATCATCGTGACGATGAGCTCGATCGGCCTCCCGGGGACGAACGGCTTCGTCGGCGAGTTCATGATCCTCTCGGGCGCGTTCGTCTCGCAGGAGCTGAGCGTCTGGGAGCGCGTCTTCACCTTCTTCGCGACGACCGGCGTCGTGCTCGCGGCGGTCTACATGCTCCATGCGGTGCTGAAGATGTTCTGGGGCCCGCTGGACAAGAGGGAGAACGAGCTTCTGCCCGATCTGAACCATCGCGAGCGGATCGCGCTCGCACCGCTCATGATCGCGATCTTCTGGATCAAACTCTTCCCGGAGACCCTGCTCGAGACGATGCGGCCTTCGGTCGACCATCTCATCGCGCAGTACGACTCGGCGTGGCGTGCGTCCTATCTCGACGACGGCGCGCATCTACGGGTCGAGCCGGCGCCGGCAGGTGACGACGAAGCTCCGCCGACCGACGCGGAAGCCCAGGCGGACGTCGAGGCCGACGGCGTGCGTGTGGCGGTCGGAGGTGCGCGATGAGCCCGTTCGCAATGCTCGGTGACTTCGCGTCGGTCGCACCGCTGCTCTGGGTCGCGGTGGCTGGCCTGGTGATGATGGGCATCGACGCGTTCGTGAAGGAGCGCGCGCAGCTCGGGCTCTTCACGTTCTTCGTGCTCGCCGTGGCGGCGGGCATCTCGCTCGGGCTCTGGGAGGACCAGCCGGCCGCTCCCGAGTTCTTCGGCAGCTATCTCGCCAACGATCGGCTCGCGTTGTTCATCGACGTGACGGTGTGCGTCGGCGGCGCGCTCGCGGCGCTGCTCGCCGGCGGGTACCTGAACGAGCACGGGCTCGAGCGCGGCGAGTTCTATCTCATCCTTCTGTTCTCCACCTTCGGTGCGATGGTGCTGGGCCGAGCGAGCGACCTCCTCACGCTCTTCATCGCGCTCGAGACGCTGTCGCTCGGGGTCTACGGCCTGGTCGCGTTCCGCCGTTTCAGCCCCCGCGCCGCCGAAGGCGCGATGAAGTACTTCCTGCTGGGCTCGTTCGCGTCGGCGATCCTGCTCTTCGGGTCGGCGCTCCTCTACGGTGCGACGCATGCCACCAGCTTCGACGGGATCGCAGCGGCGATCGCGAGCGGTGACACGGACCTGCGTCTCGTCATCCTCGGGATGACCCTCGTGCTCATCGGCCTCGCGTTCAAGGTGAGCGCGGTTCCGTTCCACATGTGGACGCCGGACGCGTACGAGGGCGCCGTCACGCCCGCCACGAGCTTCATGTCCGTGGTCGTGAAGGCGGCGACCTTCGCGGTCATCGTCCGCGTCTTCGTGGTCGTCTTCGGGACGGACGAGTTCGCGACGACCGGCTCCGGCTGGCTGCCGGCCCTCGCCGGCATCGCGGCGCTCACGATGGTCGTCGGGAACGTGGCTGCGATCGGTCAGAAGAACGTGAAGCGGATGCTCGCGTACTCCTCCATCGCGCACGCCGGGTTCATCCTGATCGGTATCGTCGCGGCGGGGCTCCCCGGCGGCGCGCCCGGCAGCCGGACCGAGGCGCTCTCGAGCGTCCTCTACTACCTGCTCGCCTACACGGTCTCGAACATTCTCGCGTTCGGCGCGCTCATCCTCGCGGGCAGCAAGGGCAAGGAGGCCGTCACCTTCGACGACCTCGCGGGCCTCGGGCGGCGTCACCCGATCGTCGCGATCCCGTTTGCGCTCGGCGTGCTCTCGCTGATGGGCTTCCCGCCGACGGCCGGCTTCTTCGCGAAGTACTACATCCTCGCGGCGGCCGTCTCGCACGGCGGCGGGATGGTCTGGCTCGCGATCCTCGGTGTCGTCTCGAGCGCGGTGGGCGCGTATTACTACCTGCGCGTGCTCGTGTACCTCTTCATGAAGCAGCCCGAGCAGGGCGCTCAGGTCGCGGTGCCGATGCGCTCGTTCTACGTGGTCAGCGCCATCGTGCTCTCCAGCTACTTCGTCATCCGGATGGGCCTCGCGCCGTCGCACTATCTCGAGCTCGCGCTCTCTGCGGCACAGCTCTCCTGACCGTGCGGACGACCCGCAGGCGGAGCCGAGTGGTCGAGCTGGCGCTTCTGGCGGCCGTAGCTCTCTCTTCTTGCAACGGATGCGAAGAGGAGAACGTCGCGCCGACGAGCGAGGGGCCCTCGGGCGAGCGACACCTCATCGGCGGCGTGCCGGTCGGGACCGTCGAGGGCGTGATTCGGCTCGCTCCGGACGCCGAAGTCCCCACGTACGCCGAGTCGCCCTTCGCGACCGCCTCGGCCGGCGAGGTTCCGTCGAGCTGTTCGCCGCCCCGCATCGCCGATCGGCAGCCGCTCCAGCTCGACCCCGCGAGAGGGCTCGCGAACGTCGCCATCGGCGCGATGGGAGATCGCGAGCACTGGATCGCGCGAGGCGAGCCCACGATCCGCGAGATCCACATCCGGGACTGTCGGCTCGACCCGCCCACGATCGTAGCGACGCTCGGCGATCGAATCCGCGTCGTGAACGAGGTCGACTATCCGTTCATGCCGCAGTTCGGGCTGGGGTTCCTACAGGCGGTCACGCCGGCGGAGCCGATCGTGCGCGACCTCGACCAAGCGGGCCCACGCGCGCTGGAGTGCGTGTTCGCGGCGCCCTGCGGCCGTGCGGAGATCATGGTGTTCCAGACCCCCGTCCACACGGTCTCCATCGCGGACGGGACGTTCCGCATCGAGAACGCGCCGGCCGGACAGGAGCTCACGCTCGTCGCCTGGCATCCGCTGATCGAGGAGGCGCAGGTGCGGACTCAGGTCGAGGAGGGCGGCACCGTGCACGTGGAGATCGTGGTGCACCCACACGTCACCCCTGCGTCGCCTACCGAGCCCGCGCCGGCCGACGCGCCGGTCGAGGGTACGGCGCCGGTCGAGGGTACGGCGCCGGTCGAGGGTACGGCGCCGGTCGAGGGTACGGCGCCGGTCGAGGGTACGGCGCCGGTCGAGGGTACGGCGCCGGTCGAGGGTACCGCGCCGACCGAGGGTACGGCGCCGGTCGAGGGTACCGCGCCTACGCCCTCGACGCGTCCGTTCTGAGCTCGCCCTAGGTCGGCACAGCTTCGGTCGGGAGGTCGTCCTCGTCGTCTTCGGAGCCGAGCCGCTTCGGCACCGGGACGCGATCCCCGTCCCGCACCGCGATCACCTCGCCGTCCCAGACCTCGCGGACCTCGTCGACGAACGGTCGCGTCGAGCCGTAGCGCTGGGAGAAGTGTGTCAGCACCAGACGCCGCACCCCTGCGTCGCGCGCGATCGTCCCTGCCTGCCGCGCCGTCATGTGACCGTGCGCGTGCGCTTCGCGCTCCTCGCTGGACAGGTAGGTCGACTCGCAGACGAGGAGATCGACGCCCTGCGCCAGCTTCACGGCGTTGTCACAGAGGCGGGTGTCCATGACGAACGCGAAGCTCTGTCCGCGCTTGAAGGTGCTCACGTCGTCCAGCTGCACGGTGCGCCCGTCGATCGCGATCGAGCCGTCGCGGATCAGCTGCTTGATCGCGGGCCCCTTCACGCCAGCCTCAGCGAGCTTCTCGGGCAGCATCGTCCGGCCGTCGTGCTCTCGCACGCGGTAGCCGTACGTCTCGACTCCGTGATCCAAGCGGAGCACCTCCACGCCGAGCTTCTTGCCCGTCACGATCGGACCTTCGCCGCGGATCGGGCGCGGCGCGATCTTCCCGACGTCGTGATAGATCGAGGCGTGGCGGAGCCGCTCGTAGAAGAGCTGTCCCGAGGCCGGATAGTGGATCTCCACCTCGTGCGGAACGCGATCGAGGCTGATGCGCTGGTGCAGCCCCGCGAGGCCCAGGCAGTGGTCGCCGTGGAAGTGCGTCACGAAGATCCGGGTGACCTGCGTGACGGTCACCTCCGCGTAGATCATCTGCCGCTGCGTGCCCTCGCCCGGATCGAAGAGAAAGCCCTCCTCGTCCCACCGGAGCAGGTAGCCGTTGTGGTTTCGATAGCGCGTCGGCACCTGGCTGGAGGTGCCGAGCACGATGAGCTCTCGGGCGGACATGACGAGGGGGCGAACGGGTGACAGACACCCCGCCCGTGCGCAAGGCGTGTCACGCTCCCCGAGTGGTCTGCTTGACCGGCTGGGCGCGGTCATCAAAGTGTCGAGACCGAGCGGTGGGGCTCGGGAGAGGACGAAGGGCAACGATGCAATATCAGCAGCAGATGGGCGGGGGCGGGTTTGCGGCGACGGCGGCGGTCGAGGACCGAGCCGCCTTCTTGGTGCGCACGTACCTGCACCTCGTCGGGGCGATCTTCGCGTTCGTCTTCCTCGAAGCGTTCTTCTTCATGACGCCGATCGCGCAGATCTTCGCCGAGCTCGTGTTCATGGGGCCGCTCGGCGGGATGGGCTGGCTGCTCGTCCTCGGCGGGTTCATGGCAGTGAGCTACGTCGCGCAGTGGTGGGCTCGTAGCGGCGCCAGCCCGATGATGCAGTACGCAGGGCTCGGCCTCTACGTCGTCGCGGAGGCGGTGATCTTCATCCCGCTCCTCTATCTCGCCGCGATGTACGACCCGGCCGCGATCCCGACCGCCGGGCTCGTCACCCTCGTGCTCTTCGGTGGGCTCACCGGCGTCGTGTTCATGACGCGCAAGGACTTCTCGTTCATGCGCGGCATCCTCGGCGTGCTCGCGATCGGCGCGTTCGCGACGATCGTGGCTGCGATGATCTTCGGCTTCTCGCTCGGCGTCTGGTTCTCCGGGGCGATGGTCATCCTGATGGGTGGCTACATCCTCTACTACACGTCGAACGTGATGCTGCACTACAGGACGGACCAGCACGTCGCCGCGGCGCTCGTGCTGTTCTCCTCCATCGCGACGCTCTTCTGGTACGTGCTCCGGATCTTCCTCCAAGCGCGACGCTAGACATGATCGGCCGCTAGGCGGTCGGCCAAGAGCCGAGAGGGCGCGGTCGAGGTCTCCTCGGCCGCGCTTTTTCTTGCCCGCGGTCAGCGCCCGAACGTGACCAGCAGGGCCGTTCCCCCGAAGAAGAGCAGGATCATCGCCGCCATCGTGATCCGATCGAAGCGGCGCGCGCGCAGCTCGAACCCCGCATCGTAGATGCGCACGGACGCCACCGAGGCGAGCAGCGACAGGAAGATGACGAGGTAGCTGAGGTTGTAGATGTGATCGAGCAGGACGAGGTAGCCGGTCGACGGCAGGTCTCCGGCGCTCGTGAGCTGCAGCGCCACCGCGGAGATGAGGCTGGTGATGCCCAGGCCCAGCCGCCCTTCGAAGTACTTCGACTCGATCAGGAACATGATCATCGTGATCAGCATCACGATCGCGATCGGCAGGATGGTCGTGACCGCGTAGCCGATGACCGGGCGCTCCACGCGGACCGAGTAGCGGAAGTGCGAGTAGCGGTCTTCTCCGATGGGTCGGCGCGTGTCGCCGAAGTTCGTCGGGTAGTCCTGCTCGAGGATCTCGGCCTCGACGGTGCCGAGCGTCCAGCCCGGGATCTCGAGGCCCGGGTGGACCGTGTAGGTCCCCTCGTCCGCGACGTAGACCATGTCCTCGACGACGGCGTCGGTGTCCTCGATCGCGATGACGAGCTCCTGGGCGTCGAACGGGTAGGCCCGGATGTCGAACGCGTGCCCGAAGCGGCCCTGGACGTGGAAGACCTGGTAGCGCCAGCCGTCGCCGAGGTCGTCGGGAAGCTCGTCCCCATCGTCGTCGACGTAAACGGGCACGCGCTGCTGGTCCCACCCCTCGACTGCGTTCATGAATTCGAACGTCGTGCTCGGGTCGACGTCGTCACCCTGCCAGCGGAACCAGAGATAGAAGTCGACGAGATAGGAGTTGGTGTCGAGGTCCATCGACGGGACGTGGAACAGGTACATCCCGACGTAGACCGGGCGCGGAACGGGGAGCTCCCCGCTGGGCTCGGACCTCTCTGGCGCTGCGTCCGGGTCTTCTGGAGGAGCCCCTTCCTCGGCCTCCTCCGCTTCCTGCGCGCGCGCGGCTGGGCTGAGGGCCAAGAACCCGAGGACGAGGAGGGCGGGGGCGCGTCTCACGCCGCCACGCTACGCCACCCGCGAAGCCGCGGTAAAGCTGGGTTTGTCCGACGTTTGCCTGGTGAAGGCCCCGTGGTATGACCCGCGCCGCTCCGGCTTCGGCCGGGCCGGTCCGGAGTCTCTTCGGGCCGAAACCCCACACACCGCGTAGCTCGCCTTCCTCGGGAGGGGAGCCCAGATGGCTCGGTGCCTGCAGCGATGCGGGTCGCCATCCGGACGGTGGAGGAAACAACCGGAGAACGAAAATGACCGAAGCACAGACCAGCGACTACGCGTCCGATCTCCCCCTCTCGCTCCGCAGCCTCATCGATGCCGGCGTCCACTTCGGACACCAGACGCGTCGATGGAACCCGAAGATGCGCCCCTTCATCTTCGGCGCGCGCAACGGGATCCACATCATCGACCTCGACCAGACCGCGCTGCTCTTCAAGCGCGCGTACGACTTCCTCGTCGAGGCGGTCGGTCGCGGTGGGCACGTGCTCTTCGTCGGCACCAAGCGTCAGGCGGTCGACACGATCCGCGAAGAGGCCACGCGCTGCGGGCAGTTCTTCGTCACGGGCCGCTGGCTCGGCGGCACGCTCACGAACTTCCGCACCGTGAAGGGCGCGATCGATCGCCTTCGCGAGCTCGATCGGATGTTCGAGGACGGCAGCGCCGGGAACCTCCTCAAGAAGGAGCAGATGAAGCTCCTCCGCGAGCAGGAGCGCCTCGAGAAGTTCATCGGCGGCATCAAGATGATGAACGCGCTCCCGTCGGCGGTCTTCATCATCGATCCGCACCACGAGCACATCGCCGTGAGCGAGGCGCAGAAGCTCAACATTCCGATCGTGGCGATCACCGACACGAACTGCGACCCGGACGTCATCAACTACGTCATCCCCGGCAACGACGACGCGATCCGCTCGATCAAGCTCTTCGCGAGCAAGATCGCCGACGCGTGCATCGAAGGTCAGCAGCGGCGTCGCGAGTTCCAGCAGGGCGGCGGTCAGCGCAGCTCTGCGCAGGGCGATGCGGCCGGCGGCGGCGGCGGCGCCAAGGTCGAGGTCGAGTTCCAGCGCGCGCGTCGCGGTGGCGGCGGCGGTGGTGGTCGCGGCGGCCCGCGTGGCCCCGGTCCGGCTCGCGGTCCGGGTGGCGTGCCCCCGAGCGGTGGCGAGGCCGGTGCCGAAGGCGGCGGTGGCGGCGAGCCCCAGAACTGAAGAAGGACGAGAGCAGCACCATGGCAAACGTCAGCGCACAGCAGGTCAAGTCGCTCCGTGATCGCACGGGCGCAGGCATGAACGACTGTCGACAGGCGCTCATCGAGGCCGAGGGCCACGAGGACAACGCGGTCGAGATCATCCAGAAGAAGGGCCTCGCGAAGGCCGCCAAGAAGGCGGGCACGATCGCGACCGAAGGCCGGATCTACAGCTACATCCACTCGAACTCGCGCATCGGCGTGCTGGTCGAGATCAACTGCCAGACGGACTTCACGGCCCGCAGCGAGGACTTCACGAAGTACTGCGAGGAGGTCGCGCTTCAGATCGCGTCGTCCACGCCGCTCTTCGTTCGTCGCGAGGACGTGCCGGAGGCCAACAAGGCCAAGCAGATCGAGCTCTTCAAGGGGCAGCTCGCCGAGGACGAGGCGACGACCGGCAAGAAGCGTCCGGAAGCAGCCATCGCGAAGATCCTCGAGGGCAAGCTCGACAAGTGGCTCGCCGAGGTCTGCCTGAACGAGCAGGAGCTCGTGACGCGCGACGACAAGGCGACCGTCGGAGGCACGGCAGACGCGCTCGCAGCGCGCATCGGCGAGAAGATCGGCGTGCGCCGCTTCGTTCGCTACGAGCTCGGCGAGGGCTTCGAGAAGAAGAAGGTCGACTTCGCAGCCGAGGTCGAGGCGACGATCAAGGCTTCGGCCTGAGCGGAGCGCGACGGTCCGAATCGAGAGGCTCGCGGGGTTCATCCCGCGGGCCTTTCGGCTTTTCCGAGCGGGTCGCAGCCCGGCTGTTTCCGCGCGCTCGATCTGTTGTATAGAGAGCGGGCGATGGCGGAGCTCAAGTACAAGCGCGTGATGCTCAAGCTCTCGGGCGAGGCGCTCGCCGGGACCGAGGGCGGGTTCGGGATCGATCCGCCGACGCTCGTGGCGCTGGCGGGCGAGGTCGCCGAGGCCCACGCGATGGGCGCCGAGTGCGGCGAGGTGATCGGCGGCGGCTACATCTTCCGTGGCCTCAAGGGCCACGGGCAGGGGATGGATCGCTCGACAGCCGACTACATGGGCATGCTCGCGACGGTCATCAACTCGCTCGCGCTGCAGGACACGCTCGAGCGGCTCAAGGTGCCGACGCGCGTGCTCTCGGCGCTCGAGATTCGGCAGGTCGCCGAGCCCTACATCCGCCGCCGTGCCGTGCGCCACCTCGAGAAAGGGCGCGTGGTCATCTTCGCCGCGGGCACCGGCAACCCGTTCTTCTCTACGGACACGGCGGCTGCGCTGCGTTCGATGGAGATCGGCGCGAGCCTCCTGTGCAAGGCGACCAAGGTCGAGGGGGTCTACGACAAGGACCCGAACGCCCATCCCGATGCGGTGATGTACCGGCGTCTCGACTACGATCGCTGCCTGAGCGAGCGGATCGGCGTGATGGACTCCACCGCGATCACGCTCTGTCGCGAGAACAAGCTCCCGATCCGTGTCTTCGCGCTGCTCAAGCGCGGCAACATCAAGCGTGTGCTGTGCGGTGAGGACGTTGGAACGCTCGTCGCCGAGGGCGCGAGCGAGAGCTGAGCCGCTGCGCGACGCGCACGCGAGCCCGAGTCGAACAGGAGAGGTCGAGCATGATCGCCGAGACACTGGACGAGCTGAAGGCCAGCATTGGCAAGGCGCACGAGGCGCTGAAGCGCGAGCTCTCGCGTCTGCGAACGGGGCGTGCCTCGCCCGATCTGCTCGACTCGATCCGGGTCGACTACTACGGGACGCCGACGCCGGTGAGCCAGATGGCGAGCATCACCATCCCGGAGCCTCGGCTCCTGGTCATCAAGCCGTGGGACAAGACGGCGATCAAGGCCATCGAGCAGACGATCATGCAGTCGCCGCTCGGGCTCACGCCGCAGAACGACGGCGAGGTCATCCGCCTGCCGATGCCGTCGCTGACCGAGCAGCGCCGCAAGGATCTCGCCAAGCTCGCGAAGGGCCACGGCGAGGACTGCAAGGTCGCCATCCGCAAGGCGCGCCACGAGTGTCGCGACATGTTCGCGGAGATCGAGAAGGACGGCGGCGCCAGCGCCGACGAGGTGGATCGCGGCCGCGTGGCCATGGAAGAGATCGTCAAGGAAGGCACGACGAGGGCCGACGATCTGGTGGCGACGAAGGAGAAGGACATCCTCGCGATCTGAGCCAGCCCGTGCGGCGGCGTAACGCCCCGGGCGCGGGGCCGTATCCATCACAGGAGGTCCCCATGAGACGCGCTGTCAGCTTCATCGTGGCGTGCGCGCTCTCGATGCTCTGGTGCCCGCTCGGCGTGACCCGCGCACAAGACGCTCCTGTCGCGATGGAGCAGACCGTGCTCGGACCGGGCCTGTACGTCTACCAGACGCGCACGCTCGGCGCGACGTGCGGCGACGACGAGCGGACGGGCTACGTCTCGTCGTTCGTCGCGTCCATCGACGGAGTGCCGGGCAGCCGCTCGATGCACATGCACCTGATCGACGCGCGCTTCTGGTCGTCGTGGACCCTCACCGTGAACGCCGATGGGATGATCCACGGCGAGTCGTCGATGGACGGCACCACCGGAGCGAACCGGCCGATGAACACATTCGACGTCAGGCGCGACCCGACGATGCGCTTCACCGGCCACGGCGCGCGCACGTACGAAGCCACGATCGGCGGCCACCCGCAGCACTGCGAGGTCACGTTCGACGCGCTGATCCGGCGCATCGACGCCTGACCTCGGACCGGTTCGCCGGTCTTCGGCTCAGGCGCCTCGCGGTGACCCGAGCCACTCCTCGAGGATCGCGTTGACCTCGTCCGGCTTCTCTTGCTGGACCCAGTGCGAGCACCCCGGAACGTAGCGGGTCGTCAGGTCGGAGACGTAGCGGTTCGTGCCGTAGGTGAGCTCCTTGCCGAGCGCCGTGTCCTCTTCGCCCCAGACGAGGAGCGAGGGCGTCTCGATCTTCCGCGGGTCGAGCTTCGGCGGATGGCGCAGCGCTGCGCGGTAGTACGCCAGCATCGCGGAGAGCGCGCCGGGGCTCGCGGCGGTCCTCGCGTACAGATCGAGCAGCTCCGGCGGGAATCGGCTCTTGTCGATCGCCATCGAGGAGAACGCGCCGCGGATCGCCCGATAGTCGTGCCGCGCGAGGTACCACTCGGGGATGCGCGGGAGCTGGAACAAGAAGACGTACCAGCTCCGCCGGAGCTGCGGCCCGAAGGGCTTGCGTAGCGCCTTCGCGAAGATGCGGGGGTGCGGGATGTTCATCGCGACGAAGCGCGAGAGCGGACGCTTTCGGGACATCGCGAAGTGCCAGCCGACGACGCCGCCCCAGTCGTGAGTGATGAGGGTGACGTCCTTGCTGCCGCTGGCGTCGATGAGGCCTGCGACGTCGTCCACCAGATGCTCGATCGCGTAGTCCGCCACGCGCGTCGGCCGCTCGGTGTCGCCGTAGCCGCGCAGGTCGGGCGCCCAGACCCGGTAGCCCATCTTCGCGAGGAGGGGCATCTGGTGCCGCCAGCTGAACCAGGCTTCCGGAAACCCGTGGAGGCAGAGCGCGAGCTTGTCTCCCTCGCCTGCGGTCCGGACGGCGAAGCGCAGACCGTTGGCCTGGACGTCGATGCGGGGAAAGCTGCCGAGCGAGTCCGAGAGTGCCGACATGTGGGCGAGACTGGGTCCGCCTCGTGCGCCGGGCAAATGCCTTCTCGCGGTTCGGCCCTCGCCGCGACAGACTCGCGCTCGTGACGGTCGGCCTACGTGCGCTGGTGTGCGCGGGAGTCCTCCTCCTCGCGGGGTTCGAGTGGGAAGGCCGCGCCGCGCGTCTTCATCAGGATCTCCAGAGCCGCGACGAGGACACGCGCATCGAAGCCGTCCGGCAGCTGGCCAGGCTCTCGGGAAGCGACGTCGACGACGCCCTCGTGGGCGCGCTCGGCGATGCGTCGTTCGACGTCCGCTTCGAGGTCGCGCGGGCCTGCCGCGTACGCAGGCTCGCCGCCTGCGCGCCGGGCCTGAGAGAGTGGCTCGAGGGCGCCGATCCGGACGCGCGGGCGATGGCGCTGCGATCGCTCGGCGCGGTCGGGACCGCTGAGGACGTGCCGCGCCTCGGGCGCGCGCTGGGCGACGCGCGCGCGACGGTGCGGCGCGCCGCGGTCGAGGGGCTCGCGGAGCTCGACGAGCCGTCCGCGCTCGGGCCGCTCGTGCGTGCCCTCGACGACTCGGATCCCATCGTGCGTACGACGGCGGCGACCGCGCTCGGCGCACGCGCGGTAAGCGCGAGCGCGCTCCCCCCGACGTCGGCGGCCGATCGCGCGGCCGCGGTCACGGCGCTCCTCGGTAGGACGCGCGACGATGCACCGGAGGTTCGGGTCGTCGCGCTCGAAGCGCTGGGGGCGTTCGGCGATCCCAGGAGCGTCGGCGCGGCGCTGCTCGCTCTCGCAGACGACGTGGAAGACGTGCGGCTCGCGGCGCTCGCCCTGCTGGCGCGAGTGCCATCGGCGGCAGCGAACGCCGCGCTCGGCGAGCTCGCCGCAGAGGACGGAAGGATCGGACGAGCCGCGGTGGCGGCTCTCGCTCGGACGCCGTCCGACGCGGCGATCGATGCGCTCGTCACGGCGCTCGGCCGCCCGCCCGTGTCGCGCGCGGCCGAAGAAGCGCTCGCCGAGCGGGCGAGCGTCGACGAGACGGAGCGCGTCCGCGTCGTGACCCGACTCGCGGCGCAGATCGACGAGGCACGAGCGGGGGCGCCGCTCGCCGTCCTCGCGCGGGCCGCCGGGCACATCGCCGAGCACGCGTCGATCGCGGAGCTCAGCTCGTCGCTCCTTTCTTCGCTGGGCCGAGGCACCGAGCCTTCCGTGCTCGAGGCTCTCGGTGCGACGGGGAGCGAAGCGGCGCTCGTGCCCTTGCTCGCAGCGTTGGGCTCGGAAGACGCGTCGATACGAGTCGCCGCGCTGGGCGGGCTGGAGGCCTGGACTCGCATACGAACGCCGGATGGACGGATGCTCGATCCCATCGCCGCCGCGATCCCGCTGCTCGCGGACGACCAGCGCGCGCGCGCGATCGGCCTCGTCGCGCGCGTGCCGGGCGAGCGAGCGGACGCCATCCTCGTCGTCGCGCTCCGGGACCCCGCGCGTGGGGCACGTCTCGCAGCGCTCTGCGCGCTCCGAGAGCGCGAGCGCTCCGTGGCCGAGGACCTGCTCGTGGGGCTCCTCGACGACAGCGATGCGGAGATCCGTGCGCACGCTGCGCTCGCGCTCGCACGCTCCGCGGGCGCGGCGACAGCCGAGGTCCTTGCGCGTAGGGTCGCCGGCGACGACGCGGTCGACCGCCAGGCCGTGCTGACGGCGCTCGGCCCGATCGCGCTTCGGCTCCGCGCGGAGGGCGGGCACGACGAGACGCTGGGCCGCGTGCGCGCCGCGTTCTTGCTCGCCCTCGATGCGGAGGATCCGGGCCTCGCAGACGCCGCGGCCTTCGCCGTTGCCGCCAGCGAGGACGCATCGATGGCCCCGGAGCTCGCGGCGCGCCTCGCGGGCGCGGGGCCGAGCGAGAGGGCCCGGCTCGCGCGCGCGCTGGGCCCGCTGGACCACGAGCGTGCGCGTGAGGCGCTCCGTGAGCTGGCGCGCGGCGATGACCCCGTTGCCGCCACGGTGGCGCTCGCGCAGCTCGGCGAGACCGGCGGGCCAGTCGAAGCGGCGGCGCTGCTCGAGCAGGCGGGGACGCTGCGCTTTCCGGCGTCCGCTGCGGCCTCGTTCGCGCTGGCTCGGTTCGCGGCGAGGGGTGTGCTCGACCGGAGCGCTGTGGCCGCGCTCTGCGCGCTCGCCGGCTCGCACGACCCTCACGTGCGGGCGAACGTAGCGGTCGCCCTCGCACGGCTCTCGATCACGGAGTGCGCGGATGGCCCCACGCCGCTCGCCTGGCTGGCACCGAGCGCGCCGCCGCTCGTCCGCTTCGCCGCGGTCCGCTGGGCGGGCGCCGTCGGTTCGGCTCAGGAGAGCGCCGCGACGGCGCGCGTCCTCGCGGACTGCGCACGAGATGTCACCCAGCCCACCATCGCCCGCGCGTGCGCGAGCCCGTCCATGCCCGACGGGGTCGAAGATGCGGACGTCGTGGCGTACGGGCTGACGGGCCACCGTCTCGCGTCGCGCCTCGTCGCGCTGCTCTTCGACGACGGAAGCGTTCTGGTGACGTACGCCGACTCGGTCGGCCACGTCCGGCTCGCGCGCGCGCCGCGCGGGCCGATGACCCTCCATGCGCCCGAGAGCGCGCCGTTGATGCGCTGATGCGGTGGCGCGTCGATCGGGAGAATGCGCGCACTGCCGCGCTCGCTCTCGCGTTGCTCTCTGCGCTCGGGGGCGTTGCCGGCTGCGCGACGATCCCGCAGGCGCGCTACGGCGTGCTCGACGTGCGCGTCGAGGGCATGCACCAGCTCGATCACGCGGCGGCCGAGGCCTGCCTGGGCACGCGACGGCGGTCCGTGTTCGGTTTCGACTTCGGCGCGACCTCGACGCCCGAGTGTGGCGCGCCACCGTTCGACGGTGGGCGCGTGCGCTGGGACATCTGGTCATGGCCATGGACCGAGTGGCCGCTCTTCGATCCCGGGGTGTACGAACGAGACCAGCTTCGCGTCGAGCGATGGATGCGGGCGCGCGGCTTCTACGAAGGGCGTGTGCTGTCGTCGACGGTGGAGCCGCCGGAAGCGCTCACCACGATCGATTCGTCGGGCGACGAGGTGACGACGTGCGAGGACGGGGCGGGCTGCGAGGCGCGTGTCACCTTCACCGTGGAGGAGGGCGAGGGGGTGTACATCCGCCGCATCGAGCTCCACGGCGTGGACGACATGGCGCCGGAGCTGCGTCTCGCGCTCCGTGGCTCCCTGCGCTTTCGCCGCGACGAGCTCTTCGACGAGGCGCTCTACGAGGAGACGCGGCGCGAGCTTCTCCGCACGTTGGCGAACGCGTCGTACGTGGACGCGGTCGTCACTGGGCAGGCGAAGATCGATACGGCGCGCCACGAGGTCTACGTCGCGTTCGACGTCGCGACGGGCCCACCCGCCGTGATCGGGCGTGTCTGCGTGTTCGGGACGGGGCCCCTGCCGCCGGCGCCCATCCTCGGCGCGACGTACCTCACGCCTGGCGCGCCGTTCTCGCTGGCGGAGCTCGAGGAAGCCCAGCGCGCGATCTATGCGCTGGGCACGCTCTCCTCGGTGGAGATCCAGCACCGAACGCCGACGGATGAGACCGACGTGCACACCGCCGCCACCGACGAGGCTGGCGCGATGCTCACGACCGACACGACGACGCTCGCCAACCCGGAGCCCATCGTCGATCCGGAGAGCGAGACCGATGCCGATGCCGACGGCGACGGCGATGCCGATGCCGACGGCGACGGCGACGGCGACACCGCGGCTCCCAGCGCGCCCGAGCTCCCCACGCTCTGCATCGAGCCGACCGGCACCCCTCGAGCGGGCCAGCGCGTCGTCGACATCGAGGTCCACATCGCGCCCGGACGCCTCACGCGCGTCGGCCTCGGCATCGGCATCCAGATCGGAAACACGCTCTCGCTCACGACGGGCGGCGCGCAGGCGACGCAGCAGACGTCGCAGTCCGCCAACCAGTGGGACTTCCACGGGCTCCTCATCCTCGAGGATCGGAACCTCTTCGGCCAGATGCTCCGCGCGCGCGTGGAGGAGAGGCCCCGCATCATCTTCCCGTCCCAGTTTCCAGGTGGCGAGCCGAGGCCCGGCAACCAGGTCGTCGTCGCGTTCCGATGGCCGGGCTTCCTCGAGCCGCGCACGGTGCTCTTCGCGTCGATCCAGTACGACTACGGCCCCGCGCCGCTCGTGAACTTCTTCCGTCACGAGCTCGACGGACGTCTGGGCGTCGAGCGCATGTTCTTCGACGGGCACCTCTATCTGTCGGGGCTCGTGCGCGGGAACTTCTTCTTCCCGGACGAGGATCAGGGAGTGCGGATTCGCTCCCAGCGAGAGCAGACGCGCGCGCTGATCTTTCAGGCGACCACGTACCTCGACCTGCGCGACGACCCGCACGAACCCACGAGCGGCGCCTACTTCGGTGTCGACTTCTCCGGCGGCGGCTTCAACGGACTGTCCTCCTGGGACTACATCCGGATCACCGGCGATGCGCGCGGCTATATCCCCTTGGGCGGCGGCGTGGTGCTCGCCGGGCGCTACGCGATGGGGGCGACCGAGGTGCTCGGCGCCTACGGTCTGGCGAGCGACAACGTCTACCAGCTCGCGCTGCTCGGGCCGTTCTCGGATCAGCTCGTGGGCGGCGGCGCCGCATCGAACCGCGGCTACCCGGCTGGCTATCTCGGCGACGCGGAGCTCAACGCGATCGAGACACGTCCGCTTCCGGACGGCAGCCAGGGCACCCGCCCGCCCGTCCTGATCAGCGGCGGGATCCGTCGCTGGGAGGCCTCGATCGAGCTGCGCATCCCCATCACGCCCGATCTGGGCTTCGTCGCGTTCGTGGACGCCGGCGACGTCACTCGACGCCGGGAGTTTCGCTTCGATCTTCCTCAGATCTCGCCTGGGTTCGGGCTCCGTCTGCACACCCCGGTGGGTGCGATCCGCTTCGACTGGGGATTCCGGCCCGACCTGCTCCAGGTGTTCGGCACCGACACGCGCCCGACACCGTGTCAGAGCTCTGCCGACACCGAGTGCCGGCCGGTGCCGCTGCTCTTCGGCGCGATCCCGGGTGCCATCCACCTCACGATCGGTGAGGCGTTCTGATGCGCTGGGTGCGCATCGGGCTCGAGGCCATCGCCTGGATCGCCATCGCGCTGGCGGCGTTCGTTCTCAGCTTCGCCTATCACTTGTCGCTCCCCGAGACGCGTGCGGTCGCGCGCGGAGCGATCGAAGACCTCGCGAGCGACGCGCTGGAGGGCAGCCTCACCATCGGCTCGATCGAGGAGCTCTCGCTCAGCCGCGTCGTGTTCCACGACGTCGTGATGTTCGACGACCAGGGCCGTGCCGTCATCTCCGCGCACGAGGTCATCGCCATCCCCGATCTCGACAAGCTCGTCCATCGCGGTGTCGTCCGGATCGCGGGGGCGCGCGTCATCGAGCCGGACATCACGCTCTACACCGTCGACGAGTACGGCCGCCTCGACACGCGCGGGCTCGAGGTCAGCTTCACGCGCGCCTTCATCCCCACCGACCAGAGCCCCAGCGACGCGAGCCCGCCGCCGCACGTCCGGATCGGTCACCTGAGCGTCGAGCACGCGTACGTGCACGGCGACGTGCCGCGCTACCCTGGGCTCGTCATCGAGGATCTCTCCGTGATCGGACAGATCGACATCCAGGGCTCGGTGCTGATCCGCGCGTACGACGGTAGCGGCCGCATGACCGGCCCATACCCCGGCGAGACCTTCATCGACGACGCCGACGTCCGCTTCTCGACGGACTGGCAGGACGGCGTCACCGCGTACCTCGCGCTCCATCGCGGCACGGACCTCGTCTCGGCGGACGTGCGCGTGGATCGTCCCGACGGATGGCCCGACGACGGTCCGCCGCGCCTCTCGGTCTGGGTGCGCACCGATCCGGTCTGCGCGCACACGCTCGCCGAGATGGGCTTCCCGAACCTCGATCGGTTCGATGGATGCGGCCGCGGATGGACTCACCTCTACACGCGCCCGGAGGGACCGAATGAGGACATCGTCTTCGACTCGACGCTCGCCACCGACGCCGGCGTGGCGTTCGTGCGAGGTGAGCTCCCGGCGGCCGGCCACTGGTCCTTCGAGCTCAGGACGGAAGGTCTCGAGCTGGCGCGCCTCGTCCCGATGGCGCCCGAGGTTCACCTCGCCGGCACCGGGCGGATCGAGCTCCTCGATGGCTCGGTGGATGGCACGGTCGGCATCGTCACCGTCGACGTGGACGGCTTCGAGGTCGCCGGCTACGCGATCCCGGGGTTTCAGGCGACCGGCGCGCTGCGCGATGACGCCATCCTGATCGAGCGCGTCGTCGCCCCGCATCTCGACGGCCAGGTCTCGCTCGCGGGGCGCGTCGGCTTCGACGGATCGCTAGACGTCAGCGGGGACGTCGACGTCGCGGACATCGGCGCCGATCCGAACGTCGCGCGGCTCCTGCCGGGCGCGCACGGGGCCGTCCGAGGCCACCTCACCGTTCGCTCGGGACCGGGCGGCGAGCGGCTCGAGATCGACTCGACGTTCGACGCGCGGCACGTGCGCTATGGACCGCTCCGCACCGACACCCTCCGCGGTCGCGTCTGGGCGCGCGGCGATGCGCCGACTCCGGAGCTCGTTCTCCGTGCGACCGGGGAGGGCGTCTCGGTGTCGGGCGTCTCGCTCGGTCACGTCGACGTGACGGCCGACGGTGGAGGGCATCGCCGCTACGGGCTCACGCTGCGCGCACATGGCGGGCGGGACGTGCGCTCGGCCTCGATCGACGCGCACGCGGTTCGAAGCGGCGAGGGGCTCGACGTCACGCTCGATGCCTACACCGTGGACGCCGGCATCGCGGAGTACTCGGGGCCCCACGACGGCGCACCGCCGCGTCTCCTCATCCGCGGGCCCACGGTGACGTTCGAGAACCTCCATCTCGAGAGCGAGGGCGGCGCGGCGCTGACGCTCGCGGGCCCGCTGCGGCCGTCCGGCAGGTCGGACCTCCACTTCTCGGTCCGGGGCCTTCCGCTCGCCTCGCTCGCGTCGAGACTTCCTGCGGGCCTCTCGCGACTGACCGGTTCGCTCGACGCCGACGTGACGCTCGCGGGTGTGCTCCGCGATCCCGATCTGACCGTAGAGGGCCAGATCACGGACGCGAGCCTCGACGGAACGCGCGGCTTCCACCTGGGCTACCGGTTTCACTACGCGGACGGCACGCTCGAGTCCCTCATCGATGGGGACCTCGGTACGCGCGGCGGCGTCCACATCGACGGCCCCATCCGCGCGCCGTTCGCAGTGCTGACGAGTCCGTCGCGCTTCCTCGACGAGGCGATCTTCGACGGCGTCGAGGTCGATCTCGATCAGGCCAACCTCGCGTTCGTGCTGCCGTTCTTCGGGGAGGCCGTGCGAGAGCTCGGCGTCGCAGGGCGCGCGACGCTGGCGGTCGTCCTCCGCGGCACCACCGCCCACCCGGAGCTGCCGCGCGCGGTCGTCATCCTCGATCGCTTCGGCCTTCCCGGCTGGACGCCGGTGCGCATCAAGTCCGAGCTCACGTACGTCGGCGACGACCTCCGCGTCGAGCGGCTCTGGATCGCGGACACCACCGGTGAGATCGCGCTGGTCGAGGCGGGCGTTCACGTCTCGCTCGACGACCCGCCGGAGGATCTCGCGGGCTGGCTCGCGCGCATCGCCGGCGCACCGTTTCACGTCGCAGCGCGCTTCGAGCCGCGCCGGCTGGACGGACTGCCGCGCCCTCTCAGCAAGCGGCTTCCTCGCGGGGTCACCGTCGGCGGAAGCGTGACGCTCTACAGCGGCCCGGACGGGAGCCGCGGGAGCCTGGAGGCGATCCTACGCTGGGAGGAGGCTGTGAACGCCGAGCCATGCGCTCACGATCTCCGCCCGGTGCTGCAGATCCACGCGGCCTCCGTCGGAGCGGCGACCGTCGCGCAGATCGACGCGTTCGTGGCAGGACGACCCGTGGCGCGCGGGATCGCGCGAGCAGAGACGCCGTTCGCGGAGTGGATCGCCAGCGCGACCGTGCCGGTTCCCGTGAGCGCGGTGACGATGGACGTCCACGATCTGCCGCTCGAAGCGCTCCCCTGGACCTGTCCGTACGCGAGCGGATCCGTCGACGGAGAGCTCGCGTTCACGTTCGGCAGCGCGACACCCGACCTCGAGTCGAGCTTCGCCGTCACCGGGCTTCGCGTCCATTCGCCGAGCTACGCAGGGGCGAGCACGCGCCCCTTCCACGCCGCGGTCGCTGCGAGCACGACGGGGACGGGGCGCGTGCTGCTCTCGACCTGCGCGATCCTCTCGGAGGAGAACGGGCCCCATACGGCGCTCGGATCCTGCCCGTCGGCGAGCGCGCTCGAGAGCGGTCAGCGCTCGACGAGCGCGGACGAGGGTGAGCTGCTCACCATCGCCTCGATCCCCGTGACGATCCCCGAGGACGGTCTCGGTTCCCCCGAGGTCGCGTGGACGGACGACTTCTTCTTCTGGGCCGATCTGGCGGACTCCCACCTCGAGCCGGTGCTCGCGTTCGTTCCCGGGATCGCCGAGGCCGACATCGTCGCGAACGGCACGATCTCCGCCGCGGGCGGCTGGGAGACGCTGGCGCTCGAGGGTGGACTGGATCTGCGCGACGGCCGCGGCCGCATCGCGAGCGTCGGACAACACCTGCACAGCATCTCGGCGGTCCTGCGCCTCTCGGGCAACCGAATCCTCTTGCCCGAAGATCGACCGCTCGTGGCGATGGACGCGGACTCGCGTGCCGAGATGACGGGCGAGATCGGCTTTCATGGTCTCGTCCCGGCGTGGGCGTACCTGACGCTCCGCCCCGATCGATTCCCGGTCCGGCGAGAGGGGGCCGTGCTGGCGACGCTGACGGGCGAAGCGAGCGTTCGCGCGACGATCGGCACCGACGGAGTCGAAGGAACCGTCGTCGCCGAGACGCTCGAGGTCGGGCTCCCGCCGACGTCGGCAGGGGGCGTCCAGGCGATCGAGCTACGCCGAGACGTGCTCGTCATCGCGGACGACGCGCCCGACCTCGCGCGCCCACCTGGCTCGCACTTTCCCTTTCACATTCGAATCGAGGCGCCTTCGTTCAGCGTCGTACGGAACGACTTTTCGGCCGAGGTGCGCGCCGATCTCGACGTGCTCTACGATTCCCCCGACCTCTTCGTCGGTGGCACCGCCGAGATCCTCCGCGGAACGTTCGAGGTGCTCGGGAAGCGCTTCACGGTTCAGCGCGGCGCGCTCGTGTTCGTCGGCGACGCCGAGATGGATCCCGACGTGCTCCTCGTCGCGAGCTACGCGCTGCCGGGACGAACGGGGGCGAGCGTCACCATCACCGTCATCGGTCGTCTCTCCGATCTCTCGGTCGACTTCTCGTCCACGGAGACCAACGACACTGGCGAGATCATCGCGCTGCTGGTCAGCGGCCGCTCGGCGTCGAGCCACAGCAGCGGCGCGAGCGCGCAGCAGGCAGGCGACCAAGCGGCCAACTTCCTGGCTGGCCTCACCGCGGGCATCCTCACGCTCGGCCTGCGCCAGCAATTCGGCGGACAGTTCGTCCCGAACGTCGCGGTCGAGACCGGCGATCGCCTCGGCACGGTCGGTCTCCGCGTCGGGTTCAACGCCGACTGGCTCATCCCCGACTTCGCGCGCGATGTCGTCCTCGCGGCCTACGTAGAAGGCTTCGTCTCCGCAGGCGGTCAGAGCGCCGCCACACAGAGCAGCGGCTCTTCCGGCGTGGGCGGCGGGGTATCCCTCGAGTTCCAGCTGCCGCTCAACGGCGTCATCAGCGGCACGTACGTTCCGGTCTCGAGCGGCGGTCTCGACCTGCTCTGGGAGCCGTGAGGAAGCGCCCGTTCGCGCGGAGCGATTCGAGGGTCGGGACCGCGGAAACGCGTGGTAGAAGCGCCCAGGAGGCGCGTGATGGTCGACAAAGTCTCGAAGGTCTGGCTCGACGGAGAGCTCATCGATTGGGACGCCGCGAACGTCCACATCCTCACGCACACGCTGCACTACGGGCTCGGCGTCTTCGAGGGCATCCGCTGCTACGAGACCCACGACGGGAAGAGCGCGATCTTCCGCCTGCGCGAGCACATCCGCCGCCTCTACGACTCGGCGAAGATCTGCATGATGCCGATGCCGATCACCGAGGAGGAGTGCGTCCAGGCGTGCCTCGAGACCGTGCGCGTGAACGGCCTCAAGGCCTGCTATCTGCGGCCGCTCGCCTTCCTCGGCGACGGCGCGATGGGGCTCGGCGCCGTGAACCCGACGCGCCTCGCGATCGTGGTCTGGCACTGGGGCGCGTACCTCGGCGACGACGGGCTGAAGAATGGGATTCGCGCCAAGGTCAGCTCATTCTCGCGGCCTGGCATCAACATGCTGATGAGCAAGGGCAAGGTCGTCGGCCACTACGTGAACTCGATCCTCGCCAAGCGTGAGGCGCTGGCGGGCGGGTACCAGGAGGCGATCCTCCTCGACGGGGAGGGCCGCGTGTCCGAGGCGTCGGGCGAGAACGTCTGGCTGGTGCGCGACGGCGTGGTGATCACGCCCGGGTACGGCAGCGCGATCCTCGGGGGGATCACGCGGGACACGCTGCTTCATCTCATGAAGGAGATGGACATCCCGGTGTGCGAGCGCCCGGTCACGCGCGACGAGCTCTACACGGCCGACGAGGTCTTCATGTGCGGCACGGCCGCCGAGGTGACGCCGGTGCGCGAGGTCGACGATCGGAAGATCGGCGCCGGCTCGCGCGGGCCGATCACGGAGAAGATCCAGGCGCGCTACTTCGAGGTCGTGCGCGGCATTCGCCCCACGAAGCCCGAGTGGCTCAGCTACGTCTGAGCCGTCTGTACCGGTGACGGATGTGCCGGTCACGGATCTCGATCCGGCGCGCGTGGAGGGCCTGCTCGCGACGACGCGGCTCGGGCGCTCGCTCGACGTGCGCAGGGAGACCGTCTCGACGAACGACGATGCCCGCGAGGCGGCCGATCGCGGCGTGCGGAGCGGTCACGTCGTGGTGGCCGACGCGCAGACCGGGGGCCGCGGCTCGCGGGGGCGCACCTGGTCGTCTCCGGCGGGCGTCGATCTCTATCTCTCCATCGTCGAGCGCGTGACGCTGCGCCCGGCGGAGCTGCCGCTGGTGACGCTCGCCGTGGGCCTCGGCGTGACCGACGCGATCCTCGCGCTCGCGCCTTCGCTCCGGAGCGTGGCGATCAAGTGGCCGAACGACGCGTGGATCGCCCGGAAGAAGACGGCCGGCATCCTGGTGGAGTCGAGCTCGTCGGGCTCGCGCCAGGGCCCGGTGATCATCGGCATCGGGCTCGGCGTGAACCGCGTGTCGTTCCCGGAGGAGCTCGCGGGCGAGGCGACGTCGCTCCTCCTCGCCTCGGGCGAGGGCGCGGCGGCCTTCGATCGCTCGCACGCGCTCGCGACGCTGCTCTTGCACGTGGAGCGCGCGATCGACTCGCTCGCTCATGCTGGCGCGCACGCGACCATCGCCCGCGTCCGGGAGCGCCTCGCGCTCGTGGGTGAGCCCGTCCGCGTCGACGACGTGACGGGCACGCTCATCGGCCTCACGGACGACGGCGCGCTGAGAATCGCGACGACCGCAGGCGAGCGCATCGTGATCGCCGGCACGCTCCGCGCGCTCTGACGCGGCGTCGACACGTGGTCGATCTTCGGCACCTTCGTGACGCTGCGTACCTACCAGACGTACCTGTCGTTCCAGGAGACGCAGAGAATCTTCAGGTCGATGACGTTCGCGGAGATGCTGGGTGAGTCCACGACTGCGATGCCCGTCGCGTTCTGGCGCACGCAGCACATGACCCACAAGTGGCCGTTCCGCGATCACGATCAGTACCTGGACCCCGGATCGATCGGCAGCCACGACGCTACGCGGGCGCGCCGTCGGCCAGGCCCGGCGGATGCGCGAGCTCATCGCGGACGCCACCGCCCAGACGCCCGACGGCGACCGCCGGCAGGCACCAGGGCGTGAGGCCGCGGCCCGCCCCGACTCCTTGCGGGCCGGTGCGCCTCGAGCTCGGGCAGGACTCCCGAATCTCGGCGGGCGCCGAGCGTCCGCCCCTCTCCGCGTCGCACCGCGGTCAGGTCGGCCGAGGTCAGCGCGCTGGTCCAGCGCGCAGCGTCCGCGCCCAGGCTGAACGGCGGCTGAACGGAACCAGCACGCACACGACCACCTCGAGTCGCGGCGCGGTATGGTTGCCCGATACGATGAGCGAAGACACCGAGCGAGCCGTCAGCAAGGTCCCTGAGGTCACCTTCGTCTTCTGGCTCATCAAGATCGCCGCCACGACGCTCGGTGAGACGGGAGGCGATGCCGTCTCCATGTCGATGGACCTCGGCTACCTCGTCGGCACCGCAATCTTCGCTGCCGTCTTCGCGGTCGCGGTCGTCGTGCAGATTCGCGCCAAGCGCTTTCATCCAGCGATCTACTGGATGACCATCATCGCGACCACGACAGTGGGCACGACGCTGGCGGACTACGCGGATCGTTCGCTCGGCATCGGATACGCGGGCGGCTCACTGCTGCTCTTGGGCCTCCTCGCGGGCTCGCTCTGGCTCTGGCACCGCACGCTGGGCTCGGTCTCGATCGCCTCGGTCAGGACGCCCAAGGCAGAGTGGTTCTATTGGATCACGATCATGTTCTCGCAGACGCTCGGCACCGCGCTCGGTGACTGGACGGCGGACACCGCGGGGCTCGGGTATCTCGGGGCGGCGGCCATCTTCGGCTCTGCGCTGGCCATCGTCGCGGCGGCGTACTTCTGGACGAAGGTGTCGAGGACTGCGCTCTTCTGGGCGGCGTTCATCCTCACGCGGCCGCTCGGCGCCGTCGTGGGCGACTTCCTCGACAAGCCCATCGAGCAGGGTGGCCTCGCCTTGAGCCGCTACACGGCATCGGCCGTGTTGCTCGTGGTGATCGTCGTGTTGAGCGTGGCCTTCCGGCAGCGCCCCGCGACCGGCGCTGCGCACTGAATCAGCACCTCGACGCAGAGGTCTCGATCGTTGGTCGAACGAGATCGCAACCGCCCTGAAGCGCCGCGCCGCTGAAGCCGAGACCGAACGCCCTTCTCGAACGAGCCGAAGCCCCGACTGTCCACGCTCACGAGCGAGGAGGTCTACGGGCTCCGGACCGTTCCAGAAGGGCGTGCTCGATGCGGAGAGCCGTCGCTCGTCTACTTCTTCACGGCCTTCACGGGCGCGCCGGACACTGCTGCTCCGGCCTTCGCCTTCGCAGCCTTCGCGCTCTTCTCGCTCTGCTTCTGAGCGTCCTGTCGATTCTTCTGCTTCGGATTCTTGTCGCCCATCGGTGTTCCCTCCCTTGTCTCGACCACGTACGACGTCTCAACTACGCACGAGCATGGGCGCGTTCCAGCTCGCTCGCGAGCGCTCACGCAGGAATCGACGAGGAGGGGCGTCGGCGCCGGAAACGCAGATGGCGATCAGCTCGCCGAGGCGAGCGGCACACCGAGCTCGTCCGCCCCCTCGGGAGGCGGCGCGGTCGCACCGGGAACGGCGGGCGCGGTGGACGCCGGCGCTGGGTCGAGCTCGTACGCCTCGCCGCCGCTCGTCGGGCGGACGGGCGGCTCGCCGACGCTGCACGGCAAGAGCTGGAACGTGCCCCCGCCCGTGTCGAGCTGACGCATGCAGCTCATCGAGCACACGCCGGGTCCGAAGTAGTCGTACTGCACCAGGTACACCGCGCCATCGAGCGGCTCGACCTGGAACGCGGTCGCCTCGCACTCTCCGTCGGAGTACCGAACCGACTGCATGCGCTGCCTCGGGACCTGACGCGTGCAGTACTGCGGGTTCGTGTACGTGGAGGTCCCGGACCCGCTCGTCGTCGTCCCGCACTGGTACTGCTCGCTCTCGTAGACGGTGCGCATCTCCATGACTTCGTGGAAGAACGACGAGACCACGCGGTAGCCTGCGGGCAGCGGACGAACGCGCACGATCCGCAAGGAGTCGTCAGCGGGCATCTCGATCCCGTACTCGGTGCCTTCCGAGGAGATGCGGACAGCGAGATCGAGCTGCGGCCCGCTCCGGGCGTGGTGCACCGTGCGGATCTTCACCAGCGCGTGCGGCTGATCGATGCCGGGCTCGACGTAGCGCCGCACGCAGCCCGTGACGGTGAGGCCCAGGAGGAGGAAGGCCGCGAGCGCTCTCATCGACACATCGACGTGCACGAGGAGGCCTGCGCGTCGCACGCGTAGATCGCCTCGCGCGTGCTGGCAGGGAGCAGGCACTGGTCGTGTCGCGCGCGACAGTCCAGCTGGCACGGCCGCCGCGGGTCGTGGCAGGCGACGGCCGAGAGAGCGAAGAGGGCCAGCCACACCAAGACCCAGACAGCGCGCAGCGTTCGCACCACGGGCGCACGCTATCACAACGTGCGTCTCTGCTGCCCGAGACGGCTCCTCCGCGGTTCTCGCGCTACGGTCGGTGCATGCCGGAGATCGCGACCAACGGGATCACGCTGTTCTGGGAGGGCTTCGGCGATCCGAACGATCCGCCGCTGCTCCTCGTCATGGGGCTCTCCGCGCAGATGGTCCTCTGGCCCGAGGAGCTCTGTCGCGCGATCGCCGCACGCGGCTTCTACGTCGTTCGTTTCGACAACCGTGACGTCGGGCTCAGCACCAAGCTGCACGGCGCGGGAGTACCGCGCTTGCTTCCGCGCTTCGCCGCGCGTGCCGCCGGCCTCCCGGTCTCCGCGCCTTACACGCTCTCGGACATGGCGAACGACGTCGTCGGGCTGATGGACGGGCTCGGCTTCGCCACGGCGCACGTCGTCGGGATGTCGATGGGCGGGATGATCGCGCAGACGCTGGCGATCGAGCATGCGGAACGGGTCGAGTCGTTCGTGTCGCTCGCGTCGACCACGGGCGATCGCTGGCTCCCCCTCGCGACCGCGGAGGCCGCGCGCGCGCTCCTCTCGGCGCCGCCGCGGGAGAAACAAGCCGCCATCCGGCACTCGGTGGGTGTGCTTCGCGCGATCGGCAGCCCGATCCACTTCGATGAAGCGAAGGCGCGCGCGATCGTCGAGCTCTCCGTCTCGAGGTCGACCTACCGTCTCGGCGCGGCCCGCCAGCTGGCGGCGATCCTCGCGTCGCCAACGCGCACACCGCTCCTCGCGGCGGTCCGCACGCCGGCCACCGTCATCCATGGACGGCTCGACCCGCTCCTTCCGCTGGCCCACGGCGAGGCGACCGCGCGCGCGATCCCCGGTGCGCGCCTCGTCGTACTCGACACGATGGGACACGACCTTCCCGACCCGCTCTGGTCGCAGATGATCGACGCGATCGTCGCCAACACGCAGCGCTCGGCGCCGCGAGCCGATCCTCGAGCGCTCGGGTCGTGATCAGAGACCTGGCGCTTCGATCGTGAGGAGCACGCTCGGGACGTCGGGGTCGTCTGCGTCCACCACCGCGTAGAAGCGCGCCACGCCGCCGCGCGAAGAGGCGAGGGCGAGACCCTCGGGCTTGTCACGCGAAGGCGCTCCCTTCTCGTCGAGCAACGGGACGATCCCGAGCTCGTTCGTCGCCAGGTCGAGCTTGCCGAGCGCCGCTCCCGTCACCTCGCCGTCGTCCCGCACGTTGGGGGACTTCTCGGCGACGGCGAGGAAGTACACGCTGCCGGTTCCCTTCTTCGCTGCCGTCTTGCCCGGCGTCAGGTCCGTGAAGCTCAGCCTTCCGCCGCCGGCCATCCCGAGCTCGCAGGAGCGCACGCGCTGGAGCGCCGGGCACGCACCACGCCGGTCGAGGTAGGCGAGCAGCTGTGCGAGGTCGACCTCACACAGGCCGTCCACCGCCCCGAGATCGGGCCGCGATGCGCCGTTGCCGCGGTTGGCGAGAAGGAGACGATCGCCTATCCGGCAGGCGCCCTCGAGGTTCAGCTCGCTACCGGCGAACTCGGGCGTCGCCCGGAGGCGCGCGTAGAGCTCCTTCGCCTCCGCGACGCGCGCGAGCTCGCCCGTCAGGTCGACGATCCGTTCGCGCGCCGGCAGCGAGCCCGACCCGAAGACCAGCGTACGTCGAGCGTCGATCGCGGCGCAGGACTCGAGGTCGAGCTTGAGATGCTTGTTGCCCCTTCGGGCCTCGAAGACGCGCACGCCGCCAGGCGCGTAGGAGAGCGTGATCGCCGCGACGGGCCCATCCGGCGGGCGCAGGTACGCAACGAAGCTCGAGTCGTCCTGCGCGATGACGAGCACGTCGGCTTCGCCACGCACCTGCCACGCGAGGCCGGAGGCGGCGCGGACGAACGCCGACCGGCCCGTATCGGGATCGCCACCATCCGCGTACAGCAGCGGTCGGCGGGCCGTGATGCGGGCGCTGGCCCCGTCGATCGCGCGTGCGACGAGCAGGCTCACGTCGAGACTCCCGCCTGCGTCAGCGGCGTGGCGATCGCGATGCTCGACGCGGACAAGGTGGCCTCCGGACCGTCTTATCGGAGATCGCGCGGTGCCTCGCAACCCCCGGCAGCTTCGGCGGCGGGGGCGTCGGAACACTGGATCCTGCCCGCCGTTGTGCGACAGTGCGCGCCGGTTTGGGGCCCCCGCCAGCGCGGAGGCGTCCTCGGCGATCGCCGAGGCCCCGAGGAGCGAGATGCCCGAGATCAGCGAGCCGACACTGTGGGTTGGGTTCCTCGTGTTCCTGATCACGGTGCTCGGGCTCGATCTCTTCGTGTTCCATCGAAAGACCCGGGTCGTCTCCTTCAAGGAGGCGGTGTTCTGGGTGGTCGTGTGGGCGACCTTCGCGATGCTGTTCGCGGGGCTGCTCTACGTGCTGCCGAACATGGGGCCGGTGTCCGCTCGGCAGTTCCTCACGGGCTACGTGCTCGAGCAGGCGCTGAGCGTCGACAACCTCTTCGTGTTCGTCCTGATCTTCGGAAAGGGCTTCTCGGTCAAGGCCGAGCACCAGCACCGCGTGCTCTTCTGGGGCGTGCTGGGCGCCATCGTGCTCCGTGGTGGCTTCATCCTGCTCGGGGCCGCGATCGTCGAGCGCTTCACGTGGGTCCTCTACCTCTTCGGAATCTTCCTGCTCTACACGGGCGGAAAGCTCTTCTTCGGCGGGGACGACGACGAAGAGGAAGGGGACATCGAGGACAACCGCATCGTGAAGCTGATGCGGCGCTTCGTGCCGATCACGAAGGCCTACGTCGACGACCACTTCTTCGTGAAGCAGGCGGGCCGCTGGATGGCGACGCCCCTCTTCCTCGTCCTCGTCGTCGTCGAGGTCTCCGACCTCATCTTCGCGGTGGACTCGATCCCGACGATCTTCGGCGTCACGACCGACAGCCTCATCGTGTTCACGTCGAACATGTTCGCGATCCTCGGGCTCCGGAACATCTTCATCATCCTCGACAAGCTCTTGCCGCTCTTCCGGTTCCTCGAGCGCGCGGTCTCGCTCATCCTGGTGTTCATCGGCATCAAGCTGCTGATTCGCCCGTGGTTTCACGTGCCTGACGAGTGGGCGCTGGGCGTCGTCTTCGGGCTCCTGATCGGCTCGGTGCTTCTCAGCCGGATCATTCCGCAGAAGAAGGAGCCCTCGAAGGACGACGGCGAGAAGCCCGCTCAGTCCGCGGCGAAGGACGCGTAGAGGCGGGTCAGCGCGTCGGCGAGCGCGCGGACGCCGCCCGATCCCTCCGTCGCCGTGCACTCGATCGCGGTGCTCGTGCGCACGCAGCGAACGCCCTCGACCGATCGAGCCGCCGCGAGCGCGATGGGCGCTTCGCTCTCGCTCGCCGCCAACGTGAGCGTCGGCGCGGGGAACACCCGGCCGTCGAGCGAAGCGAACGGATGCGCCAGCCAGCGCTCCGTGAGCTCCACGTCGGTCCGCGCGAGACGCCGGGAGAGGCGGGTCACCGTGAGCTGGTTGGCGCTCACGACGCCCCCGACGCCCATGATGTCTTCTCCGCAGGCGACGTAGAGGTCGACCTCGCCTTCGAGCTCTCCGCCGAGCGAGGTGACGACGTGAGACAGCTCCGTGAGCGACGCGGGCTCCGAGACGCCGGCGGCGCAGGGGGCGCGGCCGACGAGCGTGAGCGTCCCCGACGTCGGCGTCACCACGCGGCGGATCGCGTGGTCGACGACGCCCCCACCGCAGACGACGACCGCGTCGGGCGCAGCGCAACCACCGAGGACCGCGAGCGCAGCGGGCACGCCTCGGAGGGTCATGGACGAGCGGCCCGCCCGCGGCCTCAGCGCGGCGTCGTCACGACGAGCGATGGCGAGGAGCCCGCGCGCCGCGAGCGCGAGGGTGATGCTCGCGCTCTGGTCGATCGCATCATCGCCCCGCTCGTCGAAGAGCGTGAGCGCAACGCTCGCCCGGGCGCTCGGTGAGAGGTCGGGGGCGACTTCGCCGATCGCAGCGCGGGTCGCGTCGCCATCTCCTTCGGTCAGCGCGAGCGCGAGCCGCAGCCGCGGCAGCGGTGGGGTCGAGGGCTCCACCAGCGACTCGAGGAGCGCGAGCGTCTCGTGGGCGGCCGGCAGGGCCTGCGCTTCGATCGACCGTTCGACGGCGCGGACCCCCAGCTCGGTCCTGGAAGGATGGGCGGCGTACGCGCGAGTGAGGAGCTCGGCGAGGTCCCGGAGCCGCTCCTCGCTCGCGTCGCGCGCCAGCCGCCGCTCGCGCACCATGATCTGCAGGTCGACGGTGGACTCGTTGGTCAGGTCGAGCTCCGACAGGCCGTGCACGCGACCGGCCTCCGCGTCGCGCAGGGCGGCCTGCCGGCTGATGTCGGCGTCGACGAGCCGCAGCCCCAGCTCCGCCCAGTCGAAGCGCTCCCGCCGCGTCCGCGCGTGCCCACGGCGCCGGACGCTCACCTCGACACCCCCTTCGTCGGCGTGGAGCTCGCGGATCGCGACGCCTCCCGAGGTCACCCACGCGCGTGCCTCGACCGCTCCGGCCTGCACGGCAGCGCAGGCGAGCTGGGCCGCGTCCGGCGCGCGCTCGGGCGCGTCGTACGGACGCCGCGTGAGGAGGAGCCGATCACCCTCGAGGCGGGCGACCGGCAGCGCGCACGTATCGGCCTCGCAGGGCTCTCCTTCCCAGCGCACCGAGATGGGCAGAGCGGCCTCGAGCGCCTCGCGGCTCTCGGGCCGCTCCGCGAGCAGCAGCACGCTCACGCGAGCCACAGCCGCCGCTTCGCTGCCGCGATCGACGCAGGACGCGTATGCGCGCACCGGCGCGTCCGCGCCCGAGAGGCGTCCCGCCTCGCTGACGGTCATCACCTCGGGGCGGCGCCGTGGGGACACGGAGGCCGGCCAGCTGACGACGCACTCGTGTGCCCGCGCGGGGAGCAGCTCGCAGAGACGGGCCGTCAGCTCGTCGCGGCTCGACCGCGTGGACGTCGTCGGTATCGCCGCCGGTGCCGGGCTGCCGGCGCACGCGGTGAGCGCGAGCCAGACGGCGACCGTAGGGCGACGGAGCACGCGCCAAGCCTACGGCTCAACGCGTCACGCGGCGAATCGCCGCCAGCGCGCGAGCAGAAGCGAGCGCTCCCGTCCGCGGGCGGCGAAGCGAGCACTCTTGTCTGGATCACCCCACGTCGTAGCCGGGGAAGAACCAGCCGATCTCGAACTTGGCCGTGTCCGGCCCGTCCGAGCCGTGGGACGCGTTCTCGCCGACGTTCGCGCCGAAGAGCTTGCGAACGGTGCCGTCGGCTGCCTTCTTCGGGTCCGTCGCGCCCATGATCTCGCGCCACTTGCCGATCGCGCCCTCGCCCTCGAGGACCATCACGACGCACGGGCCGCGCGTCATGAACTCGACGAGCTCTCCGAAGAACGGGCGCTCGCGGTGGACGGCGTAGAAGCCCTCGGCGATGGGGCGGGTCATGTGCATCATGCGCAGCGCCTTGACCTCGAGGCCGTTCTTCTCGATGAGGCCGATGATGCCTCCGATGTGGTTCTTCTCGACTGCGTCCGGCTTCGCGATCGCAAACGTCTTCTCGATGGCCATGAGAGCTCACTACCCTTCTGATGTGGGCGTGCGCGGATGTGCACACGCCGAAAGCGGCGCGCTCCTAGCATGGAAAAAGCCTGCCGGCCCGCAAGAATACGGATCGTCAGGCTTTTTCGCTCGAAACTGAATGGGCGCTCAGTGCGGTGTGGCCGCAGAGACGAGCCCTCCGTGCTCAGCGCAGCATGCTCTTCAGCGTCTCGCCCATGTGGCTCGGCGTCGGCGACATCTTCACGCCCGCGGCGGTCATTGCTTCGATCTTCGCCTCGGCCGTGCCCTTGCCACCGGAGATGATCGCGCCGGCGTGGCCCATGCGCTTGCCGGGCGGTGCGGTCGTACCCGCGATGAAGCCCGCGACCGGCTTCTTGAAGTACTTCTTGATGTACTCCGCGCCGGCCTCCTCGGCCGAGCCGCCGATCTCGCCGATCATGATCACGCCGTGCGTGTCAGGGTCCGCGTTGAAGAGCTCGAGCACGTCGACGAAGTCGGTCCCGTTGATCGGGTCGCCGCCGATACCGACCGCCGTGCTCTGGCCGAGGCCGAGAGCCGTGAGCTGGAAGACCGCCTCGTACGTGAGCGTGCCCGAGCGCGACACGACACCGATGGGACCGCCCGGCGTGTGGATGTGCCCCGGCATGATGCCGATCTTGCAGCCTTCACCGCGCGCCCCCGGCGTGATGACGCCCGGACAGTTCGGCCCGATCAGGCGGCTCTTGCTCTGCGAGTCGAGCACGCGGCGCACCTTGATCATGTCGGTGACCGGGATGCCCTCAGTGATCGCGATGATCAGCTCGATGCCGGCGTCGATCGCCTCGAGGATCGAGTCGGCGGCGAACGGCGGCGGCACGAAGATGCACGAG
>JBBSAT010000035.1:0-40149 GCA_038252025.1 Polyangiales bacterium | reverse complement strand
CGTCGCAGGCGATCGAGAGCAGGTAAGGAACATCGGCGTGGGTCCACGTGAGGGCAGCGGTGCCAGGCTCCGGGACCATGAAGAGGGCCGCCTCACCCCGCACCGTCGCGCTCGGAGCGGGCACCTCGATCGGCTCGTCCGGGGCGTCCTGCCAGACGTTGGTCGAGTAGAGCGAGAAAGACAGACCGGCGGCCTCGTCGGTCGTCAGAACCTCCGTCCAATGGTCCTCCGCGAAGACCTCGGTCCGCGCCGCGTACTCGACGGGAAAGACGAGCATCGGGATCCGCGAGTCGCCGAGCGTCGCGCGCGCCGCTGGCGGGAGCGCGGCGACCGCTGGCGCGTCCGCCAGGAGCGTCGGCCGCGGCGCCGCCTCGGTCACGGCGTGCGGCGTCGGCGCGACGCATCCCGCGAGTGACCCCGCGAGGGAGAGCAGAAGAGCGCCCGGGAACGAGTGACGTCGGTTCATGCGGCACGTGTTTGCAGCGTCCGGGCCAGAGGCTCGGACGCAAGAACCCCGCGAATTCAGCTCGAGTCGCGCTCACGGGGTCGCACCCCAGCGCGAGGTCCCGCGCTCTTCGGAGCGCAGCGCGCGACGGCGCGCCGAAGCGAGCACCACGTCTCGATGAGATGAGCACGGCGCGGCGCTCGATGGGACGGGCCGAAGGCATGAACCACGACGACGGCGCGCCCGCGTCTCCTCGTGCGGCACGAACTCTGCTGGAGCGACACGCGTTCCGAAACCGCGCGACCACAGACCGTCACGTCTTTGCAGCCGCTTCACCAGGAGGCAGCGGCGCGCTCGGACGGGTGGACCACGAAAGGTGTCTCGACATGAAGCTCACTCACCTGCGGATCTTTCTCTCATCGCTCCTTCTGGCCGGCTGCGGCGGGACTGCGACGGGCTCCCTCGACGCGCGCGTCGCGGACGGCAGTGAAGCGAGCGACGCCGCGCTCGTCGACGGCGGCACGGACGTCGACGGGGCGATCGGTCCGCGCACGCCCGACGGCGGCGACCGCACCGACGGCGGGCGCGGGGTCGACGGTGGCGGGCTCACCGACGCTGCCGCCCTCGACGCGGGGGTCGACGGTGCTGCCGCCGATGGCGGCTCCTGCTCGTCGGGGCTCGGCGCGTGGTGTGACCTCGCCGCTTGTCCGTCCGGCTACAGCTGCGGGGTGGGCCGTTGCGCGCCCCAAGGTCGGGAGACGTGCGGTGGCTTCGTCGGCGCTCCGTGCACGGACCCGACGTACACCGAGTGCGTGTACTTCACGGGCGCCGACTACGGTACCTGTCTGAGCCGTGCAGAGCTGACGTGTGTCTGCTCCGACCCCCGGCGATCCGAAGGTGTCTCGTGCCGGTAACCGGTCGCTGACCGCACGGAACCGAGCGCTCTCGGGCACAGTTCGCGAGCCACTCCGGCTCGCATCGCCTTTACACCCGCGGCGCGCGCACGCTAGCCTTCACGCCCTTGTCGCACGACGACGCTCGAACCGTACCGGTCGCGTACCGACCCGCAGAGCTGCGCGGCGTGCGCCTGGCGGTGCAGGCAGGCCCGGATGCAGGCCTCGAGAAGCGCGCGGAGAGCCGCTCGCTTCGCGTGGGGACGGCGGCGGACAACGACCTCCTCCTCACCGATCCGTCCGTGTCACGTCAGCACTTCGAGCTCCGCCTCAAGCGCGACGAGGTGCGCGTGCTCGATCTCGGCTCGACGAACGGAACGCGCGTGGAGGACGTACAGGTCGTCGACGCGATCGTGAGGCCGGGTCAGCGCATCACCGTCGGAGGCACGGTGCTCCGCGTGATGTCTGACGATGTTCCCCTGCTCCTGCCCATGTCCGCCAGCGTTCAGTTCGGGCGCTTGCTCGGAGCGAGCTCCGCGATGCGGGAGGCCTACGCGCTGCTCGAGCGGATGGCCGCCACTGAGGTCTCGATCCTCATCGAGGGCGAGAGCGGCACGGGCAAGGAGCTCGCCGCGGAGGGGATCCACTCGGCCTCGCGCCGCCACAAGGGGCCCTTCGTCATCATCGACTGCGCTTCGATCCCTGCGAACCTCTTCGAGTCCGAGATCTTCGGACACGTGAAGGGCTCGTTCACGGGGGCGAGCGAAGAGCGACGCGGAATGCTCGAGGAAGCGAACGGCGGCACGGTGTTCCTCGACGAGCTCGGCGAGCTACCCGTCGAGCAGCAAGCGAAGCTTCTGCGTGCGCTCGAGCGCAGAGAGGTCAGGCCGGTCGGCTCCAACAAGACGCGATCGATCGACGTACGCGTCGTCGCGGCGACGAACCGTAACCTCGCATCGGAGGTGAATCGCGGGACGTTCCGCGAGGACCTCTACTACCGGATCGCTGGCGCGCGCGTGACGCTTCCCCCTCTACACGCGCGCGGAGACGACCTCTCGATGCTGGTGCGGCACTTCGTCCAGCTCTTCGACGCGACGGCGCTCGGGCGCGTGGACGAGATCGCAGCGAGCCTCGCGAACCGACGCTTTCCGGGCAACGTGCGGGAGCTCCGGAACGCCGTTCAGCTCGCGCTCGCGCTCGGCGAGGGCGAGCTCGGTGGTCGGACCGCGCCACCGCGCGATCAGTCCGGCCTGTCCTTCGATCGGTACCTCGAGCTGCCCTATGGAGAAGCGGCGGAGGCCGTGCTGCTCGCGTTCCAGCACCAGTACGTGAAGAACGCGCTCGAACGAGAGCACGGCAACGTGTCGGCGGCAGCGCGACGGACGACGATGAGCCGGCGCTACTTGCAGCGAATCCTGGCGCAGCTCGGCCTTCGCGGCGAACGCGAAGAATAGGCAGAACGAGAGAACGCGAAGCGAGCGCCCCGAAGACCGGCGCGCTCGCTCTCGCCTCCACGATCATCGACCCGTCAGAGCGACGAGGCGAACCAGTTGATGAACGGCGAGTAGTCCATGTGGGTCGGACCGACGAGGTCGCCGTTGGTCTCGTAGACGACCGTGTCGCCCTGCAGGTTCATCGCGTCGGTCGTCGAGTCGGTCCACCCGAACCGCACGGCGCGGATCCGCTGCTGGACTGCCCCGCGCTCCATGTCGCCTCGGTGGCAGATGGCGGTGAGCGCACGGACGAGCGAGTTGAACCGGCCGCGCGCGCCGGGGAAGAGGCCGTCGGCCGTGCCCGCGACCAGGTGACCGTGAAAGCTGTGGACGTCGATCTCGACGGCGATCGGCATCTGGCACTCGCGTACCGCCGAGCTCATGTCCCACTGGATGTGCTCGGACATGTTCTGGATCGCCTCGCGCTCCGCGAGGGACCAGGTCCCGGTGAAGGGCAGCGCTCGAACCTCTGGAGCTCCGCTCGCGACCGGAACGCTGATCTCGACCCGGAAATAGATGTTCGGCTGCGCCTCGGCGAGGTGCGGTGCGAAGACCGTGAGGGTCATCGCGATGGCGGACAGGCAGACGATCAGCGAGCTCTTCGACATGAGAACCTCCGATGCCGGCCTTCGCAAGCGCGAGGCCAGCCGTGGTTCTCGGAGATCACTCGGATTTCTGGCGTGCCCTGCGCTCTCTCGAGCGCGGTCGCAAGAGCACCTGCGCTGACCCAAGCGCACGCGGCTCAGGGAGCCCAGGGCGTCCACGTCGGCCAGAGCTCGGTCTCGCAGAGCGAGGCCCGAACCTCGAGGCAGTCGGCGGTCTCTTGCGGTCGCAACAGTCCGGCGTCGTAGAAGTAGCAACCGTCGCCAGCCACGTCGGAGTGGAGGTCGCTGTTCCGGAGCGGCACGCCTGTCACCCAGACTGGCCCCGGCCCAGAGACGTAGAGCCCGACCCAGGGGCCGAGCGGCGGCGGCGGCGTGAGGAGGCTCGTGATCGTCATCGCATTGCCCGCTGTGGGACCTGCGAGATGCGGACCCTCGCGGCTCGTGCCCGCGCCGCCGCATGCTCCCTGGTTCCATGGACCCGGGCTCGCTGTCTCGTGCCAGAAGCAACGGAGCCCGTCCGAGCTGCGCAAGCCTCCTGCCGGGCAGGGAATCACGATCGGAGCGTGGTCTCGGTCGCGCCAGTACCGACCGCGCACCGGCGATCCCAGAGGACCGAACACCTCCTGCGTCCCGACGACGAACACGGGGCGCAACGGGAGCGAGACAGTCGTTGACGAGCCAAACGCCGCGTCCGCACGGTCTCGGTGGTAGCTCAGGAAGCTAGTCGCGCCCTGCACGAAGAGATCGAGGAGGTCATCCGTGATCGCCGGAAACGCCCCCGACGAGGTCACGACCATCGGGAGAGGCGTCAACGTCGTGAACGTGCCGCCGACGGACCGAACGCTCGCGAGGATCACCGCGTCCGCACCACCGGGCGGCTGACCGCGGACCAGAAGGGTGAGCCCGTCGGCGGTCAAGAAGGGGTGCGTCAACCCGTCATAGGGCTCCGTCGCGAAGAGCCTCGTCGGCGAGCCCCAAGGGTCCGACTCGCTGCACACGGTGCCCGTTCCGCGAGTGAAGCGATAGATGTAGTTCGGCGCCGTCAGCATCGTCTGCGCTTGACCGTAAGCCTCGCAAGGCACGGTCATCGCGCGCGGAAGCGTCCACATCCAGTTCAGCCAGCCGGGCGTGTCGTTGATGGTCACTGCGACGGGCTGAGAGAAGCGGTCGCTGGTCGTGGCGCGGGTGCTTCGCATGATCGCGGGCACGCGGTCCTCGTACACGCTGAGGTAGAGCTCGAGAGCGCCCGGCCCGATCGGCTCGACGGCGAACGGGACATCGAAGTCGAGCAGCGCGCTGGTGGTGTCCACGAAGAACGGACAGCCTTCGTCGACCCGCCCGTCGAGATCTTCGTCCGCGGGCCCGGAGGGAGTTGCGACGCACGTCTCGGACAACGTGGCCGCGTCCGTTTCCCCGTCGCGGGAGCCGTCGGTGGAGCCATCGAGAGTCGCGCCGTCCGTCGGGCCAGCGTCGGGGCCCGCATCGCCCGTGGGGTCGCAGCGCCCGACGGCGCTCGTGAGGTCGTCACAGTCTCCGCCGTCCCGGACGAAGCCCGGGCCCGGGCAGCGCGTGACGCGCACGCCGCCGATCCCATCGCCGTCGCGATCCTCGAACAGAGCCTCCGGTGTGCAGGCGCGCGGGTCCGCGACGCAACCTCCAGCGCCGACGTCGCAGACGTCTCCGGCGCTGCACCAGGCGTCGTTCGGCGCGAGACGGCATGCGCCCGAGTCGCAGCGCGGGAGCGTGCAGGGGACTCCGACGTCGTCACACGTCGAGTCTGCGACACATTCGGGGACGAACCCTTCGCACGCGACGCCGGAGAGGTCACCGATGCACGCCGGATCCACGCAGACCCTACCGACGCACGCTTGCCCCGCGGTCTCGCACGCCTGGTATGCATCGACGCAGCCCCGGTCGAGGGTGAGCGTGAGCGTGTAGTGGTGGCTCACGTGGACGAGCGTCGGACGTGCGAGGCGCTCCGTGCTCCCGGATAGGAGCGCCACGCGCACGCGGTAGTCCCCGGACGGGACGTCGGCGAAGAAGGCGACGCGCGTGGGACGGCTCGCCGCGAAGTCGACGTCCACCGCGACGACCGTCGCCGTCGCAAGGGGCGCGCTCTCGGGGCCGAGCGTCACCACGACCCGGTCGAACTCGGAGCCTGGTCCTTCTGCGCCCGGTCTGAGGTCCGTGAGAACGAAGACCTGGAGATCCCCGACCGTCGGCCCACACGAGACCGCCGACGGCACGAGGAGCAATAGGGCCAGAGCACGCCACCTCACGGGTGAACACCGTCGTATTCATCGACGCCGCGGAGACGAGGCGAGCCGGTCGGCGAAGCCGCGGGTCCCACCTGGGTCGTGGGCGGCGCGGGGGCCGTCGTGGGTGGCGCGACGGGCGTGGGCGGGGCGGGCGTGGGAGCTGATACGTGGGCCTCGGGACGTGACGCCTCGGCAGGGGGCTCTGGAGCGTCCGTCGGAACGCTCACGCCAGTCCCGCGCGGCCGATGGTGGTGATCCGATTCGGTCCTCTGCGGCTCCTCCGCCGTCGGCGGATCCACCACCGCTGTCGGTTCCAACGGAGCTGGCGCCACGGGATCGGGCGGGGGCCAGACGCCGTGAGGAAGGTCCGCGTGGGTCGGAGCGGTCGGCTCGGGCGGGGGCGCGATCACCTCGGGCAGACCGCGGTCGAGCGGCGCGTCGGGCCCGATGGATGGACGGGACATGCGCCAGAGCACGATCGCGACCATCGCGATGACCCCGCAACCGCCGAGCGCGACGACGAGAGCCCACGTCGCGCGCGATCTTCCCGGCGCACCGATGGGAGCGAGACGGTCGGTCGTCTCGGGCTCGCGGGCCTGAACGATGGGCGGAGCAAACGGTGTGAGCACCGCCTGATTGGGTCCGTGTGTGACCAGGGTTGGAGCTCTGGAAGCGTCGAGGAGCCCCTCATTCGGTCCGATCGTGGCGGGGATGGGCCGATGGCTCGGCGAGAACAGGCGCGGGGAAGTTGGCTGCGCCGATTCGCGCTCGCGCACGTCGGACACGGGCGCTTCCACCTCGATCATGACGTTTTGATCGGTGGGCACTTGAGACGTGCGGAGGCTGGGGCGTCCTCCGGGATCGACCTCGATCGTGTCGCGGGCGCCGGCGACCGCAGTGGACGCCATCGATGCTCGAATGGGATCGAGGGAGTGCTCGCCAGACGATGTCCGCTGAAGCGTCTCGAGCAGCGGCGCCGTCGCCGAGCGGGCGAGCGCCCTCAGCTCGGTCTCGGGAGGGGGCCCGACGACCCCACGATCGATCAGACGACGGAACGTGACGGACATCTGCCCGGCGCTCTGGAAGCGATCGTTTGCGTCGCGCTGAAGCGCACGCGCGATCACGTCGGCCACCTCGGTCGCGACCTCGGGCCGGAGCGCGTCGAGCCGCGGAATCTCCAGACGCTCGACGTTCATGATCGTGTCGAGGACCTCGGAGCGATGAAACAGCGGTCTCCCCGCGATCAGCTCCCAGAGCACGACGCCGAGGGCGAACACGTCGGTTCGCGGATCCGCACCGCCGCGCAGCTGCTCGGGCGCGAAGTACCCGAACTTCCCCTTGAGCTCACCAGACTGTGTGTTGCTCGCGAGACGCTGCTTGGCGCGCGCGATCCCGAAGTCGGCGATGCGTACACGGCCGTCGATCGCCACCAGCACGTTCTGCGGCGAGACGTCTCGGTGAACGACGCCGAGCGGCGCGCCGCGGGCGTCGGTCGCCGTGTGCGCATCCTCGAGGCCCGCTGCAGCCTGGGCGCCGACCTCGCAGATGACACCGAGCGACATGGGCTGTGGGACGCGCTTCTTGAGCGCCGAGAGGCTCACTCCCTGGATCAGCTCCATCACGAGGTACGGCGCGCCGCGCTCGTCGCGTCCGATGTCGACCACCTGAACCACGTTGGGGCTGTGAATACAGGCGGTCAGGCGTGCCTCGTCGAGGAAGCTCTGGACGAACTTGTCGTGCCGGATGAGCTCGGGCGCCATCCGCTTGATGGCGAAGTGACGCTCGAACGCGCCCTCGCCGCGAATCCGGCACGCGAACACCTCCGCCATGCCGCCGCGCGCGATCGGAAAGAGCACCTCGTACCGGCCAAACGCCTGCGGCGGCGGTGCCTCCGGCATGTCGCTCTTGCGGTCGTCAGCTATCGCAGACATGGGCGCCTTCAATGCAGAAGCCGTTCGTCGGCACGTCGTGCCAGTCACCGTCGCCGCAGCCGACCTCGCATCGCGTCACGGTCCGAGGCGGTTGCGAGCAGAACTGACCGGGCGCTGGCGGCGGCGGCTCCTCCCCGAGGGTCGATCGATAGATCGAACGGACGCCGCGGTGGAACGGTCGCTCGAAGCGGAGACACGTCACCGGCGCTGCGTCTCCGGCCAGGCCGGCACACCCCGCGGGCGGGCAGAAGCGGATACGCACGAGAGCGTCCTGCTCGATGGACTCCGCGACGATGCTCTCGAGGACCCGAGTCGGCCGATCGCCCGCGAGCTCGAAGCGAGCGGTCGGAAACGCCGACGTCGGCGCCCAGTCGACGTCGAATCCCTCCGTGCCGCCCGGACGGACATCGAGCTCGATCGTCGTGGGCGCACTGCTCGGCGGCAGTGTGATCTCCAGGTCGAAGACGGCGTTGTCAGCGCACCCGGTCATCAGGGCGATGCCGACCATCACCAACCATCGGGTGCCCGTGCGCTTCACGGGAACTGCACCATCGGTCGTCCGGGAGTCGCGTCGAGCTGCGCTTCGAAGTAGCCCACGACGCCCGCGACCACTGCGCCCGCGAGGAGAACGCCCCCGATGATCGCCCAGAGCGCCGGGCTCTCCTCGAGGCGCTCGTAAGCTGGCAGCAAGCGAATGGCCGTCTCGCGCCGCTCGCCCTGCGAGAGCATGAGCTCGAGGGCGGATGTCTGGTATCCGGGGGCGTCGAAGAGAAGCTCGTAGCGCCGGTCAGCGTCGAGCTCGACCTCCTGCGGCGCGCTCGAGGCAAGATCGATCACGTCACCCTCCACCGTGACGTTCACCCCGTGATCGGGCTGCTCCGCGGTGAGGACGAGCGAGGCGACTCGCTCCGCTTCGCTGGCGGCGAGCGTACGCGACTCCTCGCGCATGTCCGCGTCGGCGATCCGGGCGTCCTGAGCAAGCGTGCAGAACGCGTCCCGCGCGCGGCGGTGCGAGCTCAGCGCCCGGAAGGCGAGCGCCATGTTGTAGAGAGCGATCGGCGAGCCGCTCAGTGCGTAGCTCGCACGAAACTGGGTGACGGCGTCGCCCCACCGCTCGTCCTCGGCGGCGGCAACGCCCAGCAGAAATTCGGGGCGTCCCAGCTGACGATCGGTGCTGGGGGAAGGCGCCGTCCGCGTCGAGTCTGGGCACAGAACGGACAGGGTCGCTTCCTCTCGTACGGGGAGCGGACCGGGCGTCTCTTGCGCGAGCGCCGGAAGGGGAAGTGAGGCCGCAGTGAGGAGGAGCGCCGCGAGCTCGAGCCCTCCCGCTGCCCTCCGAACGTCCGCTACAGGCACTGCTCGATGCTATCCCGCGCCGCCGCGCGGTGTAAAGGTTGGCTGGTCACCGGACGCCGCTCGCTGCCGGTCGACCCGCTTCGCGCAACGGCGGCGAGCTCGGCGCCCCGGCGTGAGCGAGGACGCGGACGTCGACGCCGTGGTCACTCGACCGCGGCGAGCAGAGCAACACCAACACGAGCACGAGCACGACCGCGACCGCGACGGCGAGAGGCGCGGGCTTGAACGAGAGACCCCTCCAGCGCGGAGGCTTGGGCGACGGAGCCCTGGCGAACGGATCCGGCGGTACGACGAGCGCCGCGCCGCTGACCGCGTTCGACGGCGCAGGGAGCGTCCTCGCGGAACGGGCCAACGCAGCGCCTCCGGCAGGCGCGATGAGCGTCGGGGCAAGCGGAAGCGGAGGCAGAGGCAAAGGTGATGGCAGGCTGAGGAGGGTGGGCGCCCGCTGCGCGGCGATTCTCGCAACGACAGCCGCCGAGCGCTCCGTTCTCGACGTGTCGCCGTGCCGCGCGACGTGATCACGATCGGTCGGTGTCTGGACGAGGGTCGTCGGTTCGTCCGGCCAGGCTTCGACGACCGTCACACGCCGACGCGCGCCGCTCGAGGGCGCTCGCGATCCTCGGTTGCGATCTGCGGGAGACCCTCGACGGGTCGACCCTTTTCGGAGCGGATCGACGTCCCGCGCGGCAAGGTCGAGCGCATCGAGCATCTCGCCGGCCGCGTCGCGCGCGAGGCGTGCGAGCGGATGGACCGGCACCGCGAGCTCGTCCTGCGCGAGCTCGGCGAAGAGCGCGTCGCTCAGCTCGTTGGCAGAGCGCCAGCGCCGATGGGAATCGCGACACAGAGCCCGAGCGACGACGTCGCCGAGCGAGACCGGGAAGTCGCTTCGTACCTCACTGATGTGGGGGATGGGTGCGCTGCGCACGTTGTCGAGCGTCTCGAGCATGTCCTTCCCCCGGAACAGCGACCGACCGGTCGCCAGCTCCCAGAGGATCACGCCGAGCGCGAAGACGTCGGTCCGTGCGTCTGCGAAGCCCGAAAGCTGCTCCGGGGCGAGGTAGCTGAACTTGCCCTTCACGAAGCCGGCGCGCGTGTGCTGGGCCATCCGCTGACGCGCGCGCGCGATTCCGAAGTCAGCGACGCGAACGCGACCGTCGACGCCGACGAGCAAGTTCTGCGGCGAGACGTCCCGATGGACGATCTCGAGCGGAGTGCCGCGTGCGTCGGACGTTCGATGGGCTGCGTCGAGGCCGCGCGCGGCGTGAAGCCCGATCTCTGCCACGAGACGTGGTGCGAAGGGCTGCGCGTGACGCGCGCGAAGCACGGCGAGGCTGGTACCGACGACGAGCTCCATGACCAGGAAAGGTATCCCGTCGTCGTCGCGCCCGACGTCCAGCACCGGGACCACATACGGGCTCACGATGCAGGCGGTCAGCCGCGCTTCGTCGAGGAAGAGCAGGTTCGCCTGGGAGTCCTCGCGCAGATCTGCGTGCATTCGTTTCAACGCGAAGTAGCGCTCGAAGCGCCCCTCTCCGCGCAGTCGGACGGCGAACACCTCCGCCATGCCGCCGCGCGCGATCGGGAACAGGAGCTCGTAGCGACCGAGGGGAGTCGAGGAGGACCGCTCGCCGCAGCTCGGGGGCTCGCTCACGGCAAACCTCCACCGGACACGCGCGCCACGACCATCTCGGCGCGACGCGCGTCCCCCTCGATCGTTCGACCGAGCCGTCGCCACGCGCCGAAGCCCACGACGACGATCAGCGAGAGGAGCATCACGTACTCCACCGTCGAGAGCCCGCGGGTGTCGGAGAAGAGCAGCCCGGGCCCTGCGCGGGGGCGACGGTGCTTGGGTCGGCCGCTCGCCCCCCCTGCCGCCACGTGAGAGAGCGCTTGGGTCGGGCGAGAGGACTGACGAGGCATGCCCGCTCCTGAGCAACCCTCGGGCCGAGACCGACCCGCCCATTTCGACGCGGATCGCGGCCACGCTGCGCTCCAGCGAGCGCGCGTCATCACGACCGAGTGCGCTCTCGCAGGCGCACCGAAGCGCGCCGCCGCGCCTTCAGCCGACCGAGCCACGCGCACGAGAGGCGCAGACGCGATCGACCGACGAGCGCCGAAACCTCGCCGACCGCAGGTAGGCTCTCGCTGATGAACACCCTTGCGGCCCAACGCGCGCGCCACCTGCGCTCGACGCTCCTGCTCGCGACGCTCTGTCTCGCTTGGAGCCTCGCCCCGGGGCTCGCGAGCGCCGACGCGATCGAGGGCCCGCCAGCATGCCCGCCGGGTGCACGCGGCGAGTCTTCGCACGCGGGTCAGTGGTGCGTGGCGGCGCCGTGCGCGAGCGATGCGGACTGCGCTGGCGACGGCGGAAGCTGCAGGCCTTGGCGCGTGTGCACCCGGCACGCGGCCATCCCGCCCGGCGGGCTCGGGGCGTTCCAGACGCCGCCTCCACCGCCTCGCGAGATCGATCTGGTGGTCGGCAGCTGCGAGACGGCACGCGCGTGCCGAGGCGACGAAGAGCCGCCGCCCACGACCGCCGGCGCGTTCACCGAGCCGACCCCGACGTGCACCGAGGCCCGCTACTGCGTGGCGGATGCGCTACCGACGCTGCCGACCCTGGCGCCCGCCGCGCCTGCAGCGCCACCGCCGACGACGTCAGGGCCCGTTCCCGCGCCCGCCGCCACGTGTGGCTGCCACGCGCTGCGTGGGCACGCCGAGACGTCATCGATCATGACGGCGCTCGGGCTCGCGCTCGCGATCTCGTGGGGACGGAGGCGCTCGTGATGCGCGACGCCCGCGCTCTCTCGCTGCTCACCTTCGGCCTGTGTCTGTGCTGGTCCAGCCTCGGGGTCGCGCAGGGCGAGACCGTCGAGGTCGCCGGCGGCTGGCGGGTGACGACACGCCTCCGCGGCCTGATGGACGTCAACGGCGTCGCCTGCAACGACGACCACGCGTACGCGCGCTCGTGGGGCGGTGGCGTCGCCGTCTGGGACGGCAGCGCTTGGTCGGAGCTGCCAGAGATCCCTGACGCGCGCCACGGAGCGTACGGCACCGGGCTCGCGGTCTCGCCGGCGGGAGAGCTCTTCGTGCAGGCGAGCGGACGCATCGCCGCCTGGAAGGACGGCGCGTGGACGATGCTCACGCTACCCACCGGCGCTGGCGACTCGCCCGGCATCGCCGCGCCCGCGGCCGGCGAGCTCTTCGTCGCGGGGCGTGGAGTCATCGCGCGCCGCGACGGGGCCGTCCTCCGTGCGTACGACGCCGGGACGTGGCGCGACCTCGCTGCCGCCTCAGGGACCAGCGCGAGCGATCTCTGGACCGCGGGCCAGGGCGGCACGCTGATGCACTGGGACGGCCATGGATGGACGCGCACGACGAGCGGCACGGAAGCGTGGCTGGGCGGGCTGACCGCAGCGGGCCCGAGCGACGTGTGGGCCTGGTCGGGCGAGCCCCGACGATACCCGCCGAGCTCCGAGCTGTTGCACTGGGACGGCGTCGCGTGGTCGTCGGTCGCTCCGCCGCCAGGCGCTACGGTGGTCGGCGTCGCCGTGCGCGGGAGCCGCGTCTTCGTCGCGACACGCGCGGGCATCTTCGAGCGGGCGGCGAGCGCCTGGTCCCCCATCCCCGCGCCCGTCGACATCGGGGAGATCGTCTCGGTCTGCGCGACGGCGTCGGACCTGGTCGTGGGCGCGGGACGAGGCCGCGTACTGACCCACTCGATCCGCTGAAGCGCGCGCTTCAGAGCGAGAGGGTCGGATCGCCCGTGAGGCGATCGATGTCCGCGAGCACGTGAGCGTGCTGTGCGAGCGCGTCGTAGTAGTCGAGGAAGACCTCGTCGGCCGTGCGCTCGGCGAGCAGCACCTCGAGCAGCGAGCCGCCGCCACGCTCGTAGGTCGTACGCGCGGCGTCGAGGACGCGCTCGGCGTCGTCGAGGATCGCGCCTTCGTAGAGCACGAGACGCGCGCGCGCCGCCTCGTAGCGCCTCAGCGCGCTCCGCAGCTCGACGTGGATCCGGAGGCGCAGCGCGCGCGCCTCCAGCTCCGACTGATCGATGCGCGCCTCGGCCTCGCGGAGATCTCCGTCGAAGAGGAGACGCGTGGGGAGCTCGATCGAGGCGAGCACGCCGACCGTGTCGTACTCCGGCTGCGCGTAGCTGAACGAGCCGTAGTTCTGAAAGCTGTGCGTCCAGTTGAGGCTCACCGTCAGCTCGGGCCAGCGCTGCGCGTGCACGAGCGCCCGACGCACGAGCGCCGCCCGCGAGACCTCTTCGGCGGCCGCGAGATCGGCGCGATTCGCGAGCGCGCGCGCGTAGAGCGCGGCCTCGTCGAACGTGCGCTCGGGGACGTCGAGATCACCCGTCGGGCTGAACGGCGCGACAGGCTCGCCCGCTCCGTCGTCGCCGAGGAGCGCGAGCAGCGCGGTCGCCGTGGCCCGCGCCTCGCCGTCCGCGCCGAGCACCTGGCTCTGGTAGCGCTGCGCCTCGACGCGCGACTGAACGACGGAGATCTCGCCGATCGCGCCCGCCGCGAAGCGGGTCTCGTTGACCTCCACGAGACGGCGAAGGCCCTCGAGCGTGCGCCGACGCCGCTCGAGCACGAGCTCCGCCGAGAGCGCATCGATCCAGCGGCTCGCTGCGTCCGCGCGGAGCGTCGCGAGGGACGCCTCGAGCGTGGCGCTCGCGACGCGGTGATCGGCGCTGGCGACGTCGACCCGCCGATCGAGCCGCCCTCCGAGCTCGATGGGCACGTCGATCTGCAGCGACGTCAGCGTCGCGGCGCGGTCGTCGCCGTTCGCCGAGACGTCCACACCGATGAGACCTCCGGTCAGGCGCGGCGAGGGGAACACACGGGCCACGTCGATGCGCGCTTCGGCTTGATCGACGCCGGCACGACCCGCGAGCATGCCGAGGTTCGTCTCGCCCACGCGCCCGAGGTACTCGGCATACGGCAGGCCCGGCGGACCGCCCGTCGGCTCCGTGACGCGCGTGGCCCGCGAGCTCGTGCGGACGGCGGAGGCGGCGGCGCTAGCCCCGGTCTGAGCGGAGGCCTCGCACGCGATCGAGAGCGCGAGCACGACAGCGAGCGCGCGGACCAGGGAGATCACGACAGGAGCGCTCATTGCGCCTCCGGGGCGGCCGAGGCCGCGATCGCATCGTCATCGCCCTCGCCCTGGGCGGGCAGCTCTGTCGTGAGCTCCTCCATCGGCGGCGGTGGCATCGTCATCGGCCCGAGGCCAGTGCCCGGCGCGCGGCGCCGCTCCATGAAGCGCTCGATCACGTAGTAGAGCGCGGGCAGCACGAAGAGCGTCAGCACCGTGGCGCTCACGAGGCCGCCGACGACCACCGTCGCGAGCGGGCGCTGCACGTCCGAGCCGATCCCGTGCGCGAGCGCGGCGGGCAGCATCCCCAGGCCGGCGACCGTCGCCGTGAGCAAGACGGCGCGGAGACGATCGGAGGCGCCGCGCTCGACCGCCTCGCGCAGCGGCACGCCCTCGCCGCGGAGCTGCTCGAGCTTGCTCACCATGATCACACCGTTCTGCACGGCGACGCCGAACAGCGTGATGAAGCCGACCGCCGAGGAGACGTTGAGCGTCATGTCGCGGAACATCAGCGCCATCATTCCGCCGAGCATGGCGAGCGGCACCGCCACGAGGATCAACGCGGCGTGACGCAGCTTTCCGAACGCGCCGTAGAGGAGCAGGAAGATGAGCGCCAGGATCATCGGCAAGATGAGCCCGAGGCGCCGCGCGGCCCGCTGCTGGTTCTCGAACTGACCGCCCCAGGTCAGCTGCATGTCGTCCGGGACGGGGACCTCTCGGTGCAGCCGCTCCTGGGCCTCGGCGAGGAACGACGAGAGGTCGCGACCGCGCAGGTTCAGCTTCACCGTGAGATGTCGTCGCCCGCGCTCGCGCGTGATCGTGCTCTCGCCGCTGGTGGTCTCGATCCGTGCGATCTGTGCGAGCGGCACCCGCGCACCGCTCGGGGTGGCGAGCGTGAGCGCGCCGATCTCGTCGGACGAGTCGCGGACGCTCTCGGGGAAGCGCACCGCAACGTCGTAGCGGCGCTCGCCGTGATAGACCTGCGCGACCGCGCGTCCGCCGATCGCGACCTCGATCAGCTGTGCGACGTCCTGGACGTTCACGCCGTATCGCGCCGCTGCCGCGCGATCGACGACCACTTGCAGCTGCGGAAGCGGCGGCTCCTGGTCGATCGCCACGTCTGCCGCGCCCGGGACGGTCCTCAGCACGTCCACGATGTGCGAGGCGACCTCGCGGCCCGCGGTCAGATCGTCGGCGAAGAGCTTCACGACGAGGTCCGAGTGAGCGCCCGAGATCTTGTCGTTGACGCCATCGATCATCGGCTGCGAAAAGCCGAACGTGATGCCCGGGATCCGAGAGAGACGCTCGGAGAGACGATCGATGAGATCGTGCTTCGTCATGCCAGCGGGCCAGGTCTCGTAGGGCGTCAGACCGATCGAGCTCTCGATGTGGGAGGGCGTCCACGGATCGGTGCCGTCGTCGTTGCGCCCAAGCTGCGTGACGATGGTGCTGACCTGTGGCTCCTCCCGGACGGCATCGCGGATCTCGGAGGCGATGCGGTTCGCGCTCACGAGCGCGAGGCCAGGCGGCAGCTGCACCTGGAGCCAGATCGAGCCCTCGTCGAGCTCGGGCAGGAAGCCCTTGCCGACCGCGAGGCCGAGCACGACCGCCATCACCGCGGCGAGCACTCCCGGGACGAGCGCGAGGATCGGAAATCGGAGGATGATCGTGATCGCCCGCGCGTACGTGCGCTCGACGAAGCCGAGCAGCGGGTTGTGCCAGATCTTGCGCGGCGCCTTGAGCACGACGAGCGAGAGGCCGGGCACCAGCGCGAGGCCGAGGAGCAGCGCCGCGGCGAGAGCGAAGCCCACCGTCCACGCCATCGGCGTGAAGAGCTTGTGCTCGACGCGCTGGAACGCGAAGAGCGGGAGATACGCGGTGATGACGATCACCTTGGCGAAGAACACCGGGCGAGCGACCTCGGTGGCGGCGCGGGTCGCGTCCTCCTCGGTCATGACCTTGTCGGGGTTTCGTTCGCGCCAGCTGAGCAGTGACTCCATCACGACGATCGACCCGTCGACGATGATCCCGAAGTCGATCGCGCCGAGCGAGAGCAGGTTCGCGGGGATGCCCGTGAGCTGCATCGCGATGAACGCGATGAGGAGAGACAGCGGGATCACCACGGCCACGATGAGCGCGCTCCGCGGCGAGCCGAGGAAGAGCACGAGCACGAGCATCACGAGCGCGATGCCCTCGATCATCGTGTGCGAGACGGTGTGGAGCGTCGTCTCGACGAGCGTGGTGCGGTCGATGTAGGGAACGATCCGCACGTCCTCCGGCAGCTCACCGGAGCCAGGGCCATCGACCCCGTTGAGCTCGTCGACGCGCGCGTGGACCGCGTCGAGCACACGGCTCGGGTTCTGGCCGCGCAGCAGGAGCACGATGCCGCTCACCGCGTCGTCGTTGTCGTCGATGCCGAGGATGCCGTTCCGGGGCATGCCGCCCATCCGCAGCTCACCGAGGTTCCGGAGGAACACGGGCGTTCCCTCGGCCTCGGTCACGACGATGTTCCCGAGGTCCTCGAGGTTCGTGACGAGGCCGATCCCGCGGACCACGAAGCCCTGATCGCCGCGGACGAGGATCGAGCCACCTGCGTTCGCGCTGTTGTGCTGGATGGAGGCGATGACCTCGTCGAGCGTGAGCCCGTATTGCACGAGGCGATCGGGCGCGAGGATGAGCTGGTACTGCAGCGTCTCGCCACCGAAGTTCGTGACGTCGGCGATGCCGGGGATCGAGCGGAGCGCCGGCACGACTACCCAGCGCTGGAGCTCGCGGAGCTCACGCTGATCGTGCGTCTCGCTGACGAGCGTGTAGCGGTAGATCTCGCCGATGGGCGAGGTGAGCGGGTCGAGCTCGACCTCGGCGCCATCCGGCATCTGCGCCTGACCGGTGCGCTCGGTGATGCGCTGCCGCGCGAAGTAGTCGTCGATGCCGTCCTGGAAGACGAGCGTCACGATCGAGAGCCCGAACGTGCTGCGCGAGCGCATCACCTCGAGGCCCGGCGTGCCGTTGAGGACGCGCTCCAGCGGGATCGTGACCTGCTGCTCGACCTCCTCGGCGGCGTGGCCCGGCCACTGAGTGATGACCTGCGCCGTCGTGTCCGCGATGTCGGGATAGGCCTCGATGGAGAGCTCTTGCCAGCTCATCCAGCCGAAGAAGCCGAGCAGCGCAAAGAGCGCTACCGCGAGCCACCGCCTCACGATGGCGGTGCGGACGAATCGTTCGATCACTGGAGCAGCACGGCGTTCTGAACGACCACGCGATCACCAGCGTCCAGGCCGTGCGTGACGACGAGCGCATCGCCGAGCGGCGGACCGAGCGTCACCTCGCGCGGCTCGAACGTCCACGGCGCCGTCTCGACGAAGACGACGTTGCTGTCACCTCGGAGCACGATCGCCGTCTGAGGTACGACGATCTCCGGGAGCGCCGTCGCCTCGAAGGTGACGCGCGCGAACATGCCGGGATGGAGTCGGAGCTCCGGGTTGTCGAACGCGATCCGCACCGGCAGGGTCCGCGTCGCGGGGTCGAGCAGGTCGCCGACGTAGAGGACCTCTCCGGTCACCGGTGCGTCCGGATACGCCGCGAGCTCGGCGTGGACCTGCATGCCGACCGAGACACGCGCGAGGTCTCGCTCCTGCACGTCGGCCGTGACCCAGACCGTCGAGAGGTCGGCGATCGTCAGGAGCGGCGCGGCGAGGTCGCTGTGGAACTCGCCCATGCTCACGTGCAGGTCGACGACGCGCCCTGCGATCGGCGCGCGAAGCACGAGCGGACGCCCGACGGCGCCACCCGAGACGCCGAGGAGGCGAAGTCGGCTCGTCGCGCGCGCGACCTCGGCGGACGCGATCTCCTGCTGCGTCTCGGCCGTCTCCAGATCGGCCCGCGAAGCGATGCCGTGCGACGAGAGATCCCGCTGACGCGCGAGGCTGCGATCCGCCTGGGCGAGCGCCGTGCGGGCGTCCAGGTACTCGGTCTGCGCGCCGACGAGCTCGGGCGCATCGAGCGTGAGGAGCGTGTCCCCGCGCCGAACCTCCTGGCCGAAGTGGACTGCGACCGAGACGACGCGACCCGGGAGCGGTGGGGTGATCCGAGCGATGCGCGCCGGGTCCGCTTCGACGTGGGCAGGGGCCTCCAGCGCGCGACGCACCGGCCGAACGGTCAGCGCTTCGACGCGCAGCCGGTCGCGAAGCGTGGAGCCCTCGGGGATCACGAGCCGTCCGCCCTCGCGCGTCATCGCTGGCGGTGCGCGGTCGTCGACCACGCGCACCGGCGTCTCCTCGTGAGCGCACGCGCCGAGGAGCAGACACGCGAGGAGATACCCGCACCGACGGAGCGCCATGGCGGACGCATGGCAATTCCGAGGCCAGGCCACGTTCGACCGGGGCACGGAGCGTCATGCGGCCGATCAGCCTCGTTTTGCGGCGATCTCTGCGCTGCAGAATCCCCCTCGCGTGGCGAAACAGCGCACGGCGAGTCGGGCGCCCCGATCTGGCCGCGAGCGGCTCACCGCCAGAAGATCGTCGCGAGCACGGCGAGCGCAAAGCCGGGCCCGACGATGATGCGCGCGCCGACATCGATCTTCGATGCGGTCGCCGCCTTGCCGCGTCTCGAGAGCCAGCCAGCGAGGACCGTCTCGAGCAGCGCGAGGAAGATGAAGCCGAGGCCGAGGATGTGAATCTCGTCCGAGAGGGTGAGATAGGGGATGTCCGGCAGGTTCCCCGAGACGACGGCCTGCGACGTCACCGCGCCGAAGATGCCGGCGACGGCGACTCCGACGCGCGCCTCCAGCTCGTCCGGACTCATGAAGAACGCGAGGAACGTGATCAGCACGGAGATGAAGAGCGTGAGAAACGTCTTCGCGAACGTGGCGCCGAGCGCATGGTGCAGACCGATCGACATCCGGACGTGGGAGAAGCGACTGGTCTCGTCGACCGCGGCACCGGGCACGCCCCAGTTGGTCGGGTAGGCGGAGCTCGACACTTCGTAGCGGGGCGGGTCGACCTCCCAGTCGTCGATCTCGGGGCTCGGGATCCGGCGCACCGCCTCCTCGTCCACGACGAGGACGATCGACTGGTCGTCCTCGTCGGAGTGCTCGATGTCGAGCGTGACGGCGTGGTGATCGAGCGGGAAGTCGTGGAAGTCGAGGTCGAGCTGAACCGTCGCGCGACACCGATAGTAGGCGTAGTGCACGCCGTCCTCGTCCGAGAGGTACTCGTGCTCCCGCGCCTGGAGGGCGCCGTTCACGATCTCGTACGAGGTACCGTCCGCCTCGCCGGTCCAGCGCGTCCAGACGTAGTAGGTCAGGCTCGCCGTGCCGCCGCGCAGGTCGACGTCGCCGACCTGGAGCGGATAGACGCCGATGGCGAGCTCGGTGGGCCCGCTCGCCTGCGCTTCGCCCTCGGCCGGCGCCGTGTGAGCGTCGTCCGCCTCGAGCCCCGCGTCGACGCCGGCGTCCGGGCTCTGCGCGGCCGCGTGCGCCGCCCACGACGAGAGCGCGAGCACGAACGACATCGCGCCCCGTCTCGATCCCCAGCGAGCGCCACCGATCATGAAGGCGCCGACGATAGCCCCGAGCATGAGCCGAGGTCACGCGGCTCGCGGACCACACTTCGCGATCGTGCGCGCTGACTCGGCCGCGCGCTGACCTGGCCGCAGGGTTGAGGCAGGCTAGCCCGCATGGAGTCGATGAAGGTCGCCGGTCCCGTGATCCTCGCGAGCGCGGTCGCGCTCTTCGCAGGCTTCGTGATCGGTCGCGTGATGTCCCCGCCGAGTGGCGCGAGCCGCACTGTGGAGGGGCGCGAGCGCGAGCTCTCCGAGGCCGAGCCCCCCCCGTAGTTGGAGGGTCCGGCTATTCGCACGTGCGAAGCGCGCCTGTCGCGAGCCGAGGAGGCCCTCGCCCGGTTGGAAGAGCCGCACGAGCTGGACCCGGCGATGCTGCCGCAGGCGACGCGCGACGCGCTGGCGAGCCCGGAAGCGTCGGCCGCGATCGAGGCCGAGGTCGATCGTCGCATCGCAGAGCGCTTCGAGCGGGAGCGCGAGCGCCGTCGCGAGGAGTGGGCCGTTCGCCGTGCCGAGACCCGCGAGCGGCTGCGCGCGATCGGCATCGACGACGCGACGCTCACGCGTGTGACGCCGGCGATGTGCGCGATGCGGCAGGTGTACCGTCAGGCCTGGCAGGCGCGGCGGGAGAGCGGCGGAGGTCCGCCCGACGGCGGGACCCGAGGAAGCGGGCGGCGCGAGCTTCGGGCCCAGACTGCCGACATGCGACAGGAGGTCAGCGACATCCTCGGCCCGGACCGGAGCTCGCGGCTCGAGGACGAAGGCGGAATGCGGGCGCTGGGAACGGCGACCGAGTGCCCGGACGATGAGCCGCCGCGAACGGGAAGAATCCGCTGACGTTGGGCACCGTTGCTCTCGCGGCAAATCGGATCACCCTGTCGGCGTGCGCACCAAGCTGATCGAGCTCTTCATCCCCATCTCCGTCGCGTGCGCGTCGACGGCTTGCTCGGGCGGAACCGAGGCCGAAGCGGCGCCACCGCCGGTGGAGCTCTCGGTCGCCGACGTGACGGTCGACGACCTTGCCGTCGCGCTGTCCGAATCCGGAGTTCCGGTCGCGATCGACCCCGACGCGTCAGCGCTGTCCGGCTGCCTGCGCGTCACCGTTCGAACCGGAGGCGCCATCCCGCGAGACCAAGCCGCGGAGCTCGTCGGCCACACGCTCGAGGGCAGCGGCCTCCGCCTCGAGAGCCTCGCGTCGGGCTGGGTCGTGCACCTCGGCGCGGGCGGCCGCTTCGACGGATGCGCCAGCTGGATGGCGGAGCGGCTCCTCGGCGAGCACGGACCTCACCTCCGCGGCGCGCCCGCCCCGCCCGCCCCGGAGCCGGAGCCCGCGCAGGTGGACGACGTGCCCGCGCTCGAGCAGACGCTCGCCGGAATCCGCGCCGACGCGGACGGCCACGTGCAGATCACGCGCGCCGCGGCCGACGCCATCCTCGCGCATCCGGGCCCACTGTTCGGCGGCGCGCACGTCGAGCCCGTGGAGCACGGGGGCGTCGTTCAGGGGCTCCTGCTCCGCAACGTGCCGCCGCATGGCGTCGCCAGCGCGCTCGGGCTCGCGGAGGGAGACCTCCTCCTCACCATCATGGGCGCATCGCTCGCGTCGCCCGACCAGGCGCTCGAGGCATACACGCGCGTTCGCGCCGCGGAGACCGTACCTCTCCAGCTGCGGCGCGACGGGCACGAGATCGAGATCGTCTATCGCATCGTCCCGGAGCTCGAGCCGCGCTGAGCCGCGCTGAACGGCACGGCCCAACGACGAGGCTCGAAGAGCGGTCAGGGCAGGCCGTTGACGACGCTCTCGGCGCCGCGGGTCTTCATCTTCACGGTGTTGCCGAACTTCTGCCAGATCCCGAAGCCGACGACGGCGATGAGGCAGAGGATGATCACGTACTCGACGGTGGAGAGGCCACGGGTGTCGGCGAGCAGGCTGCGAGTCCGGGACTTCATCATGGTCGTCAGTCTTTCGTAGAGGGCTGTCGAATGCGTTCGGTCGCACCGTCTCGGCACTCCCCCGCCGACGGATGATATGCGGGGGAGGGGAAAATTGCCCGCCGTTTGCCGACCGCCCCACGAGCCAGGGTGCGCTTCGGGTCGCGCTCTCGGCCGCTTCGGCCACGCTCCGCGGATGAGACGTCTCTCTCTTCCCGGGATCCTCGGTGCGCTGGCGGTCACGATGCTCCTCGCGAGCCCGCCCGCCCCGGCCTCCGCACGGCGCGCGCCGCGCAGCAGAAGCGCGATGATCCGTGTGCTCGTGCCCTCGAGCGCCGCCTGCATTGCCAACCGCTTCAGCGCGACGTTCGAGGTCGTGGTGCAGGGCGACGCGCGAGACCTCGACTCGCCGCTCTGGTTCCCGTGCAGCGAGCGGCGCATCGTTCGGGCCGACGCGCTCCTCATGGTGGAGGCGAGCGCGTTCCACGACGACCGGCTGGTCGCGCTCGAGGTCCGCGCGCCGCGCGCCGCGACGCGAGCAGACATCACGCGCTTCGAGGTGCTCGCGATCCTCGGCCATCAGCGCCCAGACATCGAGGCTGCGCATGGGCCCGGTGCGGACCCGGACCTACGCGGCCCAGGGACGCACTGGACGCGTCATCGCGCCGGTCTCGCGGTGCAGTACCGAGGCGAGCTCTCGATCGCAGTGCGCGTCCCCGTCTCGGGCGACATCCCGCGCGGGCGGCTCGACGCCTGGCTCGGGCTCACCGAAGAGACGGCCGCCGGGGTGACGATCACGCGCGTGGGCCCGTACGCCGAGGTGCGACCGCGCTAGAGCGCGGTCATCGCGGTGCGGATCGCGGCCAGCAGCGTCTCGGCCGCGACGGGCTTCTGGAGGTGCAGCGTCGCTTCGGGGAGGGTATCGCCCAGCCCGCTGAACGAGATGATCGGCACCGCCGGCGCGAGGCATCGAAGCTGGCTCAGGGTCACGCTCGGCGGCTGACCGGGCATCGACTGATCGAGGATCACCAGATCCGCTCGTTCGTCCCGGAACGCGCTGACGCCGGCCTCGCCGGATGCGGCCGTCACGACGCGATAGCCTGACGCGGACAGCAGCGCGGCGAGGGTCCGTCTCAGCGAGTGCTCATCGTCGATGACGAGCACCAGCTCACCTCGGCCGGGCTCCGACGCGACCTCCGGCGGAGAGATGCGCGCGCGAGCGACGGCACCCACGATCGGCAAGCTCAGCGAGAACGTGGTGCCGACGCCTGGCGTCGAGTCGCACGTCAACGAGCCGCGGTGCGCCCGGACCGTCGCCCAAGCGGTGGAGAGGCCGAGCCCCGTCCCGCGGCCGATCGGCTTCGTCGTGAAGAAGGGCTCGAACACTCGCCGACGTGTCGCCTCGTCCATCCCGGAGCCCGTGTCGCGAAACCTCAGCGTCAGCTCCGACGGCGCGGCGCCGGTCGACGTCACCTCGTCCACGCTCACCTCGATGCGGGCGCGCGACGCGCTCACGCCCTCGAGAGCATCGCGCGCGTTCAGCAGGAGGTTCAGGATCGCCTGCTCCATGTGAGGACCGTCGACGCTGACCTTCGATGCGGTCTCGAAGCCGCGCTGGGTCAGCGTGATCTCCCGTGCGAACGTGCCTCGACAGAGCGCGTAGGCGCGAGAGAGAACGGTCTCGAGAGCCTCCGGTCGTGGAACGTGGGCCGGCCCTCGCCGGCTGAACTGCAACAGCTGCTTCACGAGCTCGGCGGAGCGCATCGCGGTGTCCTTCGCATCGTTCAGGATCGGCGAGAGAGCGCCGGCCTCGCGGGCAGCGATCTCGAGCGCCGGGACGATCGCACCGAGCATGTTGTTGAAGTTGTGCGCCACGCCCGCGGAGAGCTGGCCGAGCGCATCCAGCTTCTGGGCTTCGCGAACCTGCTCCACGAGGCGGCGCCGCTCGGTGTCGTCGACGACGCCGCCGATGAGACCGCTGACGCTGCCCGAGGCATCGCGCAGACCGCCACCCTTGATGACGAACCATCGGACCTCGCCGGGGAGATCGGCTCGAAGCTCGAAGTCGAGGTAGATGCCCGACGAGAGCGCCCGGTCGATGTGCGCGCTCAACGCGTCGCGCTGGTCGTCCGAGACGAGCGCGAGGAACCCGGCTCGCGTGCGCGGCGCCTGCTCCGGCGACAGACCGAACATCGCGCAGAGCTTGTCGTCCCACTCCACGAGATCACGGACCGAGCTCCACCGCCAGACGCCGACGTTCCCCGCGTCGAGGGCGGCTGCGAGGCGCTCGTGGCTCTCGATCAGCGCTCGCTCGGCAGCCTTCACGCCCGTGATGTTGGTGCAGATGAGCGTCTGCCCGACCAGGGTGCTCTCGCGTAGGATCGGACCCACGACGGTCCAGTACCAGTCGCGCGAGCCGTCCGGGGCGAGCGCGATGCTCTCGTAGCTGATGACCTCGAGCGTTCGCTGCGCGGTCTCGATCGCGTGCCGCATCACCTCGTGCTGATCGACGGGCGCGAAGGCGTAGATCGACTGGCCCACGGGCGGGTGTGCCTCGTACGCGGGAAGGATGCGGTTGACGAACTCGATCGTTCCGTCGAGCGAGATGCGCAACACGATGGCCGGCACCGTCTCGAGCACGGTGCGCATCATGGCGCGGCTGTCCGATCGCGCGTCGAGCTCGGCCTCGAGCATCGCAACGCGATCACGGAGTCGTTCGATCTCGGAGTCGTCCCGCATCGCCGCCACACACTGTCGCAGGGGTCTCCGCGCGGGCCAGAACAAAGTGAGCGGCTTCAGACTCTCGTAACACCGCGCCCGTATCTACATGGTGAGCCGCCAGAGAGGGCTCGGACCCGAACTCAGGAGACGACCATGAAGACCCGCACCCTGTTCCTCGCCCTAACCCTCTTCGCCGCGCCCCTGTTCGGCGCCGGCTCGGCCCTCGCGCAGGATGCAGCGCCGCGCGACCACAGCTGCGAGCGCGGCGCTCACGGCGAGCACGGTCGCGGTCCGGGTCGCCGAGCCGACAGGCTCGTGACGACGCTCGGGCTCGATACGCATCAGGAAGCGGCCGTCCGCCAGATCTTCGACGCGAGCCGCCCGCGCTTCGAGCAGATCCGCCAGATGACCGACACCACGGCGCGGCAGACGGCGATGCGTGCGCTCCGGGCGGAGACGCGGTCCTCGATCGACTCGCTGCTGACGCCGAGCCAGCGTACGACGCTCGACGCGATGCACGCAGCGCGCGGCGAGCGCGGCCGCGGACACCGTCACGGGCACGGCCACGGCGGATCGGCGCCATCATCGCCGGCTGAAGGCATCTGATCGCCCGGCGCCATCGAGAGCTCGAGACCGAGGAGACCACCTGGCTCCTCGGTCTCGCTCGTTTCTGCGTCACCGCTGTCCTCGACCTGCGGAAGCCCCCGTGGTAGCCGAACGGTCTTGCCGTGGGTGCGCTGTGAACGTTCGTCTTCTGCGCCTCGTCGGTGCTTTTCTGATCGCGGTCGCGTTCGCCGGCTGTGACGACGGGGCCCTGGACGCCGACGCAGGCGATGGCCTCGACGCGGGGGGCGCGCCGGACGCAGAGCTCACGGCCGATGCCTCGCTCGAACCGGACGCGTCGAGCGTCTCGCGCGCCCTTCACATCATCGTCGAGCCGAGCGACATGGGCGCGGGTCTGCTCGCAGCGATCTCGGGCGCGCGCAGCTCCGTCCACATGACGATGTACCTGCTCACGTCGAACGAGATCATCGATGCGCTCGTCGCGCAGCACGCGGCAGGGCTCGATGTGCGCGTCGTGCTGAACGAGTCGTTCGCGCCGGGCGCGACGACGAACAACGACGCCGCGTTCGCGACCCTGAGCGCGGCGGGCGTCCCGGTTCGCTGGTCGTCGAGCCGGTACAACCTGACGCACGAGAAGTGCGTGATCCTCGACGCCAGCGAGGCGTGGATCATGACGATGAACGCATCGTTCAGCTCGCCGACGCGCAACAGGGAGTATCTCGTCGTCGACGACGAGCCGGCGGACGTCCGAGACGCCGAGGCCGTGTTCGAGGCCGACTTCGCCGGGATGGACTTCCCGTCGTACGGCGGTGCTCTCGTGCTCGCACCGATCAACGCACAGGATCGCATCATCGCGCTGATCGCGAGCGCGAGGCGCACGGTCGACGTGGAGGACGAAGAGCTGAGCGACACACGTACGGTCACGGCGCTGGTCGATGCGGCCGGGCGCGGGGTGGCGGTGCGCGTCGTGCTCTCCGACAGCACGCCCACGAGCGCAGGGGGCATGGCCATCGCGTTGCTGCGTGGCGCGGGCATCGCGGTGGTCGCGGTCTCCGTCCCGTTCATCCACGCGAAGGCGATCGTCGTCGATGGGCTCCTGGCGTTCGTCGGCTCCGAGAACCTCACGCGCGCGTCGCTCACGATGAACCGCGAGCTCGGCGTCATGACCGACTCCGCCGCCGCCGTCTCGGTCGTCGCGTCCACGATCGACACGGACTTCGCCGCCGGCACGTCGCTCTGAGGACGCGAGCGCGTCTCGGTCGAGGGCTCGCGCTTGTCCGGGCGAGCGCCGGGTGATAGCGCGAGCGTGTGCATGCGGTCGTCGTGACTCGGGTCCGGGGGCTCACGCGTGAGCTCGGCTATCGGGAAGGGCCTCGCAGGGACGCGGAGCCTCCGCGCGAGGAGATCGCGCGCGCGCTCGCCGAGCTCACCGGTCGAGACGAGGCTGACTGGCGCATGCGCCTCGGCCAGCCGCTCCCCTGGATGGTCGCGATGGAGCCGGATGTCGAGCGAGCGAGCGCGCTCGTCATGGCGCTGCGCCGGAGGGGCCTCGGCGCGGTCGCCTGCGACCAGGAGGTGGCGCGAGCCTGGGCTCCGCGCGGTCACACCACGCTCGTGCTGCACGAGGCGGAGCTCGGCTTCGTCGAAGACCCGCGTCGCATTCCATACGACGCGATCCGGGCTCTCGTGCACGCGATGCTCGACAGCGAGACCAGCACGGAGACGACCGAGAACGTCACGGTCGCGGTGAACGCACGCGCCAGTCGGCACACGATGCCGGTGAGCAGATATCGACGAGAGCGCTCACGCAGCCGGGCGCTCTACCTCGTGCTCGGCGCGGACGTGTCCGATCTGCGGCTCGGCCAGGGCGCGGTGCGGCTGGCGAGCCCGGACGGTGGCGTGATGATGGCAAGCACGTCGATCGCTCGTTTCCAGCAGGCGATCGAGGCGATCGGCGCGAAGACGCCGGGCGCGTGGCGGGACGAGCGTCTCCTGAAGGCGCGCCGCGGCCGCAGTGGCCTCTCGACGCACCGGGATGGCGTCACGCACACCACGAGCAACGACCGCGAGACCGAGCTCGTCGCGCACGCCATCGGGGTAGCCCTCCTCGAGGGTCAGATCGACCCCGAGCCCTCCTGAGCGGTTGACCCGACGTCTCTGCGGTGGCTGTATCGAGGTCATGCTTCGACCTACCTGCGTCTTGCTCATCGTTTCGTGTGTTGCCATCGCCGCGGGCTGCGACTCGGGCCCGGCGCCCGACGTCGACGTCGGGTCGACCGAGCCCGACGCCGGTGGAGGGACCGAGGACTCGGGCACCCTCCCGGACGTCGACGCCGCCACGCTGCCCGACGTCGACTCCGGCCGAGTCGCCACGGACGCCGGCCTCGAGGGCTGCGCCACGGGCGGCGCGTGCCCGACCGGGTTCACCTGCACGGCAGCGGGGTACTGTGCGAGCGCCACCGGCGTGCCGGCCTTCGATCACGTGTACGTCGCGATCTTCGAGAACCGATCGCTGAGCAGCGTGGAGGGAAACGCTCCCTACCTCGACGGCTTGGCTGCCTCCTACGTGCATGCGACGCACTACGGCAGCGTCGCGCACCCGAGCCTGCCGAACTATCTCGCGATGACGGGCGGCGACGTGTTCGGGGTCGGCTGCGACTGCCACCCCGGCGCGACGAACGACTGCACGTCGCTGACCTGCAACCTGCTCGTCTCGTCGTGCAACTGCGAGCAGGACGTGACCCACCTGGGTGACCAGCTCGACGCGGTCGGCGTGCGCTGGCGCGAGTACGGCGAGGGCATGGGGACGCCGTGCAACGGCACGGACTCGCGCACCGACCACTACGCCGCCAAGCACTTGCCGTTTCTCTACTACGCGAACGTGCTCACGGACGCGGCGCGGTGCGCCGACAGCGTGCGCGACTACGGCGACTTCGCGGCGGATCTCGCTGCGCGCTCGGTTCGCTTCGCGATGATCTCCCCCGATCTCTGCAACGACATGCACGACACCTGCGGCGGCAACGCGATCACGCACGGTGACGACTGGGCGCGCACGAACCTCGAGCCGATCATCTCCGCGCTCGGCCCGAACGACGCCCTCTTCATCGTCTGGGACGAGCAGGACTCGAGCCTCGGCACCGCTCCGATCCCCTTCATCGTGGTGTCTCCGCTCGTTCGCGCGGGCGCCGTGACGGACGCGACCATCGATCACTACTCCCTGCTCGCGACCTGGGAGGATGGCTTCGGCACGCTTCGCCTCGGCAACGCTGTCGGCAGGGCGCCGATCGCGGACATCTGGCGCTGAGCGCGGCTCTCTCGGAGCACAGCGTGGCCGTGACGGATTCGCGCCCGAAGATCGGGATCTCCGCGTGCTTGTTCCACGCAGACCCGGCACGCGCGATCTTCAAGGGCAAGACGCTCCAGTACGTGGAGCAGTCGGTGCCTCACTGGATCATGTCCGCCGGGGCGATGCCGGTGATGATCCCGAGCCCCGAAGGCGACACGAAGCGAGGCGACGTGACGCTCGAGCACTACGCCGACTGGCTCGACGGGCTCGTGCTCGAGGGCGGCTCGGACGTGTGGCCAGGCAGCTACGGGCAAGCGCCGCTCCGGCCCGAGTGGACAGGCGACGCCGTGCGCGACGCGTACGAGATGGCGCTCCTTCGTGTGTTCGTCCGCGCGGACAAGCCGGTGTTCGGCATCTGCCGCGGCCTGCAGCTCATCAACGTCGCGTACGGCGGCACGCTCTTCCAGGACCTCACGACGCAGAGAGAAAGCTCGCTCGTCCATCGCGATCCCGTCGCATACGACCGCCTCACGCACCGCGTGGAGCTCATCCTGGGCTCGAGGCTCGCGTCGCTCTATCCGGGCCAGACCGAAGGCAGGGTCAACAGCGTGCATCACCAGGCGATCGAGGAGCTCGGGCGCGGCCTCGTCGTGGAGGCGCGCTCTCCGGACGACGGCGTCATCGAGGCTGTGCGTCTCGACGGCGATGCGTTCGTCGCCGCCGTCCAGTGGCACCCCGAGTTCGCGCGCAAGGGAGATGGCACGCTCGACGGCGATGTCCTCCTCGAGGACTTCGTCGCCAGGGCGCGTCTACGGTCCGTGCACGGAACGTGAGCAGCTCCCGCACGACTCGCGCCCGGCGCCTCGCTCTGCTGCGCTGGTATGGAGAAGCGAAGCGGGATCTGCCGTGGCGTCGCACGCGCGACCCGTATGCGATCTGGGTCTCGGAGATCATGCTCCAGCAGACGCGCGTCGAGACCGTCGTCCCGTACTACTCACGCTTCCTCGAGCGCTTTCCGACCGTGGAGGCGCTCGCGCGTGCGAGCGCGGACGACGTGCTCTCCGCGTGGAGCGGGCTCGGCTACTACCGGCGCGCGCGGCTTCTTCACGCCGGCGTGCGCGAGGTGGTCGCCTCGTACGGCGGCTGCGTTCCCGAAGACGCCGACGCGCGGCTCGCGCTCCCCGGGATCGGCCGGTACACGGCCGGCGCGATCGGCTCGATCGCGTTCGATCGCCCGGAGCCGATCGTCGACGGGAACGTGGCGCGCGTGCTCTCGCGTGTGCACGCGATCGACACGCCGCTCGGGGAGCCGAGGACCGAAGCGCGGCTCTGGGCGGAGGCGACGGAGCTCGTGCGCGGAGACGACCCTGGGTCGCTCAACCAGGCCCTGATGGAGCTCGGCGCGATGATCTGCAGGCCGATCTCGCCGCGCTGCGAGGCATGCCCGATACGATCCTCCTGCCGAGCGGCGAAGGAAGAGCGCACGGCAGAGCTCCCGATCACGCGCCGCAAGAAGGCGCCCACGTCGGTGTCTCTGGTCGCCGTCGTCGCGCGCCCGCCGAGGGCCTCCGAGATCTGGATGGTGCGCGGGCGAGGCGCTCTCTTCGGCGGGCTCTTCGGCGTGCCGATGCAGCCCGGAGCGGATGGGAAGGCCGCGCGCGCTCTGCTCCGCGAGTATGGGCTCGACGGCCGGCTGGGCAGAGAGCTCGGTGCGCTCGAGCACGTGCTGACACACCGGCGGCTCGAGGTCCGCGTGTTCGGCGCGACGGCGCGCGGGACCGCGTCGGACGAGCGACGGCTCCTGGGCGAGGACGCGCTCGACGGCGTGGGCGTCTCGAGCCTCACGCGGAAGATCCTGGAGCTTGCGCGCCGCTCGTGAGATCCGAGCGGGGAGCCAGCGAAGCCCGGGCCCGATCAGCTGATCGGCTCGCTGCGCAGCCGTCCGCGCTCGCGGCGAGCCCTACCGCCGCTCCGCGAGCACTCCTGCATGATCGGCTCGCTACGGAGCCGCGGGCGGATCTGCCGCGGGAGCCGGTGAAGGCGTCGCCGCGTGGGGCGCGCTGGCGCCGAGCACGGTGACGCTCCGCGCCTGGATCGGAAGGTAAGCGTCCACCTTGCCGAAGTACCAGGCGCCGGCGGCCAGCACGAGCACGAGCAGCAGGGCGTAGAGGCCCCACGGAGTGGTCTTCGCCGCGTAGGGATCGCGGAGATCCAGCGTGCTGGAGGGCGGGAGCTTCGCCTCCTTGGTGAGCGAGGCGCCGAGCGGCACGTTCACGATCGCCTGCGCGTTCACCGCCCAGCCGTTCGCGTCGAGGATGGGGCCGAGGTTGCGCTTGCGGAGCTTGAGCCACGCGATGGCCATCGACGGACCGCTGATGCAGAGGACGAGGCCGAGCAGGCCGAGCGGCATCCACAGGCCGAGACCGAAGAACGCGCCGAGGAGCGCGCCGAGCGCCGCCGTGATGCCACCGACGGCAACGCCGAGGGCCGCCACGGTGCCGATGTCGATCGTGCGGGGAGGCGTCGGCTCTGCCTGTGCGCCGTCGGGCAGAGAGGTCGCTGCGCTCACGACCTTCGCGTCGCTGGCGGCCTCCTCGCGCGCCGCGCGCGCTGCGATCTGCTCTTCCACCGCCCGGAGCGCCTTCTTGTACGGGGACCAGAAGGCCTGACGAACGCTGATCGGGTTCTCGATGATCTTCGTGATCGTCGCGTCCCAGTCCTTGCCCTTGCGGTCGTAGAAGAGGCCGTTGCGGCCGACCATCAGGTTGTCCACGTCGCCGGCGGTCATCGCCGCCGCGATGTGCATCGTCTCCTGCTTGGCGTTCTTCAGATCGCAGCACACGAGATACGCGTTCGAGAGAGGCGCCATCGAGGCGTGCTTGGCGGCGTCGGCGACGCGCACCGTGAGCTCGCACGCGCGCGTGTCGAGATAGAGCGTGCCCGCCTGGAAGGTCGCCAGACCCTCGCGCGAGTAGAAGTCGCGGAACGAGACGAAGTTGTTCACGAGCTTCATCAGGTCGCGGTTGAGCCGGACGATCTTCTCGACCGACTCGATCGCCAGCGCGAGCGGCTCGTGGTCCTCGTCCTCACGGACGAGCGCGCCCAGCTGCTCGTGTAGATCGCTGATGGCGATCTCCTTCACGCGCGCTGCACCGAGCTTCTCGACGGAAGCGCCGACCTTCGCGCTCACCCAGGCCTGATGCCCGGCGAACTTCAGGACGATCGCCTTCCACTCCGCGTCGGTCAGGCGGTCCTTGTCGCCGATGATGGGCTTGACCACCTGGGCCTGGAACGCGAGCACGCGGTCGAACCACGCAGGGTTCACGCCCGTCACGAGCGGGAGCGGACGATCGCCCACGACCTGCGCGAGAGGGAGCTTCTCGACCTCGGCGGCCGTGACGTTCAGATCCTTGGCCGCGAGCTCGAGGTACTGCTTCTCCTCGCCGTTGACGGCCATGAGCGCGCGCGGGTCGTAGGTCGCGACCTTCACGCGAGCGAAGTAGTCGTCGACCTTGTTGCGGACGGCCGAGAGCGCGGCGAAAGCCGCCGCCGTGTCGTCCCCGAGCGGCCTGTGCTCCTCGCCCTTGGCAAGCCACTCCGTGTGCAGCGCGATCTCCTTGAAGAACGCCTCGAGAGAGACCGCCGTCACGCCGTCCTTGCCGCCGCGGTCCTTGTCCGGGGCCGCGGTGCAAGAGAGCACTTCCCGGATCGCGGTCTTCAGCGCGGCGTCGCTCGTCGACTCTTCCGGGACGACACCGTCGCCGTTGAACGCTTCTTTCGAGAACGCCTCGAGCGCCTTCTCCGTGTCGGCGATGCTGATGCTCTTCGCGTCGGGCTTGCCGAGGCTCTTCAGCAAGGTCTTCGCCGTCCTGCCGAGGAGCTTTCCGGAGTCGGTCTCGACGTCGAGCGACGAGAGGGCGAGGGCGTCCGACCCCTTCACGAGATCGTCGGCGTCCTTCATCCGCTCCACGGCCCACTTCACCGCGTCGATGAGCTCGGGCGCGCGGATACGGCCGTCCTTGTCGAGGTCGATGAGCTCGAGCGTGCGCTCGTCGAACTCGATGCCCGTCGTCGGGCATGCGAGCGCGACCCAGAGCTTCTGATCGAGCGTCGGCAGCGCTGCGAGATCGGCCCCCGTCGTGATCTGGACCTGATCGAAGCCACCGGCGCGAATGAACTTCCAAGGGTGCGGCATGCGCCGCCCTTTAGCCCGATTCGTGCAACGGCGTAAAGCCAGGCGTGCGGCGCGGACGGGCGCTCTCCGCCGTTACTCAGAACGCGGCGCCGAGCAGACCGAGCGCGTCGACGAACGTGTTGCCCGACACGACGAAGAAGCCGAGGCGGACACCGAGCTCGAAACCGTCGAAGCGGAAGCGCGCGTCCGCGTCGCCTCCGATGTCGAACTGAGTGCCGCCGAAGCCGAACGTCGCCCCCGCGCGGATCGCGATCGCACCGCTGCAGACGACGACCCGGTCTTCGCAGAAGCGCGCCCAGGCGCCGAGGCGGACGCCAGCGAGATAGATCGGGGTCGAGGTGAAGACCTCACCGCCCGTGAGCCCGAAGAGGAACGGCGCGGCGGCCGCGGGCATCCACTCGATCTCCTGGGTGAGGCGCAGCGAGAGCACGTCGGTGGCGCTCGTCGACGCGGTCGCCCCGACGCCCAGCCGGAGGCGCCACTCGGGCTCGGGGGGCGGCAAGGTGAGCGGCTCACTCAGCTCGGGATCGGGCTCGGGCGGCTCGGGCTCGGTCCGGGGCGAGGAGGGCAAGATCTGCTGGGACCGAGCCGTCTCCTGCGCACTGGCGCCGACACTGATGAGCAAGACGGCGAGCAGGACGGCGACAGCTCTCTGGGTCGGCACGTGCGCGAGCATAGACGCGCTACGACCGACCGCCATCCCGTGTTTCGTTTCCGGGGCTCCCGGGTCATCCTCCGCGCGTGCGTCGAACGCTGCCCCAGCTCGGACAGAAAAAAGAAGGCCTCGGCCGGCCGACCGTCATGGATCGCGCGATGGCCGCCCGCTACGGCGTGCCCTACGTGCACCTCGCCGCGTTCGCGATCGACGTCGACCGCGCGCGCGATGCGCTCGACGACGACGAAGGGCGTGTGGCGAGCGACCTGCCGATGGGCTGGGAGGTCTTCCTGACCGCGCGCTATCTGGCAGCGCAGGTCGATGCGCGAGAGGACCCGCTCAAGACGATGATCGAGGACACGGTCCTCGGCGTCTTCGATCTTCCGCCGAGCGAAGACGCCGTGTTCGGCTCGCAGCTCCCGTTCGCCGTGTGGCACTGCGTCGAGCTCGGGATCTATCCGAGCGAGCTCGCGTCGGTCTTCCGTGCGTGGAAGGCCAAGCCGAAGGAGCTGGGCCGCGATCTCGAGCGGTTGATGGAGAACGCGGAAGAGAACACGCGCCTCTTCGCCAAGCGCTGCCTCGCCACGCCGCTCGACCCGCCGATGGCGCCGCCGAGCCTGGAAGCCCTCGCGGTGCTCGCCGGCGAGCCGAGCTGACCGCTCGCCTGGAGCACCGACTGCTCGCGCAGCAGTGCCTCACGCGCTCACTGAACCGAAGCGGCCGGAGCTTCCGTCACCGGAGCATCGGTCGTGGGCGCGTCCACAGCAGCCGCGTCCACGGGAGGCGCAGCCTCGGCCGCGCAGTCGGCGCAGATCGGGCAGTCGGGGCACGGCGTGGCCTCGGGGCACGCGGCTGCCACGGCCTCGGCGATCTCCTCGGCCTCTTCGGCGGCAGCCGCGCGCTCGCCGTCGAGATCGAAGTTGCCGACGAGGTTCAGCGTCGTGAGCATGTCGAACATCGTGGTGGTCTGGCGCGACGCGTCCTCGTTCCACGAACGCGCCTGACCCGGCGGCAGCGAGTCGAGCCGGAAGATGACGTCGAGGCTGATCTGGAGGAACGAGTCGATCGCCGAGCGGATGTGGTTCACCCACTCGAAGCGGAAGTGCTCGGGGTTCGGAACGTCCCAGAGGACCTCGAAGGTCGTGTCGTACGTGAGCACCGCGTTGATGTGGTTCACGTAGGCGAGCTGGAGGCGCAGCGCGGGAACGAGACGTGCGTCGGTGCCGGAGAGGACCGGCAGCGCGGTGCCCATCGCGACGAGCGCCTGGTTCTGCGCCCGGACCGCCGGAGAGTAGAGGTCGACCGTCGCGTCGACGCCGATGTCCATCGCGAGGGTGTGGTTCTCCTCGCGCATCAGCATTCGGTTGTAGCCGAGCTGGAGGCCGAGCCGCAGATCGAGGCCGGCGAAGTAGTCCATGCGGCCGCGGTTCGCGACGAAGAACGCGTTGTCGGCGTCGAAGAAGTGGTCGTAGCGGAGGCGCCAGTTGAAATTGCTCGCGTTCTCTCGCCAGTCGCTGAAGCCAGGCGCGCGCACGCCGCCGTCCATCGGCGTTCCCGCCGCGGGGCTACAGAAGCCGACGGTCCCGACGGGGAACGCAGTCGGGTTGGCCTGGACCGCGCCGCACGTGAGCGGAGTGGCCGCGACTCCGTACACGAAGCTGACGTCGGCGACGAAGAGCTCCATCGACTCGTGGATCGTCAGGTTGCCAGCGACGTTGAGGCCGAAGGTCCTGGAGTTGCCGTAGGCCATCGTGGCGCCGGCGGTGAGGTTCATGTCGACGTCGCTCGTCGGCTCTGCGGGCGCGGCGGCGACGGCCTCCGTGAAGGTCGGCTGCGCTGCTGCGGGCGAGACGAAGAGCGCGAGAGTCGAGACGACGGCTCCGAGCGAGGACCCAGACAAGCGGGAAGCAAGACGCATGAGAGCTCCTGTGGCGAAGGGCTAAGCCATTGAGATCATGATGTGATCGGGGCTTATCGAGAGGTCCGAGGACGAGAGCGCCGGGAGGTAGCAGTTCGGCGAGCGTCGGCCAGCCCCCACGGTCGCTCGAGGCACCTGAGCGGCCCGTTGCGCAAGCCTCGGACTGCGACGCGCTGACAGGGGCAAGAACGCAACGCTGGGGCTCTCTGACTCGCGCCCTTCGCGCCAGTTCGCTCGTTTTTGCCGCATTCCCGAGCGATCGAGCGTCCTCGCTCGAGGGCACATCGATTGCTGGAGGGCGGCGCGCGCGAGGCGCCAGGAGCAATGGATGACACACGATGATGAGTCTGCGGTTCACGAGAGACCGACGGCGGCGGGACCCGTCGATGCGCGCCGGTTCGAGCTTCCGCAGCGGCGCCCGGCGCCCTTCGCGCGGAGCGAGCGACCCGAGGCCGAAGCGCGAGGCTCGGCAGTGGCCAGCGGCCGCGTCGTTCATCGCCTCGCGGACTCGACACCCTCGGTCTTTCGGCGGCGACCTCTCGCGGCGAGGCCCGATCTGCGAGGGTTGCGCGTCCTCTTGGTGGAGAACGACGCGGGACTGTTGATGGTGTTCGCGCTCCACCTCGAGTCTTGCGGCGCGCACGTTCAGCCCGCTGCTTCCTTCGCCGAAGCGCGAATGGCGCTGCGCACGGACCAGTGGCACCTGATGTTCACCGAGCTCGATCTTCCGGATGGAACGGGGCTCGACCTCGCGAAGGTCGCTGGAGCGCTCGCGCGCCCCCCGGCGTGCGTCGCGCTCGCGGCCCGGTGTGCGGAGAGCGATCTCGAGGACGCGAAGAAGGCCAGCTTCCGCATGCACGTGCGCAAGCCGGTGGACCTCGACACGCTCGCCCTGATCGCCAGGCAGTTCCGCCAGCTCGAGCTGGGCTGAAGGTCTGACCAAATACTTTGGTCAGATCCCTTCGACTGAGAGAATTCCCAGCGCTTCACGCCGAGAAAGGACAAGGCGCGACCATTGTTGGTCACGCCTCGAGCTCGCGCGGAGGATTCACACGCTCGCTCACGCGAGGGCGACTTCCTTTTCGCCCCGAACACGCCCCGGCCCGTGGTCGGGGCGTTGCGTTGCGCGCTTCTCACGCCGCGCGGCTGCTCGGCCATGGTATCCTCGCGCCCCCTTTCATCTCGCGAGGCCTTCGATGCGCGCCCTCTCCTTCTTCGTCGCCCTCGCCGTCCTGTTTCCGGGCTGCCAGCTCGCCTTCGATGCGCCGCCCGAGGCCCACGACGCCAGCGCGCGCGACGCCGGCGCGGGCGACGCAGCGACAGACTGCGCGCTGACGCCGCTGGTCGACGCCTGCCTCCCACCGGAGCCGGTCTACGACGGCCCGAGCGCGCCGATCGAGGTCATCCGCGACGACATGGGCATCCCGCACGTGTACGCAGGGAACGATGCCGACGCGTACTACGCCTCGGGCTACATGCAGGCGGTCGATCGCCTCTTCGAGATGGATCTCACGAGGCGCCGCGCGCTCGGGCGGCGCGCGGAGGTCCTGGGCGCGGGCTCGGTCGACGACGACGTCACGATCCGCACCTTCGACATCGCGCACTGGGCCGATCTCTCGCGCCGGCAGGAGCTCGTCGAAAGCCCGGAGATCTACGCGCTGCACGTCGCGTGGACGGCCGGCGTCAACGCGCGCATCGACGAGGTGCGCTCCGGCGCCGTCCCGCTGCCGTACGGCTTCGGTCCCGGCGAGCTCGACTACATGCCCGAGCACTGGACCGTCGGCGACGCGGCGGCCGTCGGCAAGCTGATCCTCTTCGGCAACGCCGAGCAGATCGCGTACGACGGCCTCGCGACCGTGGTGCAGCGCTTTCTACCGACGCTGCTCGATCGCCTACCGCTCATCATGCCTGCGCGCGACGTGCACACTCTCCCGCCCGAAGAGCGCCCGCCGAGCACGCTCATCGCGCCGATCGTGAGCCCCGGCGCGTTGCGGATCGATCCGCCGATGCCGAACGATCTCGGAGTGCGCCTCTCCGCATTCCTCGAGCGCTGGCGCAGCCTGCCCATGGGCGCGAGCAACAACTGGGTGGTCGACGCGCGGCACAGCGCGAACGGCCGCCCTCTCCTCGCCGGCGATCCACACCAGGGCCTCGACTCGCCCTCGCTCATGTGGACGCACCAGATGAACAGCGCCGACGCAGGCGGCACCATCGACGCCATCGGGTTCAACTTCGTCGGCTCGCCGTCGATCCAGCTCGGTCACAACGCGCACCTCGCCTGGGGCGCCACCACGACCTACCCGGACTGGATGGACCTGTGGGGCGTGCGCGTCGAGGGCAGCGTCGCCTCCTACGGCGGGACCGACCATCCGATCGTGCTGCGGCGCGAGGAGATCCGCGTGGCGGGCGAAGCCGAGCCGCGGGTCGTCGAGATCGAGGACGTGCCCGACCTGAACGCCGTGCTCATGAGCGACGACTTCTTCCCCGTGCCGCTCTTCCCGGGGCGCCGGATCCTGCTTCGTTGGATCGGCTTCGCGCCGACGCACGAGGCCGTCGCGTTCCACCGCTTCGACACCGTGAGCCAGCTCGACGACTTCGACGCGGCCGTCGACCTGATGGAGCTCTCGGCCTTCAACTTCGTCGCGGCGAACAGCACCGGGATCACCTACCGGTCGAGCCCGCAGGTCCCGATCCGCGCGGGAGAGATGACCGTCGACCGTCTGCCTTACGCGGTCCTCGACGGCGACGACGTCGGTTCGCTCTGGACCGGGGACTTTCTCCCGTTCTCTCTCTTGCCGCACAGTCGTGGCGGCACGCGCGGATGGATCGCGACGGCGAACGACGAGCCTTACGGGCTGACGGACGACGGCTCCATCGTCGGGGACCCGTTCTACTTCGGCGTCTACTTCGATCCGGGCACGCGCGCGGCGCGCATCGAGAGCGAGCTCGGCCGCCTCGCGACGCGCGGCGACATGACGATCGACGACATGCTCACGCTCCAGGACGACACCTACAACCCGTTCACGGAGGACTTCCTCCCGCCGCTCTTCTCGTACTGGGACGCGCGGATGACGGATCCGGCGCTGGCCGCCTACCGCGATCGCTCGGATCTCGACGCGCTCGTGACGCTGCTGCGTGACTGGGACCGTCGCATGGAGCGCACCTCGAGCGAGGCGGTCGTCTTCAACGCGCTCATGTTCTACCTGGCGCGGATCACCATCGCGGACGATCTGGGTCTCGTCTTCAACCCGATCCTCGATCAGAGCGACACGTACATCATGAAGCTCCTCTCGATCGTGGTGAACGACACGACGCCCAACGGCGACACGTTCTTCGCCGACGGTCGTTCGACCGCCTTCGTGCGCGCGCTCGACTCCGTCGCGAGCTACCTGACGGACCAGTTCGGCGGGACCGACCGGGCGCTCTACACGTGGGGCGCGATCCACGGAACGTACTTCCACTCGATCTCGGGACCGCGGCTCGACGGCGGCTTCTGGCCGACCGACGGCTCGCTCGGCACGGTGAACGTGTCGGACGCCAACTTCTTCGACGGTGTCGATCCGAGGACGCGGCTCGAGTCGACGGGCGGCTCGATCTTCCGGCTCGCGGTGCAATTCGCCGCCGACGGCACGCCCGAGGCGATGGTCAACATCCCGCGCGGCGTCTCCGGCGATCCGGACAGCCCGCACTTCGGCGACCTCCAGGCGGACTGGGTGGAGAGCCGCTCGCGCCCGCTGCTCTTCCGACGCGCCGACGTGGAAGCCGTAGCCACGGAGCACCTCACGCTCCGCTGAGGCGGGCGTCGTCGAACATGTCGCTCACCGCTCGCGAGCTCCGCACCTTCGCCGTCGTCGCCGACGCGTTTCTTCCCGCGCTCACGTCGGGTCGATCGCCCGCGGAGGGCGGGAACGCGATCGATCGCCTCTCCGCGAGCGAGCTGAACGTCCAGGCGCGCCTCCCGGAGCTCTTCGCGCGGCTCCCGAGCGACGCCGCGCTCGGCGTCCGCGCCATGCTCGCCGCGCTCTCGAGCCGGGCGGGCGGCCTGCTGCTCTTCAGTCGACCCGTGCGCTTCGATCGGCTGACCGGCGTCGCGCAGGAGAGCGCGCTGCTCGAGATGGCGGCGAGCTCACGTGCGTTCTCGCGACAGACCTTCAAGGCGATGCGGCAGCTCGTGATGAGCCTCGCGGCCTGGCCGCGCGAGGACGGGACGAGCCCGCTGTTCTCGGCCATCGGCTATCCGGGGCCTCTCGGCCCGCCGCCCCCGACACCGAAGCGGCTCAAGCCCATCAACATCCAGGGGCCGACGACCTGGACCTGCGACGTCGTGATCATCGGCTCGGGCGCAGGCGGCGGAACGGCAGCCGCGGTGCTGGCGAAGGCCGGCCTCGACGTCGTGGTTCTCGAGCGCGGTCCGTACAAGAGCGAGAGCGACTTCACGCACAAGCAGGACGACGCCGATCGCGATCTCTACGACACGCGGGCGACGTCGGACGCCGGCGTCGCGATCATCCAGGGCCGCTGCGTCGGCGGCGGCACGGTCGTCAACTACTCCACGTCGCTCCGCACGCCGGACGCGGTGCGCGCCGAATGGGATCGGGTCGCCGGCTTCAAGAACCTGTTCTCGGGCGCGGAGTTCGAGGCGTCTCTCCGCGCTGTCGAGGAGCGCCTCTCGGTCAACGACCGGAGCTCGACGCCCTGGTTTCGCGATCGCGTGATCGAGCGCGGCTGCCAGAAGCTCGGCTGGGACGTGATGCCGCTCCACCGGAACGTGAAGGGATGCGCGGAGGACGAGAGCTGCGGCTTCTGCAATTTCGGCTGCCGGCTCGGCGCCAAGCAGTCGACGATGCGGACCTGGCTCGAGGACGCGACGGCGCACGGCGCGCGGATCGTCGCGGAGGCCGACGCGACGAAGATCATCACCGAGGCCGGGCGCGCCGTGGGCGTGCGGGCGAGCGTCGGCGCGCGCGGAACGCCCGATCGAAAGCGCGTGCCGCTCACGGTCTTCGGGCGCGCGGTGATCGTCGCGTGCGGCGCGACCTTCTCACCGGTGCTGCTCGCGCGGAGCGGGATCGAGTCGCCGGCGCTCGGTCGGTTCCTCAGGCTCCACCCGGTGACCGGCCTCTGGGGTCGCTTCGACGGGCAGCGCGCCGACCCCTGGGGCGGCGTGATGCAGGCGCGCATCAGCCAGGCGTTCTCGAACCTGGACGGCGAGGGCTACGGAGTGCGCTTCGAGTCGGGCGCGAT